>JBPCIQ010000291.1:0-7650 GCA_051006135.1 Pyrinomonadaceae bacterium | reverse complement strand
GTTTAGAACCTGGCGCAGTTCTGCGGATCGCTGAAGGTGCGCGCTTGACGCCACTGGCCGCGGACATCATAAGCGAGAGAAAGATCGAGCTTGTTCGTCGGGTTCCGCGGCGCGGGTCCAAAACTTCCAGAATGATAGGGATTGGTGCTGACCATGGCGGGTTCAAGATGAAAGAGGAACTCAAAGGATTCCTCAATGAGTCTGGCCATCGCGTTCATGATTTCGGCACCAACTCTGAAGAGGCTGTTGATTATCCCGACCTGGCTCATGCCGTCGCTAAAGCGGTTGCCGATGGAACGGTGGATGTTGGAATCATTATCGATGGCGCCGGTGTGGGCAGCGCGATGACTGCGAATAAAGTTCCGGGAGTCAGAGCCGCAGCGTGCTACTCGGCCTCGGTCGCACGCAACTCGCGTGAGCATAATGATGCCAACGTACTGACGCTGGGTAGTACGACTATTACGAGCCTGCAAATGCGCGAGATTGTCACTTCCTGGCTTGCAACCGAGATCAGCGAGGACCGCCACCGCAAACGCGTCGCAAAGATCGATGCGATCGAACGTCAATATCGGCAATAAGCAAGGTAATAATGTCCTATCCACCAAACGGCGAACTGGAAGTACTGATTGAGCAGATCACGGACGCGATAGTCGCCCGTCTCAATGGAGCCGGAAGCGGAGTCGAAAGCGACCAGGCTTTGCTTTGCGGTTGCACCTCGGAGTGTTTCAACCGTTGTCCGGAGCGCATGCATCGCGTAGTTGACGCCGGAGCTTCACGCCTCGGCCTGGTGCTTGGGGAAACCGCTTCGGCGCGAGACTGGGCGAGCCTGATCGATCACACTTTGTTGAAACCAGAAGCAACTGATGAAGACATCAAACGCCTGTGTGAAGAAGCAGCGCGCTATCACTTCGCATCCGTTTGTGTAAATCCAACGTGGGTGCGTGCTGCTTCATGTAATCTGCGTGGTAGCGGTGTTCCGGTCTGTACCGTCATAGGATTTCCACTCGGCGCCACGCTGTCGGATGTTAAGGCTTACGAGGCTCGGCGGACGATCTTCGATGGTGCGCGCGAAGTGGACATGGTGATAAATGTCGGTGCGCTGAAGAGCGGCGATGATTGCCTGGTTGAGCACGATATCCGCTCAGTAGTCGAAGTTGCTCACGAATATGATGTCACTTGCAAGGTAATCATCGAAACGGCGCTGCTAACCGATGACGAGAAGGTGCGCGCATGTCTGGCAGCAAAAAAGGCGGGCGCAGACTTTGTAAAGACCTCAACCGGGTTCGCGAAGGGGGGAGCAACAGTCGCAGATATCGCTTTGATGCGCCGCACCGTCGGCCCAGAACTGGGCGTGAAGGCCTCCGGAGGGGTCAAAGGCTTGGCAGACGCACGCAAGTTAGTTGAGGCCGGCGCAACGCGAATCGGCGCGAGCGTCGGCGTTAAGATTGCCCAGGAAGCTGACGGCGGTAGACCATCAGGTAGCACCGGGTTGGCTTACTAATCGCAAGACCCAGCGTCTCTTCCTCATAAAAGTTGGTCCAGACCAGCAAAGTTCTTGATAGTTGCAAGGCTTTGCGTCTATGCTGCTATTCTGAATTCAATTCCAACATCCGGTTAAGAGAGATGCCCGCAAGCCGCAAACTGCTCGCTGTGTTGCTCGGCGGAGGCGCTGGTACGCGCCTATTCCCGCTTACCCAACATCGTTCGAAGCCCGCTGTTCCGTTAGGGGGTAACTACCGCCTCGTTGACGTGGCGATCTCGAATTGCATCAACTCCGAGGTTCTGAAGATGTTCGTTCTCACTCAGTACAACTCGGCCTCACTCAACCGGCACATTGCTCAGACTTACCGTTTTTCTTTTTTCTCGGATGGTTTTGTTGAGATCCTGGCCGCGGAACAGACGCCGGAAAGTCCGCAATGGTTCCAGGGCACTGCCGACGCCGTGCGTCAGGTTCTTCCGCACATTAGGGACTGGGGTATCGATACCTTGCTAATACTCTCTGGTGACCACCTCTATAGAATGGACTACCGCAAGTTTCTCGACCGTCACTTCGAAACCGACGCAGATGTAACTGTTTCTGTGATTCCTAGTGATCCACAGTCGGCTAGCGATTTTGGTTTGCTGAAAACGGACGAGAGTGGGCGCATCGTTGAGTTTAAAGAAAAGCCAACTGGTGAAGAACTGGAGTCGATGCGGGTGGATACTCAGAACCTGGGACTGAGCGTTGAGGAAGCAATTGCGCGTCCATATCTGGCGTCGATGGGAATTTATGTTTTTAAGTATGACCGGTTGGAACAGCTGCTGAAAGAAGATCCTACATGGGTTGATTTTGGCAGAGAGGTTATTCCCGGGGCTATCAAATACGGTAAGGTGCAAGCTTTCGTTTTCGATGGGTACTGGGAAGATATCGGAACCATCAGCGCCTTCTACAGAGCGAATATAGATCTGACGGCCAAGATTCCGAAATTCAATCTGTTTGATGCAGAAGCTCCGGTCTATACGAGGGCGCGTTATTTGCCCCCTTCCAAGATTCTGGAGTCACATATTCGCGATTCGATCATGAGCGATGGTTGCATCATCGATGGAGCCGACATATCAAATTCCGTAATCGGCTTGAGAAGTCGAGTCTCAAAGGGAGTGCAGCTCGACGTATCGTTCATGATGGGGGCCGATTATTACCAGACGCTTGACGAGATGCGTGATGATTTCGCCGCAGGGGTACCGCGCATGGGAATTGGAGAAGGCACACTTATTAAGCGAGCTATTATTGATAAGAACGCTCGTATAGGTATGGGAGTGCGATTGATAAATGAAGCGGGAATCTTGCACGCTGATGGAGATGGCTCTTCCTACTACATTCGTGACGGCATCATAGTCGTTCCTAAGAATGCGGTGATTAAAGACGGCACCATTGTTTGATAACTGGCATGACCCGAATTAGGCAGTCCTGGTGCGCCAGGTTGCGTGCCATTCAATCAGTTGGAGGTTACACGTGGCTCGAGGATGGGAAAGCAAGGCAGTTGAAGAACAAATCGAGGAAGGGCACCGGCGCACCGACGAAGCGATAAAGGTAAGTGCCACGGCTGAGACACGTGCGCGCTTGCTGCGCTTGGATTCGCTGAAGCTCTCACGGTCTCGAATACTGGAACAGTTGGAGCGGGCCAGCCATCCCGCCCATCGCGAGGTATTAATAAAAGGCCTCCGATCCATTGAGAAAGAGATTGAGGAAATCCCCCCCGAACAGGTGCCGGGCTCCTGATCAGGCCCCTTCCAGAACCTCCTGCGCTAAGGTGATACATTAACTTCAGAGCTTGGCGCGAGCTCATCCCCTTCCCGTTCACTGCGGCTCAAAAGAATCAGTTACCTTGTTGTCTACCGAAGAACGGCCCTGTATTAGTTTAAGTTTTACTTTAAGAGATGCCCAAGCCGACGAAAGCACCCTCGCGGGATTATCATCCGGCGCACATTCGGCGCTCAGCCACTCCTTCCAGGAACGCTGCGAAAAGACGCTCTGCCACTATCACAATTCCAACGATTCCGAAGGATGCTCGGGATATCGAACTCGATTTTGAGGGTCGCGTTGTAAGGTTAACAAATCTGCGAAAGCCTTTTTGGCCTGAACTGGGAATTGCCAAACGCGACCTCATCCAATATTACGCGGATGTTTCACCCGCCCTGTTGCCACATTTGGCTGACCGGGCCATGGTGATGAAGAGATATCCAAACGGCGCGGCTGGTGAGTTTTTCTTCATGAAGCGAGCGCCGACACCGCGGCCGGAGTGGATTGAGATCTGCAGTATTGAACACTCATCCGGCAACATAATTGATTTCCCAATGATTCAGGACCTGCCCTCGTTGCTGTGGGTGATTAATCTTGGCTGCATTGACCTCAATCAGTGGTACGCGCGATGCGACGATGTGGACCGACCAGACTATCTTCATTTCGACCTGGACCCGGTCCCCGGCGCAGATTTCGCCAAGGTTGTAGAGGCTGCCCTTTTTATCCGCCGGGCACTCGATTCCCTTAAGATACCGTGTTACGCGAAAACGACCGGTTCGAAGGGGATACATGTTTACGTCCCCATCGAGCGGGGTCCGACTCAAAAACAGGTATGGGGCTTCGCAAAGGAGTTCGCCCACGCTCTTGCGGCTGAGGCACCAGCCCTACTCACAGCCGTATACCAGGTTTCGAAGAGACCTAAGGGCAGAGTACTAGTCGACTACAATCAGAATTCCTGGGGGCGCACGTTGGCTTCCATTTACTCGGTAAGGCCGAGACCTGAGGCATCGGTCTCAACACCGGTGGAATGGAGCGAACTGGAAGACGGGGTGAAGATTGAAGCCTTCCGGCTGGATAACGTACCCGCGCGAGTACGTCGATTAGGAGACCTATGGAAACCGCTGTTGGCAAAACGAGGGCGGTTTAAACTTGAAGCTTACCTTTAACTTTCGCTTGGGCCGTGCCATGCCTTACGGGCCTCACCGGGCTTCGACAAGGCTGCGCGCCGCGATGGGTTCAGGAGCAACATGCTGATTGACCTATTACCTTAGAAGTCGGCAAGCAGACAGCTCATCCTGGACGTTAACTTTAATTACCGTAAGCCCAAGCCGGATAACTGTAAGCCAGATGTGCGGGAACGGGATTGAAGCATTTTTGTTTTGGAGAGGTAGTGAAAGAATCAGTTGAAGTGGGAACTGAGGTTGTCCCAGTCTCCGTGGACACGATTGGGCATTCCACTCGATCAGAAGATGAGTTTAGCCAAATCCTTGTCGCGCATAACGTCAGGAATCTGGTCGATGTCAGAAGCTTTCCGGGCTCGCGTAGATACCCTCAATTCAATCAGCAGCAGTTGGCGGAATCCCTGCCACCACTTGGGATGAAGTATCACCATCTTCCCGCGCTGGGTGGCCGCCGCCGTCCCTTACCTAACTCCAAAAACACGGCCTGGAAGAATTCATCGTTTCGCGCCTACGCCGATTACATGGAGAGCGAAGGCTTCCGAGTTGGAATTGATCAGTTGCTCGACATTGCCAAGGTGGAGCGCACCGCCATTATGTGTGCCGAGGCGCTGTGGTGGCGCTGTCACCGGGGTCTGATAGCAGACTATCTAAAAATGCTGGGAATCGAAGTGTTACACATCGTAGATGCGAAGCGCAGCGAGACTCATCCCTTTTCAAGCGCCGCCCAAATTATTGATGGAACGCTGTCGTATGAAGGTTTGTTGGGGTAAGGATAACTTCTATCGGAGTGTTGTAAGTTAAAGTGAGATCTCAGCTGCTATGGCTGCTATGCCAGACTTTAGCCTTCTGATTCTTTTTGCGGCGTTTGACGCCTGTACGTGGTGGAATTCTTTTGGGATCGCCGGTTGAGGCCTTCTTGATGTTGCCTCCTTCATCTTCCGCAATCTCAGCTAAC
This sequence comes from Pyrinomonadaceae bacterium, assembly GCA_051006135.1. Lineage (GTDB taxonomy): Bacteria > Acidobacteriota > Blastocatellia > Pyrinomonadales > Pyrinomonadaceae > PSRF01. The sequence continues at coordinate 2,234 of JBPCIQ010000291.1, read as the reverse complement.
GTTCTCCGCGTTAGGATTGATACCGGGGCGACGTCCGCCACTTCCTCTTCGGTGGTGTAGTACTCGCGATGCTTGATCAGCAGCCATTGGCGGTCTCTTGTGCGGACCAGCACCCACGAACCCTTCAGCTTTTTGCCGTTAAGGGAAAACTTTAACTCGCCTTTGCGTAAGGCTGCGCCCACATCATCTGTGTTTTCGGGCTTGTACGTTCCGTAATCCCAAACCATGACGGTGCCGCCGCCATACTCTCCCTCGGGTATCACACCTTCAAACTTGGCGTAATCCACGGGGTGATCCTCGACCTGCATCGCCAGACGCTTAACAGTCGGATCAAGCGAAGGCCCCTTCGGCACTGCCCAGGACTTCAAAACACCATCAGCCTCCAGCCGGAAATCGTAATGAAGCTGGGTGGCGCGATGTTTCTGCACGACGAACATTCGCCCTGTCCTGGTCCGCTTCTCCTGTGGGCCCGGTTCCGGGGTTTTGCTGAATCGTCGTTTCTTCTTGTATTCGGTTAGCGAAGCCATCGGGTGCAGCCCTAAGGTGATTCTTTAAGTGTCCACTATTAAGTTCTGTTTCTAAGATAAGCCCTTGCTACAAGGCGTGAACAGCGATGGTGTCTCCTGAGTTAACGCAATCACTCTCCTCGAACAGTCCGGCTTGAACCGGATCGAGGCCGAGCACTTCGCGCACTCGCGCAAAACTTCTCCTATGAATTGGTAATGCGCCGAGTTCTTTCAGCACGCGACAATGTTCCGGCGTCGGATAGCCCTTGTGCGAAGCGAGGCCATAACCTGAGTATTGCTGATCGAGTTCGATCATGTGAGCGTCGCGCGTAGTCTTAGCGATAATCGAGGCGGCGGCGATGCTTGCCGATAAGGCGTCTCCGTGGATGATTCCGCGCTGCGGGGAGGGACAGTTTGGGATCCGGCGGGCGTCGACCAGAACAAAATCGGGAAGACAACTCAGCCCTTTATAAGCCCGCTGCATGGCGAGGAGACCCGCGTGATAGATATTAATCCGATCAATCTCTTCGACTTCAGCAAAACCAAACGACCAACACACGGCGTCGCTCTTAATCTGTTTCGCTAACTCCTCTCGAGTCTCCCGATCAAGAATCTTCTTTGAATCGTTAAGACCGCGGAGTTTGTAGTTTTGTGGAAGGATGACGGCGCCGGCTACGACAGGTCCTGCCAGTGGCGCCATACCCGCCTCATCAACGCCAGCCACGAGTGTGTATCCCTGTGACCAGAGCTCAATTTCAAACCTTAAGAGACAATGTAACCGTTGACCCTCGGCGCGATTGCTGCGCCAACGTTCGCGAATACGTTTGGCAAGGTGCTGAGCGCCTTGGCGAGCATCAGTTTCAAGTGCTTCGACCAGCCCTTTGGGCACCGGTCGGGCTTGATCGATAAATCGAACCCTCAGTTCAGGTATGGATTTGGTTAAGAGATCTTCTAATGACGCCATGTTAAGTGCTGGGCTCGGCTGAACAGATGAGACTTATTTCTAATCTGCTCAACAGCTGGAACTGTTTTCAGGATCGCACAATGTGGATGCTATTCTAAAACGGAAAACCAGAGTTCGTACGAGGGAAAGGATAGCATAACCGTTGTAGACTTTTGACTATTAATCCATGCACGACCGCTACGCCACTGATGCACCAGAATTGTCGCTAAAAGCGCGAACCGATCTGCGCTTTCGACTACTTGGATTTTTGCCACTGATCTTTTTTCTGGGTCAAGCAATTCATTACTGGAGAATTAATGAATTGGGCCACATGCTTTGGATGTGCAATATTGGAAATTTATTACTGGCACTTGGGCTCTTTCTAAATCGGCCGCTCTTTACACGTGTCGCGGTTATCTGGCTGATTCCCGGACTCGTGGTCTGGCTTTTATACGTCGCGCTGGCTTGGGGATTGGCACTCTCTTCCACGTTGGCGCATGTCGGCGGGATAGTTGTTGGGTTGGTGGTCCTTAAAAAAGTGAGGATGGATCGCGGAGCCTGGCTTTATGCCCTCGGCTGGTATCTCGTGATGCAACTGGTTTCGCGTCTAATTACTCCAGCAGCACTGAACGTTAACGTGTCCCACACCATCGACCCAGGATGGCAGCAAACCTTTGGATCATACTGGCAGTTTTGGGTGGTGCTAACTATAACGACCGCCATTCTCCTGTGGCTTATTGGAATAGTGCTGCATAAATTATGGCCGGCAAATCCTGCATATCAGG
>JBPCIQ010000290.1:0-16422 GCA_051006135.1 Pyrinomonadaceae bacterium | reverse complement strand
GGCCTACAAAGCTGGCTCCGATTGCCGAACATACGGCAGCAATCTCGTCCTCAGCCTGAAACGTCTTAACGCCAAAACTCTTGTGCCGAGCCAGTTCATGAAGGATGTCAGATGCGGGCGTGATGGGATAAGAACCGTAGAACAAAGGCCGGCCGGCGAGTTGGGAGGCAGCCACGAAACCAAGGGCAGTCGCTTCGTTGCCTGTAATCTTTCGATATTTGCCGGGAGCAATTTTCGCCTTCTTGATAGTGAAATGAGTCGTGAAAAGTTCAGTCGTGTCGGCGAAGTTGTAACCGGTTCTGAGCGCTATCTCATTTGCCTTGGCCAATTCCGGATTCTTCCCGAACTTTGCAGTAATCCAATCGAGGGTGTTCTCCATCGGTCGATCGTAAAGCCAATAGAGCACACCGAGCGCGAAGAAATTCTTAGAGCGATCGATCTCCTTGCGCGAAAGCTCAACGCTGCCCTTGAGGGCATTCATGTTGAGCGTGGTGATTGGCAGTTTGTGCACGCGGTAGCCGGCGAGTGAGCCATCGTCGAGAGGATTGGTCGCATAATTCGCGTACTTCAAGTTCTCTTTAGTAAAGCCGTCGATGTTGACTATGATCGTGCCACCGTCTTCCAGGTCAGCAAGGTTCACTTTCAACGCCGCGGGATTCATCGCCACCAAAACGCTGGGCTGATCACCGGGGGTCTTGATGTCCTGGCTGGAGAAGTTCAATTGGAAGCCGCTGACACCCGGCAAACTCCCCGCTGGCGCGCGAATCTCGGCGGGGAAATCGGGTAGCGTTGAGATGTCATTGCCGACTACGGCGGAGGTGTTTGTAAACTGCGTGCCGGTCAACTGCATACCGTCGCCGGAGTCTCCGGCAAAACGGATCGTAACTGCTTCTACTTCTACAAGGTTTTTCTCAGCCTGCTCGACAGGCGGTTCGATTACTGTGCTCATTTGGTGTGCTTGAAGCCCTCTCCGAGATTAATGCGTTTTCAATTTCGGATTTCTATTTTTGCGATTGCCGAGGTCTTTTAAAATCGGCAATCGCAAATCAAAAATCAAAAATACTCTTATCCGCCATCCCTGCTATCCATCACCTGACTGGGATTGGGCGGCAGGTTCATAGTTTCCTTGGGATAACTTTCCGACAAATAAGATATGACGTCAAAAACTGAGATGGAACCAACCAGTACCCCATTTTTTACTAAAGGAATATTGCGGTAGCTTTTCTCATTCATGATCGCGACGGCATCGCCGATGGTGGCATCCGGGGCAAGCGTCGCTACGATTGGAGACATCCAGTTGCTAACAGGCGCATTCATATCGACGGTCCGGCCGATAATTTTTGACAAGAGATCGCGTTCGGTGAAAATACCAACGACACGACCATTTTCACAAACGATGGCGCATCTACCTTCGTCCTGCTTCATCGCCTCAATGGCCCTGGCAAGAGAATCGGAAGGTTCGACGCAGACGTAATCGTCGGTCTCCATCGAACTGACGCTATCACTGCGTGCATTACGAGAGACTTCAGTCTTGGCCAGGGCGACCCGACTCGGGTGCGCGGCCGGCTGTTCATTTGGCATCGAAGATTCCCCGGTTCGAACTGGAGATATTCTGGCGGAAACGCCCCTCAATTGTACCACACGCTATGTGACCCATACCCGTCGGGATAAATTTTGACGCGCCGAGGGCCAGTTTGTATAGTCGGAACCTAAACGCGCCCTTCATTGCAGTCCGAGGAATCAACTAATTCGGGCTGGCATTGTTAGCTGGATGGCCCTCAACTCTTAGCGGCAATTAGACAATGCTGAAACGATCTACTCTCGTCCTGGCGACAGTTTTCTATTTCTTAGCGGTGGTTCCGACTCATCGTTCAGTGTCTGCGAAAGACACCTGGTTGAGTGTGCGCTCAAACAACTTCTTCCTGGTGGGCAACGCCAGCGAGAAAGAGATACGCCAGGTGGCAGCGCGACTCGAGCAGTTTCGCGACGTCTTCTCACGCCTCTTTCCGGGAATGAAGTTTACTTCACCTGTGCCTACCACCGTCATCGTATTCAAGAGCGACAGTTCCTACAAACCCTTCAAACCGTTGGCGGATGGCAAGGTGGTCTTGGTCAGCGGGTACTTCAAGCCGGGCCGCGAAGTAAACTACATCACGTTAACCTCAGAGAAACGGGAAGAGAACCCTTACAGCGTAATCTTTCACGAGTATGTTCACTTACTCGTCAACAACACGTTGGGGAAGACCAGCGTACCGCCATGGTTCAATGAAGGGCTGGCCGAGTATTACAGTACATTGGCCGTCGAAGACGATCAGAAAGTCTATCTTGGCAATCTGATTGGGCCTCATCTTCAATTACTCAGGTCCAGCCAGTTGTTTCCTCACGACAAATTATTTGCTGTCGATTACTACTCACTGGAGCGAAAAAAGCACGAGACGCGAGGGCTGTTCTACGCGCAGTCGTGGGCACTGCTTCACTACCTCATGCAGGGAAACGAAGGTAAGCGACGACCGCAACTCAGCCTGTTTCTGGATCTCCTGCGGACACACACTCCTTTAGAGAAAGCATTTCGCCAGGCTTTTCAAACAGACTATGCCGGCATGTTCAGAGAACTGAAGGACTACATTCAGCGCAATTCCTACCGCATTCAAGTTGCCAAATTCGAGAAGAAGTTAGAGTTTGAGGCCGAGCTGAAGACCGTACCCATTGCCGAAGCCGAAGCCCTGGCTTATTTGGGAGATCTTCTTTATCACCTTCGTCGGCCTGATGAGGCCACTGCGAAACTTAAGGAAGCATTGTCGCTCGACGCAAGCCTCCCCATGGCCAACGCCTCACTGGGGATGGTGCTCCTGGAGCAGAAGAAGATGTCGGAGGCAAAGGAGCATCTGAGGCGGGCTGTGGCAGAAAGCTCCAGCAATTATCTTGCGCATTACTACTACGCTTACGCATTGAGCCGCGAAAGTATGACGGAAGGACAACCGGTCTATGGATTTCCCGATGAAGCGGTCCGGACCATGCGAGCTGAGCTACATAAAGCGATTGAGCTGAAACCCGATTTCCCTGAGTCATATCATTTGCTTGCGTTTGTGAATCTGGTTACCAACGAGCGAATCGATGAGTCGATCACAATGATTAAGCGAGCGGTTGCTCTCTCACCAGGCAGTGAAGAATTTCTGTTTGTTCTGGCACAGCTCAACATGCGCAAGGACAATTTCGTGGAGGCACTAAAAATCATTAGGCCGCTCGCGGCTACTGGCGCAGATCCTAACATCCGAGCGGGTGCGCAGAACTTTCTTGCGTCAATCTCAGCGATTCAGGAACAAATGGTGCGCGTTCGCGCCGGCAGAGAAGAGCAGGCAGCAAAATCACTGAATCGCCCTTTGGTCAATGTTGATGGAACGACTCAAACGAACACCCCTGAGGATATGGATCCTTCTTCCCACCTTCGGGACGCACTGAGAAAGCCAACTGAAGGTGAAGTGCAAGTGGAAGGAATTCTCCTGCGTATCAAGTGCGCGGCCAAAGCAATTACTTTCGTCGTCAAAGTCGGAAACCGGCTGCTCAAATTGAAGGCCGACAGTTTTGAGAAGATAGATATAACGACCTTCAGCGCAAATGTCGCAGGCGAGATCTCGTGCGGGCCGCGGAAGCCCGAGAATGCTGTTGTTGTATGTTACCTGCCGGCGAGCGACGCTCGGTCGAAGATTGATGGCCTTCTGCGCTCAGTCGAATTTGTGCCAGAGGACTTCAAGCTAAAACCCCTAAGACCTTAGAATGACGCGCGATTTCGAGCCAAAAAGTCAGCCACAGATCTACACGGATAAACACGGACAAGAACAAATCAAGAGTATTTAGGAATGTCTCGTTTATTTCCCCATCGCTTTAGACTGAGGAAACTAACTCAGGAAAGTTTTCTGATTTCGGATCCGCCTTTATCCGTATAAATCCGTGGCCAATTCCTTCCTGGGAGCGCTCACCATCAGCGCCGCATTCGTGGAGAGATGTTTTTGATTTGTTCAGATCCGCGCCTATCCGCGCCTATCCGCGGCTAAATTCCTCGACGAGCAATCAGTTACTCGCCACGTTTCGCTTCGGTCCCTGAAGTTGTTTCATAAGGTCTTCAACTGCAGCTTCGAGTTGGCGGTCGCGGCCGGCGAGCGTGTCCGCCGGCAAGTTGTCTACCAACATGTCGGGTTGCACGCCATAGTTTTCCATGTTCGTACGTTTCGAATCCGCTAGGAAAACTCCCACCCCCGGAGTGCGTACCGTAGAGCCATCAATTAGGCTGTAGCTGCCAGTACCAATGACCGCGCCGGCAGTTGGTGTGCCTACCACTTTACCCAGGCCGAGCGCCCGGAATCCGGCGGGAAACATCTCCGCATTCGACGCCGAGCGCCAGTTTTGCAACACGATTTTTGGCCCAAAGAATCCGGCAAAAGGCCGGCCGGCGGGCTCGGTGCCGCGAGGCTGCCAAACCTGGTATTGCCGCTGCACCAAAATCGCCAGTAACTCCTGTTCTATATTGCCACCACCGTTCCAGCGCTGTCGATGACCAAAGCTTCTTTATTGCGAAACTCGCGAATCTCCTTCTCGAACTTCCTTAACGATGGCTGGTTCATCGCCTGAATATGAAGGTAGCCGATGCGTCCACCAGAAAGTTCATCCACCTTTTTGCGCCTGTCTCTTACCCAGCGCTCATAACGCAGTTGGCTGTAAGCGTTGGTCGTTATCGTCTCGATACGTGTTTGCCAGGCTCCGTCGTCTCCAGGTTTCTTGTTGAAAGTTATTTCACTTTTGCGATTGAGACGATTGTTAAGGAGTTGCCAGTAGTTATCACCCGCACGCACCTGCTTGCCATTGATGGCAATCAAATAGTCGCCCACGCTTAAGCGAACCCAGTCTTTGTCAGCAGGACCGTCTTCGTAGATATGTGTAACGCGGTAACGCCCGCCAGCCGTGTCCGGCTCCAGCTCAAATCCAAGATGGCCGGTTGACACACCGCCCGCACGTCCGCCCGGAGGAGGCGCCGCTCCCGTGTGCGACGCATTCAACTCACCGATCATTTCGTTGACGATATTGAGAAGTTCCTGACGGTCGCCGACGAATTCCACCAAGGGCCGGTATTTTTCGCGCGCTGCGTCCCAGTTGATACCGTGCATCTGCGGATCATAGAAGCGGTACTTCATAGTCCGCCAGGCGTCGTCAAACATTTCCGCCCACTCCGATGGACGTTCGACTCGGACCGCCACATTGAAGTTAATGCGCTTACGTGTTCCGTCTCCGCGTGCTGATGTCGCGGCAGCGGCGGCGGCAGCCGACCCTGATGTTTGTGGAACGGGAACTGAGTAGATTGAATCGCGCTCGCGGAAGAAGAGTGTGCGCCCATCCCGAGAAATGTTCAGCTGCGAGATTCCGACGCCACCAAACCCTCCGCCCGGTCCCTGTCCGCCTTCTTCACTCGCCGGCAGGCCTGAGGTAATGCGAGTGAGTCGCTTGCCGTCATCCTGAATTGAATAAATCACCGGCACGGTGCCGGTTCCGGCCGGCTCAGTTGTAACGAAGACGATCGTTCGGCTATCGGGCGCCACGGTGTAATTCTGAACGGGGAAGGGCATCCGAGTAATCTGGCGCGTGCGTCGCTTCAAGCCCGCCCAGTCCATCTTGATCTCTTTAGGCGGCTGGCGGCGTTCGGCGGGGCTGCGCCGTGGTGGCGGCGTGCCTTCCGCCGTAGCTTCTCCTGGTGCGGTTGCAGCTGTTTCCGGCTCCGGACGCTCCTCAGGATCATCGGGGTCGCGATCCAAGCGCTCGAGGGCGACCGAATAGATCTGAACTGAAGTCGGGGCGTTACCCGTCGTGGCTTCAATTCGTTGAAAGTAGAGCTTGCGGCCGTCAGGAGCGAACCACGGGTTGGTATCGATATTTGAATCAAAGGTCAGCTTGTGTGGTTCTTTTTCCGCGCCGGATGCCCCAATCACGTAAACATCAGAAGTGCGCGCGACGTCAGATTTCGCGTAAGCAACCCATTTGCCATCAGGCGACCAGACTGGTGCGCCGATGTTGCCGTAACTTGATGAATCAAGGATCGTTACTTGTTTCGAAGTGGTATCCACTTTGTGCAACTTACCGTCCGAGCTCGTGAAAGCAATTTCCTTTGAATCGGGTGACCAGCTAAACCCGAGCTTAAGCGTATCAATATCGGTTACCTGTCGCGGGTCAGCGACGCCGTCCGCCGCGGCAATGTAAATCTCCTCCCGGCCGCTGCGGTCGGAAACAAAAGCCAGCGATCTCCCGTCAGGCGCATATCTAACGGACCGATCACGAGCCGGGCCCTCGGTTAGTTGCCTAAGGTCACCTTCTTCGACCGGGGCGGTAAAAATCTTGCCGTGAATCGAGAAGGCCACGCGACGCGAGGACGGAGCAAGATCGTAATCGTCGGCCTGGGAACTGAATGACTGAACCTCGGTGAGATTCTCCTGTGTCTCTGCGGCAATGTTTAGCTTAATTGGCGTCACCTTCTTGTTCCCGACGTCGAGCTTCCAGATGCCGAAATCGTGCTCGAAAACAATCACACGCCCGTCAGCGCTGATTGCCGGCCAACGCACATCGCCACTCTTGAACGACGTGGCGCGCTCAGCCTTGCCGCCGCTTTCGGAAATGCGCCAGATATTCGTCAGCCCGTTGCCCTCACGATCGCTGACGAAGTAAATCCCTTTGTCATCTCCCCACATGGGCCAGGAGTCGTGACCGTCGAAATCCGTCAACTGAGTAAACTTTTTGGAGGCGATATCCATAACAACGATGTCGCTCTGGCTCGCACCCCGATAGTATTTACGCCAGTAGACCTGGGATTTCGGGTTATAAGCCAGCCGCTGGCCATCGCGAGAATAGGCGGCCTGCACGCCCATATCTGTGCCGGCTTTGGTTGGTATTCCGCCTGCGACGTTCGCCAGATAAAGTTGGGCCGTGAAATCTTCACCTCGGTTACTGCTAAAGAGCACCGCTTGTGAATCAGGTCGCCAGCCCAGTACGGTGTCGTCCGCAGAGTGAAAAGTCAGTTGTTTGGCAGCGCCACCCTCAGAAGGAATGATGAAAACGTCAAGGTTGCCATTACGTTCGCTCGAGAAAGCTATCCATTTACCGTCGGGAGAGAATCGCCCGTAGACGTCGCGCGCGCGGTTCACAGTCAGGCGTTGAACGTTTTGCCCGTTTTCATCGGCCGTCCAGATATCCCCCAGGTAACTAAATACGACACGTCCATTGTGGTAGTGGGGATAACGTACGAGCCTCGCTTCGCGGCCAAGTGCGAACGACGATGTCCCTATAATCAACGCGAGCGCGCTTAGGGTGATCCTCTTCATGTCCTTTGAACCTCGGGTTTCTTTAGCAGGATGGAATTGCTTGCCTGGATGGAACGGCAGGATTATAACACCCCAAGCATTTTATGGCATGATATGTAGCAACTTGGCCGGAGACGAAAGGAGTTTCATTTGATTACTTGCCGCAAGATGAGTGCCCCTGATGTCGCGGATGCATTCAGCATGCTGAGTGTCTTTCTCGGCGAAGATGAACACTACGTCGCCAGCAGCAAGGCCTATGGGGATCGTGGGATCCACGGATTAAACGATGCGCTAGACCTCTTTCTTGAACACCCGGACCTGGGGTTCGTCTGGATGGCTTATGACGAGCAAGGTGCCGCCGGTATTTGCGTAGTCTGCTACGCTATTTCGACATCTATGGGTGCAATCGTGGCGAAGCTTGATGATGTCTCAGTGAAGGAGGATCGGCGCGGTCGAGGAATCGGCACTGCCCTTATGGACCAGCTGAAAGATCACCTACGAAAAGAATCTGTGACGCGCATAGACGTCGGCGTGCATCTTGAGAATCCGGAAGCGCGAAAATTCTACCAGCGGCTTGGGTTTACACCACTCAATGAAGAGCGGTTGGCATGCGTGCTCTGATTGCTACAGGAATTTAGCCACAGATTTACACGTATAAACGCCGATCTGAAAAAGGCCTGGAGAAACACTTTGATTTGTTCAGATCCGTATTTATCCGTGGAAATCTGTGGCTAATTCTTGGTGCTTGAGCGTTACCGGGGCAGGTTGGCGATCTCTTCAAAGTATTTAGCAAACGCCACCATTCCTCCGGAAGCCTGCTGCCAGTCGAAGTTTTCGTTGGGGGCATGGTAACCGTGCTCAGGTAGCGACAGACCGAGGAATAGCACCGGGCATTTCAAAACCTTTTCGATACTGGTCATCGCGCCAATCGTCCCACCATCGCGCACAAAAACCGCGTCGCGCTCAAACGCAAACTTGACCGCGCTTTTCAAGAGCGCTGGCAGAGGACCGTTCATCGGCGTGCGAAATGCCGGAGCTGCGTGCTCAAAGTGAACGTGAACGTCAGGGTTCTTATCTTTTACCGCAGTTTGAATCAATTTCTTGATCTTCTCGGGATCCTGTTCTGGCACCAAACGGCACGAGGCTTTCACTTCAGCGCGCGGCGGCACGATGGATTTGAGGCCCGGGCCCTGATACCCCCCAACCACGCCATGTATCTCAAATGTTGGCATACCCCAGATTCGCTTCATCACTTCGAGCGAATCCTCAGTGCGCATGAGCTTTAAATGATGCGCCTTCTTAAATCCGCTCGCTGTGAAGCCGGAGTTGGCCCAATCGTGTAACTCGCTTTCTGACGGCGGAATTACATCATCGTAGAACCCCTTGATCATAACCGTGCCGGTTACAGGGTCGTAAATATCACAAACGAGTCTCATCAGTTCGGCAATTGGATTGCGGGCCGCGCCGCCTACTTCGCCCGAATGCGTGTCAGTCGTTCCGGTTTCCAAAGTCATTTGAAAACCGAGCAATCCACGCAGTCCAGCCGAGCAGGCGGGCCGCTCTCTGGAAACCCATACAGTATCGGAGACGACAACTGATTCGGTGCGCAGATCTGAGGCAGCTTTCGAGATTATCTTTTCAAAATTTGGAGATCCAATCTCTTCTTCAAACTCCCACAGGAAACGAATGTTGATGGGCACGCCCGCTTCGATTGCGGCCCGAGCGCCATACAACGCCGCCAGCGCTGGGCCCTTGTCGTCAGTGGTACCGCGGCCAAAGTAGCTGTCGCCCTTTTTGGTCATCACAAAAGGCTCAGTGTCCCACGGTTCAGTCTCTTTCGACGCGGGCTGAACATCCATGTGATTGTAGACTGTTACAGTGGCCAGATTCTTGTCCGTGCCAAAGACCCCATGCACCGTTGGGTTGCCATTATCGACCTCATAGACTTCCACTACGCCCCCAAACCTACGCAGAGTTTCAACGGTTAGGTCAACACCCTTGCGAATGTCTTCTGCGTGAGATGGGTCGACTGATACGGTTGGTGTCTCGACAAACCGTCGGAGCAATCCCTCATACTCTTCACGATGATCCTCGGCAAACGCAAAAAGCTCATCCCGGTTCAGTTCTTTCGCCATTCCCAAACCCTCCGCTGAGAGAACATTCTTAACTGACAACAAAATCAATTATTGCTGATTCCGATGGTCAGTTTAGCAGTCATAGTGCACAACCTCGGTCTTGGTTGTCACGAGAAAACCCTATCTTTAAGGACTTCTCTCTAAAGTGCTCAATAATCGATGGCTCCGATTGCTTTGGTCGGGAATGCCAAGGGGCAACGTTATTGCCTGGTTGAATCACTAACTTCCTGCGGAGTAGATTTTGCCCATACTGGATTAGCCGCAGATTTAAGCGAATAAACGCGGATCAGACAAATCAAATCCAGGAAATGCCGGTCTGATGTTCCGACAAATGCCGCGCTGATGTTCTGACAATCGCTTATTAGCTCTATTAAATGTGGAAAGTTACCGTCGAAAGCTTTGGCTTTTTCAGATCCGCGTGTATCCGCGCAAATCTGCGGCTAGTTTCCCGCTCCAGCTATTTGTGACTTAAACTTCGGTCCCGATCGCGTTTGGTCATCAAAGCCTTCGCTTGTTCGTGCTATTCTGGCAAACCCGCTTTCAATCGATAAACGCTGCAAGCCGGGATGGGATGGAAAACTCGTTGACAGAACAGAACTTAGGAGAACTTTAGTGAAAAGAAGATCTTTGTTACCGGGGAGTTTTTTGCTGGTTTTTTCACTTTTGCTCCCAGCAATCCTCTTTGCCCAACAGAACGGGTCGGCGCGACGTCAGCCCGGCAATCCTCCTGATCGTGCGCCCGCAAGCATCAGGCCGACGGGAACGAAGCCGGCGGTTACAACGACCGTGGTGAAGACTGATCTTAGCGAAGCTCTCTCAGTAGTTCAGGCTAATTACATCGACGAGAAGCTCGATTACAATTCCATCTTCAAATCGTCAATCAATGGCATGTTGAACGTGCTCGATCCGCATTCAACCTACTTCGATCCCATAGAGTACGCCTCATTTAGAACCGAGCAGCGCTCCGAGTATTTCGGCATTGGCGCCACGATCGGCGATCTGCGGCAGGGTGAGGACGTCAACACCTACATTCGCGCTACCTTTGATGGCTCGCCAGCCGCCCGCGCAGGACTGCGGTTCGGTGACCGGATCGTTGAAATCGATGGCAAGTCGATGCGCGGCAAGACATTTTCCGAAGTGCGTAAATTCTTGCTGGGGCCGCGCGGCACTGTCGTAAAAGTTACCGTCGAACACGCTGCCACACGACAGTCTGAAACTGTCACCATAACTCGCGACGCTGTACCGTTACCCTCAATTCCACAAGCCTACATGGTCAAACCAGGGGTGGGCTACATCGCGATGACGGGCGGATTCAATCTCACGACCGCTGATGAATTTCAAGCTGCGCTCCAGGATCTGCACTCGAAAGGCATGAACACGCTGATCCTTGATTTGCGGGGAAATCGTGGGGGTCTATTAATCCAGGCAGTACGCGTTGCTAATACATTTCTGCAGCGTGACCAGTTGATTGTCACCCAAAAGGGAAGAATCAGGGGTAGCTCAGACAATTTCACGGCGGTTAATGATGCTCCGGATTCGACGCCGCTTGTGGTGCTTGTAAATGGTGACTCTGCATCGGCGGCTGAGATTGTCGCCGGCGCCCTGCAGGATCACGATCGCGCGCTAATCGTGGGTGAGAATACTTTTGGCAAAGGCCTGGTGCAGTTGCCCATTCAACTCGAATACGATTCCGCACTCTTGTTGACGATCGCCAAGTACACTACGCCCTCCGGCCGGCTGATCCAGCGCGATTATTCAAACGGAGGCTTTTACGACTACTACACCCATGGCGGGATAGCAAAAGACAGAAGCAAGAATAACAATAGCCAGCAACCGCCACCGACTGGTCCTGAGAGCAGGACAGATTCGGGCCGCGCTGTCTACGGCGGTGGCGGCATTATGCCCGACGAGATTGCCCCGCCAGCCAAGATCAGTCCCGCCGAGCTAAAGCTAACGAATGCAATCTTTGCGTTTGCCCTCGAAGTAACGAGCGGACGCGTCGCGGGCTTTGAGTCCTACAAAGTCCAGCGGCCCATCGAGTTTGACCACAACCTGGAATCGATAGACTTTCCCGTTACGGAAGTCCTCTTCAAAGAGTTGAAGCGCTACGTCGCAACCAAAACGGATCTGAAAGCAACGCCAGAGCAGCTCGACCGGGCGCGCGCCTTTGCAGAAAGACAGTTGAGATACGACCTCGCTACAGCCGCGTATGGAACGATGGTGGCTGTGCAGGTATTTAACAGCGACGATCCGCAGATTGCTCGTGCCGTTGAGGCTATGCCGCGTGCGCGGGAACTTGCGCAAAGCGCCAGACGAGCACGGGCTCGCTCATAGGCGCACCTGCGGCCGATCCGCTCGGCTGCAGCCAATCCGTTAACGAACAAGGGTGTCAGTTAATCTAGCTGACACCCTTTCGCTGTCAATTCGAGATCACCACACCGCTCCTAAGCGTTAAAATTAGCCACAGATTTACGCAGATGAACGCGGATCAAAAAGAAATCAAGGTATCTCTTAAGAATACATTTGTGGATGTTACGCAAATCGCAGAATTATCTGAGGGAAGGTTTTCCCGTTTTCAAATCCGATTTTATCCGTGTAAATCTGTGGCTCAATTCCCCAGCGCAGCATTACTGGAGAAGTACCTTGATCTGTCTGATCCGCGTAAATCCGCGGCTAATTCTTGCGGCTCGAAATCGCTACCGCAGTTCTTCTAATCAATCAGCAATACCACCTTGCCAAAGCTTTCATTCGACTCAAGACGAGCGTGGGCTTCGCGGACTTGCGTTAGTTGATAAATTTTATCGATCACGGGCTTGACCGCGCCATCCGCCAATAGTGGCACAACATGAGTCGCAAAGAGATTGGTCGCTTTCGCTTTCTCAGCCGCGGAACGAGTGCGCAATACTGTTCCGGCAATGCGGAGGCGCTTGCTCATGACCTTTCCGAAGTCGAGGTTAGCCTGCGAGCCTGAAGTTGTGCCCACCAGCATTATCCGACCTTCTGACGCGAGGGAGTTCAGATTTGCTTCCAGATAAACCGCCCCTACGAGATCGAGTATTACGTCGACGCCAAGTCCAGCGGTCCAGCCGCGTACGGCATCAGGCAGCACGGCAGGATTTTCCTGCAGAACAATAGAACCGTTGAGTCCGTATTGGCTCGCACGCTTGAGTTTCCAGTCCGTGCGGGATGTGCCAAACACTTTAGCTCCCGCTGCTCTGGCAAGCTGAATTGCGGCAGTACCCACGCCGGATCCCGCCGCGTGCACGAGCACGGTTTCACCTAGCTGCAGTCTTGCCTGAGTGAAGAGTGCGTCGTGAGCGGTGATGAATGCTTCCGGCACCGCGGCAGCTTCCGCCCATGCCAGGTTTGGAGGGATAGGAGCGATTTGATCCTCGGGCACGACCACGAATTCCGCCTGCGCTCCGCCACCTATGATTCCAAATACGCGTTGACCGGATCGCCAGGCGCGCACGTCTGTTCCAACCTCATCCACTTCGCCGGCGAACTCCAATCCCGGAATGTCGTTTGGAAACCCGGGCGGTGCAGGATACCGCCCCAAGCGCTGCAGAATGTCGGCTCGGTTCAAGGCTGCGGCGCGGACGCGCACACGGACCCGATTCCCGGTAGGACTTGTCGGTGTTTCGACTTCGCGGACCTCGAGTCCTTCGACGCCACCGTGATTGACGATCCTAACAGCCTTCATTGTCGTTATTCTTTGCCCTGCAGCTTTGCCTCTTGGCATCTTTGCGCGGGTGCTTGCTCATGGATTGCAAGGCTCGCTTCAGCTATAGCTTAGCACCAGGCGCAAGACATCTGATGTGGTACATTTTCCCCCTGCATGAGCAACGTAAATCGCCTGCTGATCATTGTTAATAGGGTGGCCGCCAAAACACGGAGCGCCTGGCCGAGTATTGAAGCCGCACTTCGGCGGAACAAGCTCGAATTCAACCTTTACGAAACCGCCGCGCCAGGCGACGCAACAACTCGAACTAGAGCTGCTCTCAAGGCAGGGTTCAGCACAATCGCAGTCGTGGGTGGTGACGGTACATTGAGCGAGACCGCGGAAGGCTTCTTTGAGTTCGATAAGGAACAAATCGAAAGCATTCCTTCACCAATCAATCGCAACGCCGTACTCACGATACTCCCCACCGGTACTGGAGACGACTTCGCACGCGGACTTATGGGGAATCGCGTGCCTGTCGAGAGGTGGGTTGACATTCTTATCTCGCACTGTGAAGGAGAAACTCAGAAACGTGAGCGAGTTATCGACGTTATTTACGGTATCTGCGACGGTTACGCCAAGGCATTCATCTGCCTCAATGCTGCCACCATGGGAATTGGTGGCGAGACGGCAGCGCGAGTTGCAACACAGGGAACTCTCATGCGCCACTTTTCGGGTGAAGCGCGCTTCGCTGCCGCCGCAATCGGCGCGCTCGCCGCCTGGCGGGAGCGGCGTGTGCGTGTTTCTCTTGATGATAGTGAGGTAATTGAATGTCCCATGAATCTTGTTGCCGTGGCGAACGGCCTCTACGCTGGCGGCGGCATGATGCTGTCGCCGCAAGCGCAAATTGATGACGGTAAGCTCGATGTCATCACGGCCTCCGGCTTCACGCGCGCTGCTGTTATGCGCGAACTACCGCGCATTCATCGCGGTGGGCACGTCGCAAACACCAAAGTCCGAATCAGGCAAGGCACAATTGCTAAAGTGGAGACCTTCAAACCGGAAGATGCGCTCTTGATTGAGGCTGACGGAAATGTTCGCGGCCGAACTCCGGCGGAGTTTCGCATTATGCCGCGAGCTCTGCGGTTTGTAATGTAGAAGAAGGCGCCCGTGGGGTACTAATTTGCGGTGTAACGCTTTCGCATCGTGAATGTCAAAACCGAACCACTAAGTCTCACGAAATTTCACAAAGGAAGCCTGGTGTTGCTTATTTTCTAAGTCTTCCATCTCGGCGATCTTTGCCAATCGCCTTCGATGACGCTCTTCGCCCGTAAACCTCGCCGCGACAAACGCACGTACAATCTCCATCGCTAACTCAGGTCCGATCACACGTGCACCAAGGCAAAGCACATTACAGTCATCATGTTCGCGGGATTGATGGGCCGAGTAAGTATCGCCGCAGAGTGTGGCACGCACCCCGCGAAGTTTGTTGGCAGCAACCGAAGCGCCTACTCCGCTTCCGCAAATAATAATGCCAATCTCAACCTTGCCACTTTGAATAGCCTGGCCCACCTTGAGCGCGTAATCGGGGTAGTCATCCGGCTTTGATCCATCGTGCGTGCCAAAGTCGGTAATCTCGTGGCCCGCGGCACGCAGTTCTTCGATCACCCGCTCGTTGAGCGGATAGCCCCCGTGATCTGCCGCGATTGCTATTCTCACTATTGATTCGCCATGGGGATAGCTGCTCAAGTTCTGGCGCGCCAATACTCTGGCTTCCTACGCGAATGTGCTATCGCAAGGATAAATACCGTCCACCTTCGATTCGAGATTGCTTGCGGAGTTTGGCATGGAACGCGGAAGAAGGTAAAGAAAAAATCCGACGCTAAAAGGCAGGAAAGGACACCCTCATGCTGCCATCCTTCTGTTGCTCTTTATGCCTTTCCCTATTTTGTTTTTCATTTTTGCCTTGTTAGCATGACAATGTTTCTGAAATAGCGCTTGTGCGGTCGGCGACGACGCATACTGATGTAGTTGCCGTAATGTCTTCCAATGTATCCGTTCCGAAATATTCTCTTCCCGACAGATTTTACCCCGCACGCCCGCGCGGCCATGAAGTATGCATCGGCGTTTGCGCGTAGTGGTGGCGGCGGAGTGGTGCTGTTTAGCGTGCAAAGCGCAAGAGTGCCCCTAAATCTCTTGACCCTGCCAGAACATGTCCTCGAAGAGCAGGAGAACAAATGGCTGTTGCAGTTGCGGGCAGAGGTGACAAATCTGCTTGCTGATCCACTTTTGGAGGGGCTGGAGGTGGAACCGGTAATCGTCGCAGGAGAGCCGGCGACTGAGATCGCGCACGCGGTGCGGGAGTTTGAGATCGACCTCGTTACCGTAGTTACTCACGGTCGTAAAGGGCTCTCGCGTGCCCTCTGGGGCTCAACGGCCGAAGAGATCATTGCCGAGGCGCCCTGCCCGGTGCTCACCATTCGACCGCCGCAGCACGACTTTGTCGAGCAGCGAGGGAGCCTTAGCGAGTTGCGCGTGAATCGGGTTTTACTCGCGACAAATTTCAGCCCGTCTTCAAGTGCAGCGACCCAGGTAGCAACGCAACTGGCGGGTCAAACAGGAGCGCAGCTTCACGCGGTTTACGTTATTGGAGACAACTTCGAGCAGATCTCGGCGATGCTTCCTGAAGGTGGGCTCTCGGCCCTCACTCGTTTGCGCAGCTACGTGCAGGAGCGTATGGCCCAACTTGCGCGCGACGATGGCGCGCGCGCGACTACTCACATCGCAGAGGGACGCCCTTACGAAGAGATAGTGAGGCTGGCTGCCCAGAACGATGCCGATTTAATCGTTATTGGCACGAACATTCACGCTTCACTCTTTGGGGGGACACCGGTGCTAGGTTCTGAAATAGAACGAGTCGTACGTAATTCACCGTGCCCCGTGCTTTGCGTGCCGGCAAGCAGAGTAGTGACTCCGCTGCCTGCATTTGTCACTCAACCCGTACCGCAGATGTAGCGTGAAAAGAGGGAAAAGGAGGCAGGAGCAGACGGCAGGAGGCAGTTGGCAGGCGTCTGACAGCAGGCAGACGATCAATCCTTGTCCATTTTCCAATTGTCATTTGAGATTTTCATCGGTCAGTTGCCGGTTGGCCTGGGCTGTTGATTCGAAGGTGTAACTAACTCGGCGGGGGTGTAACTAACTCGGCCGTCATCCGGAAACTACAAAGATCGAATGATGTCTAAATGAGAAATGGCAAATGGCAAATGAGTCTCCGACCGTGACCCTATCC
>JBPCIQ010000289.1:0-16641 GCA_051006135.1 Pyrinomonadaceae bacterium | reverse complement strand
CTTGAACCGCATGAGGGTTAGAAATTCTCCACCGAACACCGATTTGTAAAAATTAAATGCATCTTCGGTGTTGCCGTTAAAGTTAAGATAA
The DNA here is from genome assembly GCA_051006135.1 of Pyrinomonadaceae bacterium. Classification (GTDB taxonomy): domain Bacteria; phylum Acidobacteriota; class Blastocatellia; order Pyrinomonadales; family Pyrinomonadaceae; genus PSRF01. The sequence continues at coordinate 16,550 of JBPCIQ010000289.1, read as the reverse complement.
GGGCTGATTGATGCCATTGTTGCGTTCTCCTTTTCGTATTTGTTAGTTTTCACGCACTTTGCCGCGGTCCCGACGGTGGCTTCCATAAGTGGTCGAACTTCGATCGTTCCCGTCCGCGCGGACGGGATTCTTCCCGCAATGCCAATCGCCTCATCGAGGTCTTTTGCGTCGATCAGGAAATAGCCGCCCAGCTGTTCCCGCGTCTCTGCAAAAGGACCGTCCGTGACAATCTGTTTGCCGTCGCGTTCCCGAACTCCGGTTGCCGTTGTTGTCGGCTGCAACTCGCTGCCGGCCAGATATTGCCCGCTAGATTTGAGCTCTTGAATTAACTCGCCATACTCACCGTAAATCTGCTGGCGCTCAGCCTCCGTAAGCTGGTTCCATGTCTGCTCGTCGTGGTAGATCAGCAGCATATAATTCATTTGTCAGCCTCCATTGAATAGATGCACGATAAATCCGTTTTCAACCTTACGACGGATGAAAAACCAGAGATCGACATAAGACCTGACATTATTTTTCCTGAATTACGGACAAATAGCGAAGCAAAAATTAGTGGTGCTGAAATGTCGATTGGCGTCTTTTTATCCGTCGTCAGGTTGAAGCAGAGTTTCTGAGGGGGGAATTGCAGTCCATCCAGGGCGGCAGCTATAGGGATAGGAAAAATAAAAAGGAGATAAAGCCATGAAGGCTATGGAAAAGAAAGAAACACCGATAGCGAACCATAAGGTGGTTTCGGCAGAAGAATGGATCGAGGCACGGAAAGCGCATCTGGCAAAAGAAAAAGAATTAACAAGGCTTCGCGATCAATTGAGCAAGGATCGGGGCGATCTGCCTTGGTGAAGGTGAGTGTAATCGCAGGCGAAGCGATGGGCGAGAAAGCTGTCATAGAGACGCGCGCGCCGATCATCTACCTGCATTACAGGATCGAGCCTGGAGGCGCGGCTATCCAACAGGTGCCGCGCGCTTACAACACCTTCGCTTACGTGGTGGAGGGAGAGGGGTTGTTCGGAGCAGAGGGTGAACGCGCGGGAGACGGGCAAATGGTTCTGTTCGCGCAGGACGGCGACGAAGTGAGAATCGAAAATTCGTCGGACGCCAAGGCTACGCTCGAAGTGTTGCTCATCGCCGGAGTGCCTTTGAACGAACCGGTCGCGCGCTACGGGCCGTTTGTGATGAACACGCGGACGGAAATTCAGCAGGCGATTGAAGATTACCGGCTGGGTAGGATGGGGCGCGATTAACTCTTGAATGATCGAAGAAGGAAGGAGTGGTAAAGATATGGCACAGGTATTAACAGAGTATTAGTTGTCACGGGCCTCGTCGCGTGGGGACGACGCCAGCGAACGATGAATCTTTTAGCCGGGGCACATTAAAAGATAGAGTGTTGGTAACGGAACTGCATGGGAGGAAATTCATGATTAAAATTGCCGTCATCATCGGAAGCACGCGGCCCGGTCGCAAAGGCGAGGCCGTGGCGAAGTGGGTTTACGAAATTGCGCAAAAGCGTAGCGACGCCGAGTTTGAACTTGTGGACATCAAAGACTTCAACCTGCCACTCCTCGACGAGCCCATGTCGCCGATGATGGGTCAGTACACCCATCAGCACACGAAGGATTGGTCCGCCAAGATCGCGTCCTTCGACGCCTACGTCTTTGTGACGCCCGAGTACAACCACGCGACTTCAGGCGCACTCAAAAATGCCATTGATTTCCTCTACAACGAGTGGGTCAACAAGGCGGCTGGATTCGTTGGCTACGGCGGCGCATCAGGGACACGCGCGGTTGAGAATCTGCGATTGATAATGGGGGAATTGCAGGTTGCCGACGTGCGCGCTCAAGTCGGGCTTTCCCTCTTCACCGATTTCGAGAACTTCAGCGTCTTCAAGCCGGCTCCAAAGCAAGATAAATCGGTCAACGCCATGCTCGATCAGGTTATCGCCTGGGGCGGCGCGTTGAAGCCGCTGCGGGAGAAACAAGCATAAGAGGCCGTGGAGTCAACCGGGTTGCTACTGATTTCTCCTTACCGAACTTAGTTTCCAGAGAGGTTTCAGCGATGGCTAAATGGACTTTTGAACCTGGACACACCGCAGCCGAGTTTCGTGCACGGCACATGATGGTGACCTACGTCCGCGGACATTCTAAAAACATTCATGGCACGGTTGAGTTTGATCCAGCAAGCTCGCACAACTCTTCCGTCGAAGTACAGATTGACGCCAGGGAAATCTGCACGGGAGTGAAAGAACGTGACGACCACCTGCGTAGCGCGGACTTTCTTGATGTGGACCATCATCCGGAGATCAACTTCGCGGGCACTCAAGTTGAGATCAAAGGCGAGCACGACTTTGCAGTCACAGGAAACTTGACCATACGTGGAGTTACTCGCAAAGCCACGTTGAATGTCAGCTACCTGGGGCAGTGGGAGACGCCCTGGTGGGAGGACGGAGTTGACAAGGGACCCAGGACGCGGGCGGGTTTTCTAGCTACCACCTCAGATCAATCGTCAGGACTTTGGAGTCAAGTGGAAAGATAGAATGGACCGCGGCGGGATTGTCGTCTGTAATGAAATCGATATCGCCATCGATGTTGAAGCGATACTAGAAAACTCATAAACTGCCCCGTGTGGTCGTAGCACGCAGCGGCCACCGGCGGTCAAGGATGTTCATATAGTTTGGATCACTGCGGGTTTGGGTTGTGACGGCGATTCAGTTTCCATTACGGCGGCGACGCAGCCAAGCGTCGAAGATTGGTGATGGGAGCGATACCCGGACTCCCGAACGTCCACTTACACAATCCTGTGCTTGCGTACGAAGTCGGTGATGACTTCATGAAGGATCTGTATCAGGCGGAGCATGACTTAATCGATCCTTTCGTGCTGGTTGTCGAGGGCTCCATTCCAAATGAGAACCTTAGCGGTGAAGGCTACTGGGCCGCGATGGGATTGGACGCCATGACGGGCCAGCGGCAGCTTGCGACTACACATACAAGAACATGAACGACTGGGGTAACGCGATGTACGTCACACCCGGCGTAGTCATCGACGGCAAATTGGTGACAATCTGGTAGACATCAACCTCGGCATTCGCATCCTGCTTGGCAGTTCTTACTACGATGACTGGGACAGGTCTGAGATGTTTGTGAAAACAGATCCGCTAGGCAATCCCGTCGATCGCCAACATCCGTGGAATCAAACTACGATTCCGAGGCCGCAGAAACGCGACTTCGATAACAACTACACCTGGGTGATGTCGCCGCGCTGGTATCACAAGGACGAACCTGGCGACAAAAAGTATCTCGCGCTGGATACAGGCGGGGGTCCAATCGCTCGTTTCTGGGCGACGGCGCTCGCCGGCAAGGTGGACATCGGCTACGTCAAAGCCACCGGCACCAGTGTGAAAATCTACTTGCCGAAGACAGCCATGAAACCGGAAGTAGAGTTTGAGTGGAAGATTCCGAAATGGAGCAACGCCATCGAGCGCGATCGCACGCGAACTTACTTCCATATCCGTGTCTGCCCTGCTGCGTTCACATGTACCTTGGCAACGGCAAGGTACTGGAAACGGTGCAGGCCTTGATGGAGTTTCACGGCGCCGGCCTCGAACGGCTGATGAAAATCGTTGCCGAGGCGGGCGATGCCGGTTATGCGGTGTTTGATAATTTTGCCCGTGATGATCTGGTAGGAAGTTTGCTGCTGCTTTACGGGCTGCATCCGCTTCCGCTCGAAACTCGCGTGACGAAAGCGCTGGACAAGGTCCGGCCGTATCTTGACTCACATGGCGGCAATGTGGAGTTGCTTGGAATTGCTGACGGAGTCGACCGTCTGCGGATGCAGGGAAGCTGTAAGAGTTGCCCCTCGTCAGCGATGACACTCAAGCTGGCGATTGAAGAAGGGATTTACGCAGCAGCTCCCGACGTGGTGGCGATTGAGGCTGAGGGCGTGGCGGAGCAGCCGTCGGCCACAGGGTTCGTGCAAATAGGAAAGTCGCCTGGTAACGGAACTAACGGCAATGACACCTTGTCTGGAAAATCGTTGGCGGGGCGGCGCTGGCGCTCGCAGCCACCACGCTAATCACTTCGCTGCACGACATCCGCCGCTACTTCCGAATTTCCAGAATGTAGGGCGGGATCGCGGAAAATCAAGCGGGAGGAAGCAGGCTCGGCGGATTCACAATTGCGCTTGGTGATAACTCTAGAGGAGACGGTTATGGCAAATAATGGTTCTGAGGATTCGAAAGACATGTTGTATCTAGTCGGCGGCTTTGCCCTGATGATCGCCGGGGCCGGTTTGATTATGGCGCACCCGGAGGTCCGCTAACAGGTGCGGACAGGGCTCGATCGCGTGCTCCCTGGGATTCAAGATAACTTCAACATCGGACTAACCACCATTGTCCCGGACGTGCAGCGGTATATGAAGATCAGATCAATGTGATGGAAGCACGGAGCAATGTCTGGAAAGGGTTGTTTATGGATTGACAACTGAGATGGCGCGGAGAGCCGTGCGTCGTGCGCTATGAATTCGGCACTCCGTCGTTCGCGTTATCGCGCCATGATGAAGCGAAATCTTTCTGGTTTGATAACTGTGATTTATGACAACTGAAAACGCTACTGCCACCAGTGCAACAGGCGTCGTTCATTACCGCCTCGTTCCGGAGCAGAGCAAGTTCACCGTACAGGCGTTTGCGGAAGGATTGTTCTCCGCGTTCGGTCACGATCCGATCCTCGATATCAAAGATTTCACCGGCGAAGCCCAGTTCGTGCCTGGCAGCTTCGAATCTGCGTCCGTGAAGATAACGATCCAGGCAGACTCGATTGTTTTAAGTAATGATGTCAAAGAGACGGACCGCCTTGAGATTGAGCAAACGATGCGCGAGCAAGTGCTTGAGATTGCGAAATACCCCGAGATTGTGTTTGTGAGTTCCAATATTTCGGTAACCCGGTTGGCGGAAGGACGCTATCGCGCCAGGGTCATTGGTGATCTGACGTTTCATGGCGCTACTCAGAAGAATCTTTGGATTACATCTGAGGTCACCATCAGTGGAGAAAGTTTAAGAGCCAAGGGAGAGTTTTCCCTGAAGCAAACCGATTTTGGGATCAAGCCGTTCTCGGTTGCTGGCGGCACCATCAAACTTGTGGCACCCTGACCCCGGATGTTGTTAGCGGGAAACAGTTGGAGCTGGTGGCAATTGAGATAACGGACCGCGAAGATGTTGATCTTGTGCCGGATGTCAGATTTGCGGAGCCTGCAGTATGAGCACACAACCGCGTCTGGTCGAGGTCAGGCAAAACGTACTAAAACAGAATGATGTGCTGGCTCGCGCACTGCGGCAGCGTTTCGCAGACGCGGGGCTTTATGTCATAAGTATTGTTTCCAGCCCGGGCGCCGGCAAGACGACGCTTCTGGAGAGGACACTGACGCAGCTGCGTGAAAACGGATGCCGTGTGGCAGCTTTGGTGGGAGACCTGGCCACTGAAAACGATGCTGCGCGTTTGGCCCGCAGCCAGACTCCGGTTAAGCAGATTATCACCGGCACGGTTTGCCATCTCGACGCCGACATGGTCCAACGGTCTCTTGATGGATGGGAACTTACCGAGTTGGATTATCTTTCCATCGAGAACGTGGGCAATCTTGGCTGTCCTTCGAGCTACGATCTCGGTGAAAACTTGCGAATAGTTTTGATGTCGGTAACTGAAGGCGAGGACAAACCTGTAAAGTACCCCACGATCTTCAACACAGCCTACGTCGCCTTGTTCACAAAAATGGATCTTGCTGAGGCTGTCGCATTTGATTTGCGAGGCGCGCACCACAGCATTCAGTCGGTCCGGCCGGGAATGCAGGTATTGGAGGTATCCGCGAAAACTGGGCAAGGTCTGGATGAGTTTCTTCACTTTTTGGAGGCAAAGGTTGGAAGTCGCGTGGCGGCTGCGGGCGCAACTGTCACGTAGCTGGTCGAAGAAAATTTTCCGTTTGTCATTTGACATTTTTCATTTGTCATCGCCAGACACTGGCTTGTTATCGCCAGAAGTCCACGACTCAAATGATCAATGAAGAATGATGAATGGGAAATGGAAAATGAAATGGTTACTCGATCTCAAATCCTGGTGCGAGGCATTGTCCAAGGTGTCGGCTTTCGGCCTTTCATCTACTCCCAGGCCAACCGTCGTGACCTGCGGGGAAGGGTGCGCAATAACACAACCGGGGTTTTGATTGAAGTTGAGGGAAACTACAGCGACATCGAGCAGTTCATTGCCGACATTAGATCAAACCCGCCACCGCTTTCCCTTATTGAATCAGTTGAATGTAGTCACCACCTGGCGCCTGCCGATTACGCGGATTTTCTCATTCTCGAAAGCGCTCAGCAGGGGGAGAGGTTTGTTCCAATCTCGGCTGACGTCTCCACTTGTGACGACTGCCTGAAAGAATTGTTTGACGCGCGGGACCGGCGCTATCAATATCCGTTTATTAACTGCACAAACTGCGGCCCGCGGTTCACCATAGTTGAGGACATTCCTTATGACCGCGCCAAAACGACTATGCGCGACTTTGAAATGTGCCCTGACTGTCGCGCGGAATACGAGAATCCTTTAGACCGGCGCTTTCATGCCGAGCCGACCGCCTGCCCGGTTTGTGGTCCACAACTTTATCTGCTCAGCGCTGACGGGTTGGAAGTGGGGCCGGACGTAGTCGCTCCGCAAGACACCGTTGCGTTCGTCCAGGGTCTCCTGCTCAAAGGACGAATCGTTGCTATCAAAGGCGTCGGCGGTTTTCATCTGGCCTGCGATGCCTTATCGCCGGAGGCTGTTGAACAGTTGCGCCGGAGAAAATACAGAGAAGATAAACCATTCGCGATGATGGCGAATTCCGTTGAGGTTGTTGAGCAGCACTGTTTCGTTTCCGAAGCCGAACGCCGACTGTTGCTCTCGGAACGGCGACCCATTGTGCTCCTCGAGAAAAGGCCCGACTCGGAGATCGCGCAGGCGGTAGCGCCACGTGTGAACAATCTCGGATTCATGCTACCGTATTCACCGCTGCATCATCTGCTCCTGAACAATCTTGATCAACCTCTGGTTATGACCAGCGGCAACATGTCCAATGAGCCCATTTCTTATGACGACGGGGAGGCTACCAGACGACTAAACAAGATTGCAGACTATTTCCTGCTCCACGATCGGCGCATTCACATGCGCACCGATGATTCGGTGGCCCGCATCCATGATGGCCGCGAAATGATCTTGCGCCGTTCTCGCGGTCACGCGCCGGAGCCAATCCGAATGGCATTCAGGTTCGAGCGACAGGTTCTCGCCTGCGGGGCGGAACTCAAGAATACTTTTTGCCTGGCGCGCGATAAATACGCATTCGTCAGTCACCACATCGGCGATCTGGAAAACCTGGAGACACTGCAATCGTTTACTGAAGGCATCGACCACTTCAAAAGACTCTTCTTTCTCGAGCCAGAGGTAGTGGCCTACGATCTTCATCCGGAATACTTGTCAACTAAGTACGCTCTCTCACTTGATGACACTGCGACTAAGATCGCCGTTCAGCATCATCACGCGCACATTGCGAGTTGCATGGTCGACAATCAGATCGATGGCGAGGTTATTGGCGTCGCCATGGACGGTCTTGGCTTCGGCACCGACGGCCGCATGTGGGGCGGTGAATTCTTCGTCGCGGATTTTCTCGAGGCGGAGCGGGTTGCGCACCTGGCGTATGTGCCGATGCCGGGGGGAGCAAAAGCGATTCGAGAGCCGTGGCGCATGGCCGCGATCTATTTGCAGCACGCGTTTGGCGACAAGTTTGTGAATCTGGATTTGCCTTTCGTAAAAGATCTCGAGCAGCGCGGTTGGCCTACTCTTCGCAGCATGGTTGCGACGCGTAGCAACAGCCCGGAAACGTCCAGCATGGGTCGGCTTTTCGATGCCGTTTCGAGCCTCCTCGGTGTGAAGGCTGAAGTGAATTACGAAGGTCAGGCCGCAATTGAATTGGAAGCGATGGCTGATCGCAACTGTGCAGAAGGCTACGAATTCCAAATTAGTCCAACGGAAAACGCAATCGAAGGCGGGCCGGTAATTCGGGATGCAGTCGAAGATTTGCTCGACGGCTTCCCTGCCGCAGTTGTTTCCGCCCGGTTCCATTCGGCTGTTGCAAATCTGATTGTATCGATGGCTGCGAAGGTCAGGAATGACCGGAAGCTAAATCGAGTGGCGCTGTCTGGCGGCGTCTTTCAAAACATGCTGCTGTTGGGAAAAACTTGTGAGATGCTGCGACGCGATGGTTTTCAGGTGTTCACCCACGCGCGCGTGCCGACCAACGACGGCGGAATCTCCTTAGGTCAGGCGGCGGTTGCCAACGCGCTAATCAAGTCAGGGAGGATCTAACACATGTGTCTGGCCATACCCGGTAAGATTGTCGAAATTGTCGACGAAACTAATCAGATTGCCAAAGTCGAAGTTGGTGGCGTCAAGCGCAATATCAACATCGGCATGCTTGATAAGGAAGAAGCGCGGGTAGGCGACTACGTCTTGATTCACGTCGGGTTCGCGATGAGCAAGGTTGACGAGCAGGAAGCGGAAGAGACGTTGCGAGTACTCAAGGAGATTGGCGAGTTTGATTTGGAGTTTGAGCAATTCAAGACGACGGTAGAATAGTCAGTGGTCAGTGATTAGTTGTCAGTTGTTCGCAGCCGCAACCCGCAATTGACAACCAACAACTGACCACGAACTACTGAACGATACTGAACAAACAAGATGAGTAAGCCCGCTATCGACGACTTCTCTCGGTCCTTCTATCCGTTTCTGCATGATGATCAGAAAGAGCCGGAGGAGCTTAAAGAGCAGTTGGCCTTCTCGCTTTTGGAGAAGGCGCGCGAGAGCGTGGCAGTGAAGACGAGGTTCTTTGAAGAGAACAAGGTAACGATTATTGCTGCCTCACTTGATCTGGCCAGGGCATTTCATCGAGGGCGCAAACTTCTGGTTTGTGGCAACGGCGGATCGGCGACTGATGCACAGCACGTCGCAGTTGAGTTTATGCATCCAATTACTGTTGGGCGCAAAGCGCTTCCGGCAATCTGCTTAACAAACGACATGGCTATGGTCACCGCGGTGGCCAACGATGTGGGTTTCGATGATGTCTTTAGCCGGCAGATTATTGCGCTGGGGTCCGCAGGCGACATCCTGTTGGGGATTTCCACTAGTGGAAATTCAGAGAATCTAATGCACGCTTTTGCCACCGCGCGGCGAATGAAACTCGGTACCATGGGTTTTGCGGGAGATGACGGCGGCAAAATGGTGCAGATGCGCGCCGGCGGCCTGCTTGACTATTGCTTGACTGTGCCGACCTCCAGCATTCACCGAATACAGGAGACGCACGTCACGCTTTATCACATCATGTGGGATCTGGTTCACGAGTTTTTGCAACATAAGTCGCTGGTTCAAGAAGTATCAGCCACAGATGAACACAGATAAAAATGGATCAGAACAATCTAAGTCAGAACTTAACATTGATGGGCTCTCTGATCTGTGCTCATCCGTGTAAATCTGTGGCTCGTTTTTCCGGGAGTTCAAAATGAAATTCATAGACGAATACAGGCAAAGCGATCTGGCGCTGAAGCTGGCTGATCAAATCGAGCGCTTGACCTCGCAGCCGCTGAAGTTGATGGAAGTGTGCGGGGGACACACGCATACTATCTTCAAGTATGGGATCGAGGATCTCCTGCCGCGGAACATTGAAATGATTCACGGACCTGGTTGCCCGGTGTGCGTGATTCCTTTGGGCCGGGTTGACGATGCGATTTCCATTGCTCAAGAGCCGGACGTTATTTTCACTACGTTTGGCGACGCGATGCGCGTGCCGGGTTCTAAGACTAGTTTGCTTGACGCCAAAGCTTCCGGAGCCGATGTGCGCATGGTCTACTCGCCGCTCGACGCGTTGAAGATCGCCAAGAAGAATCCGGAAAAGCAGGTAGTGTTTCTTGGTCTTGGTTTCGAAACCACCGCACCTTCGAGCGCGATGACAGTTCTTCAAGCTGACAAAGAAAAGGTTGAAAACTTCAGTGTCTTCTGCAACCACATCACGATCATCCCGGCGTTGAAAGCGATGCTCGATTCTCCTGATTTGAAGTTAGATGGTTTTGTTGGCCCGGGTCATGTCAGCACAGTGATCGGCACGCGTTGCTATGATTTCGTGCCGCGTGACTACGGTAAGCCAATCGTTGTCACCGGCTTTGAGCCGCTGGACATCTTGCAATCAGTTTTTATGATCGTGAAACAGATCGTTGAAGGCCGCGCTGAAGTGGAGAACCAATATGCGCGCGTAGTCAATCGCGAAGGCAACAAACGGGCGCTCGGTGCCCTGTTTGAAGTATTCGAGCCGCGCGACTATTTCGAGTGGCGCGGGCTGGGGTCAATAGCGCATAGCGGCATGCGCTTGCGGGCCAAGTATGCGGCGTTCGATGCGGAGCGACAATTTAGCGTCCCGGGACTCCGCATTGCGGATCCAAAGGCGTGCCAGTGTGGCGAAATTTTGAAGGGCGTGAAGAAGCCATGGGAGTGCAAAGTGTTTGGCACTGCGTGCACGCCCGAGACGCCCATCGGGTCGTGCATGGTCTCGTCGGAAGGAGCCTGTGCCGCTTACTACAATTTCGGCCGGCTGTCGAAGGTTGCCGAGCGCTCGAGCGCAGCGCCGGCCTAAAGACGACATCCACAGATTACGCAGATTAGTATAAGAAAACATCAGGAGTGTTTCCTGTCGATTTACAGTTGGCTTTCCGCGGTCGTAGCTGCCGATGAATCTGTGAAATCTGCGGATGAAAGATTTTTCTATGTCAAAAGTATTTAGCCCCACGCCCCTCTTTGAAAGAGTCGAAAGAGCGCGGCGGCGTAAACATAAGTTCAGGGACACGCAGATCACACTGGCCCATGGCAGCGGCGGCCGGGCCATGCATGAATTGATTGAAGGTCTGTTTCTCGAATACCTGCGCAACCCTTTGCTCGAAAAACTGGAAGATCAGGCGGTATTTGAGATCGGCATCGGGCGTAACGGAATAGCGGGTATAGCCGATAACGGCGAGGCCAAAGCGAGAATTGCTTTCACTACCGACTCGTATGTAGTCGATCCGATTTTCTTTCCCGGAGGTGACATTGGCAGACTCGCGATCAATGGCACAGTCAACGATCTGGCCATGAGCGGCGCCCGTCCACTCTATCTTTCTGCCGGCTTTATTCTCGAAGAGGGATTTCTCACTGAAGACCTGAAACGAATACTCGCGTCGATGCGAGATGCAGCGACTGAGGCGGGTGTCGCTGTCGTCACGGGCGACACCAAAGTGGTTCAGAAGGGAAGCGTAGACAAACTCTTCATCAACACTTCAGGTGTCGGTGTGATTGAATCCCCGGTACATTGCTCGGCGTCCAGCGCCCAGGTAGGCGACAAAGTGATTCTTAGCGGCACGCTCGGAGATCATGGCACTACCATCATGATCGCGCGTGGTGAACTCGAGCTCGAAACTGACATTGAAAGCGATACCGCTCCGCTCAACCTGCTCGTTCAGGAAATGCTTGACGAGGCCGGAAGCGCTGGGGCTTTCGACTCAATTCATTGCCTGCGAGATCCCACGCGGGGCGGCGCCGCAACCACCCTAAACGAAATCGCGCTGAGTTCTGAAGTTTGCATTGAGATTGACGAGGAGCTGATTCCCGTCCGCGAAGAAGCGAAAGGCGCTTGCGAAATACTTGGTCTCGATCCTCTTTACGTAGCCAATGAAGGAAAGCTCATCGCCATCGTTGCTGCCGACATCGCGGAGCGACTTATCACGCGCATGAGAAAGAACGTCTACGGAGCGGAGGCCTGCATCATCGGCATGGTGAAGGAAGAGCCGCAGGGGATCGTGGCCATGAAAACTGGATTCGGCGGCACGCGCATAGTCGACATGCTGGTTGGCGAGCAGTTGCCGAGGATTTGTTAGGGGCGGGGGTCGCTGAGCAGCTCCGAAGTTTTTACACTTTGTTCACGTTACGTACGCATGGAGTGAAATTGGGTGCTGTTTTACAAGCAGTCTGCTGACGACCCTGCTGTAAGATCACATGGAGCCGCTAGCCACCGCGCAAGGTGCTCATGAGTCTTTCGTGTCTCGGACGCTTCACCGCATTCTCTCAAATACCCTTCGGAACCTAGGCATTGATATCCTGCATTTCACACTCTCTTGATGGAGGGACAACCTTCCTCCTAACTGTCGGCAGTAGCGTCGCTAACAGAATCTCTTCTGTCTCATCGTTTCACCCCACGGTCCGTGCTGAATTCGGGCGCCAGTATCTCGACTTTCTTTTTACTGAGCTTCGGCGATTGCGGTTGCGCGCGTTGCTGGATGCGCAAATGCAAGCGGAAGAAATCGCGACAATCGTGAGTCGTGACCGCGACGCGATTCATGGCGTGGAAATTGAAAACGAAGTTCTAATTTTCGGCATTAACGACGGACGAGAGAAGTACTAGAACGCCATCTATGATACGGTGAAAAAAGTTGACCCGAATATTCCAGTCCACCTGACGGGGCATACCAACGCGGGCGCTTTCGAGCGTCTCGGACGGCTCGGTGTCAAGTCTGACCGCATCGGCTGGTCCAAAGGCGCGAAGCAATAGAGCAATTCCAGCGCGATCTAACATCCGGTCGCTACCGCTCGCGGTTCTGTATTGCGGACCCTTCTGAACGCGAACGTTCGCGACTTCACAAGGATGGATTTTCACACAGCCGCTACCGCAGGCTGTCTGCCTTGCCCGCTCAGTTTTAAGGAAGGAAGGCTTCATGTCGAAACCAGGCAAACCGCCGAGCGCGGAGATCACGGAGCAGGGGATGAGCAAGTCGCTGGCCGATGTCTCTTCGCCACAAGTGGCCAGTGCTAGCGCGGCCGGCGCGGTTATGGCTTTTGCCCCCACGGACCGGCAGGAGATTGGCGCGCGCGTTGGCCATTACCGGTGGTTGATTTGCGCATTACTCTTCTTCGCGACAACGATCAACTACGTTGACAGGCAAGTGCTCGGTCTGCTCAAGCAGACTCTACAAGGTGAGTTGCGTTGGAGCGAGATTGATTACAGCAATGTGGCTTTCGCGTGTACGACGGCCTACGCGATCGGTCTGCTCCTTGTTGGCAGGCTGATGGATCGCCTTGGTACGCGCAAAGGCTTTTCGCTGGCGATCGTCTTTTGGAGTTTCGCCGCGATGGGACACGCCTTTGTGCAGTCGGTGATGGGCTTTAGCGCGGCGCGATTCGCTTTGGGTTTGGGAGAGGCGGGGAATGTTCCGGCGGCGGTGAAGACGGTCGCCGAATGGTTCCGAAAAAAGAGCGCGCATTCGCTACCGGCATTTTCAACAGTGGCTCGAACATCGGCGCGATTGTGACGCCGCTCGTCGTGCCGTGGATTACGGTAACTTACGGCTGGCGGGCGGCTTTCCTCATCACGGGTGCGCTCGGTTTTATCTGACTCATCTTCTGGCTGCTGCTGTATCGCCGCCCGGAGGAACACCCGCGCTTATGATCCGCAGAACTCGCTTACATCCGCAGTGACCCGGCGGAAGCCACGACGAAGATCGCTTGGGCGCGGCTCATCCGCACCGGCAGACGTGGGCGTTTGCGATGGGAAAATTTATCACCGATCCGGTGTGGTGGTTTTATCTTTTCTGGCTGCCAGATTTCTTAGGCAACACTTATAATCTTGATCTGAAAAACATCGGGCTGCCGCTCATTGTGATTTTCATCATGGCGGACGTCGGCAGCATCATGGGCGGTTGGCTGTCCTCGGCGTTCATCAAGCGCGATTGGACGATCAATGCGGGGCGCAAGACTGCGATGTTGATCTGCGCCTTGAGCGTCGTGCCGATTGTGTTCGCGGCGAAGGCGGCGAACTTGTGGGTCGCGGTCGCATTGATTGGACTGGCGACCGCCGCGCATCAAGGCTGGTCGGCGAATCTTTTCACGCTGACATCGGACATGTTTCCGCGACGCGCTGTCGGATTAGTCGTCGGCATCGGCGGCATGGCAGGAGCCATCGGCGGGATGCTAATCGCCAAAGTCGCCGGTTATTTGCTGGAATGGACGGGCAGTTACGTGCCGTTGTTCACTTTCGCGGCTTCGGCTTATTTGGTGGCGCTCTTGGTGATTCACTTGTTAGTTCCGCGTCTTGAGACTGCAAGGGTGGGAGATAATCCACCGACGACAATCGAAGGTTAATCCAAATTGCCGGTTAGTCAATTGTCATTAAGCAACAGAAGAGCGGCACATCAAGGGGAAAGTTTTCTAAAGTAATAAAACGAATAAGGGCGGATTGTTACAAGCTTGCATCAGTGTTCGTTGGGTTGGGATCTTTTGCCTATACAAGCGGAACGCGCCGTCTCAAGTTTCGACGTGCGGAATCGCTTCACCTTCAACTTCGTCTATGATTTGAACTTTCTGCCCGGAAAATTCGGAAAGAATCGCCTGACCGATGGCTGGCAACTGAGCGGAATTTATACTGCCTCGAGCGGCATTCCGATTACGCCGTTTTTGAGTACGGATGTGAGCGGCACGGGCGAACTCAACGACCGTCCGAACCTGACGGGCGATCCCAACAGCGGTCCGCGCACGGCTGGACAATGGTTCAATACCGCCGCATTTACCATTCCGGCAGCGGGAACTTTCGGCAATGCGCCGCGCAATTCCATCATCGGTCCGCCCGTCAATATTTTCGATTTTTCCGTCAACAAGACGACGCGGATTGTTGAAAATGTTTCGCTGCAATTTCGCGCCGAAGCGTTCAATCTCTTCAATCGTCCAAATTTTAGTTTACCGAATGTGGATAGAAACAGTTCTGCTTTCGGCGCGATTAGCGAAACGCCCGACGTAACGGCAGGCAATCCACGTCTGGGCGAAGGCGGACCGCGGGTTTTGCAGTTCGGTTTGAAGTTGATTTTTTAGCGAGGGGAAAAACCTCTAGAAAAACAGGACAAGAAGAACCGAAATCAAATTTAGGACTCACGCAGCGCCGCCCTGTTTTTCGCTTGCGACGAATCGAAGTTTGAGACTCGTAAAGGGAGAAATCCGCGTGAAGCTCATCGGGAATTTGCTAACGGCCCTGGTGGCTCTCTGTCACCTTGGATTTCTCGTCCTCGAGATGTTTTTCTGGGATCACCCTGTTGGTCGGAAAATATTTTCGATGACGCCGGAAGTTTCCGCATCATCCGCGGCACTGGCGATGAACCAGGGGCTATATAACGGTTTTCTGGCTGCCGGGCTAATCTGGGGAATATGGAAAGACCGGCGAGACATCAAGCTCTTCTTCCTGACCTGCGTGGTGATCGCCGGCGTCTTCGGTGGGATTACGGCCAAGACGTCAATTCTGTTTACTCAGGCGCTCCCGGCATTGATCGCGATGGCGTGCGTGCTGATTGCCGGGGGCCGTAACGGAAGTGAACGAACCGCTAAGTTAAGCAACATTAACCCGCGTTCTTGAGTTTCGTGTATTTCGTGGATCGTTTTCTAACTGGCAACCGATACGTCGTTAACCTCAAATTAAGGTGTTAGTTGGAGGTCGTCTTTGAAAGAAAACCGGCGGAGCTTTAGCCTGCTGTTAGTCATGCTTTTCACTCTCATTCCGCAGGTCATCTATTCCCAGCAGCCCATTGCTGCCGGCAAAGTTCAAATTTCTAGTAAGCAACTGAAGCCAGGACAGTCAATTTCGCTGACTGGCGAATGGCTGTACAGCCAAACTCTCTTTATGGGACGGCACGAGGGGCAGGTTCTTCGTAGAAGAAACATCCGCGGCGGCGCGCAGGATGTTAATGGCCAGCAAGCGCCGCCGGATCAACCCGAACAGATTCTTCCAGGTCGAGGTCGCAAACCCACACGCGACCCTGGCCCAGGGGAATCTCAAAGAGCACTGTCAGATATGCTCCGGAACACGCTCTGCCGGGATATAGCCGTGTGATGGGTATGAACCGGACAAGTTCGCGTGCCGCACCACCAGGCTTCAAGCGATGCGCACTGCTTGCAACGAAGACGCGCCAATCATTCTTTCTTCCCCACCATTTGATATCCATCGCCCGCAATTCCTTCAGTCAATTTCGTTCCCGCAGACGGCGCGTAATCAGCGTATTCGCCCGTCACTTTCTTAATCTCCAACACATCGTTTGGGAAGAGGTCCACAACGCTCTTGCCTATGTCGCTTCATGGTTTTTCCCTCTCAGGTTTTGCCCGGCTCGTATCAACTCAACGGTCATCGCAAACGTGAACCTGGGTCTGCCCCTTCAGGTTCGGGTTTACTTCCCTTCGCTCAATTTCATCAAAGCCTCAACTATGACGCGCAACCGATCAAGGTTAAGGAGAATGATGGTCGGAACTATGACCAGCACTAATAGTCCTAGAACCGTGCCCGTCTGCGCCCAAACTCGCCGCGCCTTGAGCACCGGGGCGGGTGTGGACTTGAGCGCCAGCCAGCCGAAGATCACAGCCAACAGCGCTTTCTCCAAGCCGGCAAGATTAATGAAACAAACGAGACCCAGAATTAGAGAGATGGTTGCATAGGCATACTTC
>JBPCIQ010000288.1:0-7975 GCA_051006135.1 Pyrinomonadaceae bacterium | reverse complement strand
GCAGAGAGTAACGGGCGGTTCGCGGCGCGTGCGACGCGGCTGCCAAAGAATGGAACAGTGATGAGTCCGGTGGCCAACATCGCCTTGATTTCCGATCCAAATATAAAAGAACTCGCATGACCATTCTTTCCGGGCAGATAGGCCGAATAAAGCGGCTTAATGCCAACGTGGTCGCGCGCCAGCGTGAGCGTTCGCTCCAGGTGGTCCCACACGGCGAAATCAAACATGCCGTTCAAGCGATGCAAGCAATCTGCTCCCCATTCAGCAAAGGCCGCGAGCAAGACTTCCGTGTCTGTGTTCGTGCGGAATTCGTAACCTCTGGGCTTAAGCTCTTCCCGCAGCTCGCGGTAGTTATAGATCTCCCCGTTGAAGGTGATCGCATAACGGCCGTCCGCTGAGAGCATCGGTTGATGACCGGCGGTCGAGGTGTCGATAATCGCCAGGCGGCGATGACCCAGGCACACGCGCCGGCCCGTCTCGTCTATCGCCTGGGAAGTCCAGATGCCCTCATCGTTGCGGCCGCGATGCTCGATGGTTTGGAGCATCGCGTGAATGTATCTGTCTGGTTCAACCCCAACAATTCCACTGATGCCGCACATATATGTTGGAAACTTAAGAACGGCAGGAGATCTGTAACCTTATTTTCGGGCAAAGATTAAAAGATTCCATCCCCAGCGGTTTTCGATCTTCCGTTTAAGTTTGCGTGGAATCAGATATCTGACAATGGGGAAATGCCTCTCGTTGATGAACCACGTTTCATAACGGATTTGTGGGAAGCTCGCGAACAGATGGTTGCAATCTTCCTTCGTCCAAACCGACGTGTAAGGGTTGTCTGGCCCATCTGTTGCTTTATGGATGAAATTTTCCAACTTCAGATAAGATAAACCCTGAGCCCGCAGGTTCCTTTTGTGCTTGTTCAAACGATTAAGCGGCTCACCAGCCAGGGCGCTCACCACTCGATCTACAAACGGAAAGAAAAGGAAGAAGATTCCGAGCCGGCGTATAACCCTGATCGAAAGGTTATAGTTAATAGAGTCCTTATGATAAAGCATGATGACAGCGTGTCCTCCAGGTTTTAAGACCCGGTGGATGTGGGCCACGATCTTCTCGATGCGCGGCGAGGTCAGGAGCACGCCATTAGAATATACAATGTCGAAAGATTCATCAGGCAATGATAGTTCCTCGGCGTTCTCGACGCGCAACTCCTTATAAGCCAGGTTGAACAGATCGAACCTGGTGCGGAGGCGGCTGATGCTTTCTTCCGTCAGGTCCACGCCCGTGTAGATGCCGCCGCGCTGAATGATCTGCTGTGCGTCCGCGCCCTGTCCGGTTCCGATCTCCAAAAGCTCTTTTCCGCTCAAGTCCATGCGGTCGAGCAGATCAATAATGTAGGGGAGTTGTGCGTACCGGAAGGCGTCGTACGCGATAAAGAACTGCCGAAACTCACCCTTAAACTCGACAAAATCGCTACCGCACGGGTTCTTATCCCAAAAACTCGCAATCTCTTCGAGCGGGAAGGTGGCGGAAGTAGTGTTATGTTCCTGGACGATTCTGACCATGTGTTCAACTCAAATGCCCGTTAGATACCTGAGTCTCCTGCATTTCCGGGATTCCGAATCAGTCTAACCCTGAAATTGCCCCCACACTCAGCGGAGCGAGCGGAATATTTCCGCCACCTTGGACACCGATAGGTTTTTGCTGTACAGCGTCTCAACAGTCTGCCGATTAACGGCGGCCATTTTCAATCGCAACTGTTCATCATCGAGGATGCGGCGCAGGCACTCCGCAAGCTCGCTGGCATTACCGGGCCGAACGAGAAAGCCGTTCTCACCTTCCTGTATGATCTCGGGAAGCGCACCGACGCAGGACGCCACGACCGGTAGTCCGCTGGCGTATGCTTCAAGCACCGTGAGCGGAAAGATTTCGAGTTTCGAAGGCAAGACGAAAACGGTAGCTTGCCCGAGCAGGTCAGCCTTCTCTTGCCCAGTCTTGAGACCATGAAAGACCAATGCCTGGGCGATTCCAGCTCCAGCGGCAAACTCGCGGACGGACAGTTCGTCCTCGTCCGTTTCTGCAACCCCAAGGATGTCAACACGAAGCGGCCGCCCCTCGCGCCGAAGAAGTGCCATTGACTCCAGGAATTCGTAAATGCCTTTGTCGTCGCTTAAGCGACCTACAAAAATAGCCCTCGCCTCACGTGCCGTCAAACCCGACGACAACTGATAGTGGCCCGGCTCGACGAAGTTTGGCACCACCTCCGCCTTCTCCGCGCCAAAAACCGGAAGGAGCGATTCCTTCAAACCAGGAGACAGAAAGATGATTCGGTCGAACGACTTTGAGGTGAAGCGACCGAGACATCTTGCGCCGCGATACGAAGGCAAGAAGAGAGCCCCGCTTCGCCGCCCATGAAAGTGGCAGACGACCTTCGCACCGAAAAGCTTCGCGGTGAACATCAAAACGACATTCCGTAAATAGCTCCAATCATAGCTGGAAGCGACATACAGCACGTTTGGCCGGAAGACGGCGAGGCGAGTGACTAACCGGACCCACGCACAAACCGCGAATGAAAAACTGGCCGCGTTGACTGTGAAGGTCCTTTCGCGTTCGTTCCCGCTCTTGCTTAGATTGATAGCTTCAATGTCGAACTCGTTTTGCAGGTCAGAATCGAGAAGGCTCTGCGAGACCTCCGCCACTCCGCCGACACGAGGGTGCAAAGGCGCTAAGAACAAAACTCGCAGCCGCTCTTCCTTACGATTCATTCTTGTTCGCGCGCTGGGCCCGATCCAACGCCAAGGAGCGAAACGCGCGGGTCGCTTCGGATAATACCAATTATTCGGAAGAACTCTTATAATTCCGCCGCTCGCTATGGCGCGGGCTTAAGCGGCCAGATAAAGAAAGACGCATAAACGTGGCTGTTTCCATTTGCATTTCTCTTTTCTCCTGGCTCCTCGTGGTGCGGCATTCCCTGCGCTTACACTCATATTTCGTTGGCGGGCGCAGCAAACGATCTTCCGTCTGAATGACCCTGACTATCACTCTTGCGTGCCTGGCTGGCGGCAACGTCCTGCTTACGCTGCTCATCCAGTGGTGCATCATTACTCGCTTAGGGATCGGCAGCGAAACTGACGCGCTGTTCGCAGGCATTGCGCTGCCGCAACTAATCCTGAATATCGCCGCCAGTTCGTTGACGCTGGTGCTGGTGCCGCTCTTGGCGACAAAAGACGAGAGTTCTTTCGGGCAGGACGCCTGGGCTTTCCTTCTCGCCATCGGCGCCATCTTCGCTTTGCTTGCGTTGGTTTTTTACGCAACCGCTGGCCTCTGGGTGCGGTGGCTCGTGCCGGGCTTCTCACCAGACAGCCAGGCTTTGACAGTTGGCCTTGCCAGGATTCAGCTAGTGACGATGGTGTTCGCTATTGCTGCTTCCGTACCAATATCTGCCTGGCAGGCCCGGCGAAAGTTCGTGCGCGCGGAAGTGTCTTCGTTGATCTCTACGCTCGGCGCGCTCTTGATGCTGTTGTGGCTCTTCCCGCGTTACGGCGTTTTCGCTGCCGCGTGGTCCTTGGGCCTACGCGCTGGTTTGCAGATCCTTTGGCTTCTACCGGGTGTCATGCGGCCAGAATGGCCGCAGTGGAAATCGCCTACCGTTCTCGAAGCGTGGCGGCGGGCGCGACGGCTATTGTTCAGCACCGCTTATTATCAAACCGACACGCTCGTAGATCGCTTCTTAAGCTCGATTTCTCAGACCGGTGGTCTGTCTTCGCTTTATCTCGCACAGCAGTTTTACGGCGCTGCCAATCTCGTGGGCGACCGGGCAATCGCAGTTCCGATGACGCCGCCCCTGGCTCTTGCCGCACAAGGCGGGAACTGGTCGACTTTCAAGACTCTTTACCGGAAGCGTTTACTCGCAATGGGAATTCTAAGTTCCACCATATATCTGAGCCTCTTTTTTTTCGGCAACGCGATTCTCCGCTTGCTAATAGGCTACGGTACGGTCACGGCGGAGAACGTTCGGCTTTTGTGGCTAATGATGATCTCGCTCGGGGGCTTTTACCTCGCAGGCACGATGGGCCAAATCACTTCGAAGACCTTTTACGCAATGGGAGATACACGTACGCCCACGCGGCTCTCAGTCCTGCTGTATACTGTCTACATCCCCGCGAAGATATTCATTTTTTTCGCCTACGGTTTGATGGGTTTAGCTGTGACCACGAGCGTGTACGTAGCCGTGACTCTCGCGCTGCAAGTTTTGCTCCTGGAAAGGTTCGTTCTGCCCCGGCGCGAGTTGAGATGAGTATCCAAGATGTCGAGTTGGAAAGCCGTCCCTGCCCGCTAGGCTGTCCACCGGATCATGAGCTGGTACTGGTGGGTCGGGATCGGCTTCACGGCTTACCTGGCGAGTTCAGAGTGATCAGGTGCCGCGCCTGCGGCTTGATGCGCACGGATCCGCGACCGACACCGGAGACGATGGATTTCTACTACCCGCAAGAATACGGCCCCTATCAGAGCACTCATGTAGGAATGAACTCTGAAGCGTCAGGGTTACGGCAACGAATAAACTTCTTAGCGAAACGCATCATCAACCTTCGGATTGACTGCGTGCCGTCGTTAACGCCCGGAAGGATGTTGGAGATCGGCTGTGCGGCTGGTGCATTTCTGCACCGAATGGCGAAACTGGGCTGGGACGTCGAAGGGATAGAGTTCTCGGAGCCAGCGGCTGACGCAGCGCGCTCACTCGGTTACCGGGTTCAGTGTAGCACGTTAGAAACAGCTCCGGCTCCGGCCCAGACTTACGATCTGATTGTTGGCTGGATGGTGATCGAGCACTTGCATGAACCTATCGTCGCTCTTCGAAAACTTCACTCCTGGACGAAACCCGGTGCGTGGCTGGTCATTTCCGTTCCCAACGCTGCCGCCTGGGAGTTCGCTTTCTTCAAGGATGCATGGTTTGCACTACAGCTGCCGAATCACCTGTACCATTTAACTCCCCAATCCTTAGAGAAGCTATTAGAGCGTGGGGGATGGCGCATCGAAAGAGTTTTTCACCAAAGAGACATAGGCAACCTGGTGACCAGTCTTGGCTACTTTTTGCAAGATCGGCAGCGATTCCCGGGAATAGCCAGGCGACTGATCGCTTTTCCGAATCAGAAGAAGGGACTCTTATACTTATCTCTGCTTCCCCTCACCTATCTCTTGAGCGCCATAGGACAGACGGGCCGCACGACTGTTTGGGCCCTGCGAGACGATGATTAAGGTCGCGGCCCTCACTCTGGGAAAGAATGACCCGTCGAGCCGCTTTCGGGTGCGCCAATTTATTACCCCGCTCAATCATCTGGGCATTGGCGTCAGAGAGCATTACTTGCCGCTAGCGCCCTATAAGCTCGCCCGCACGGTGCCCCTAGGAATCATCGCACGCCTGCCGGGAGTCTTTGCCTCGCGGGCAAGCGACATTACCTGGCTTCGCCGCGAACTCATTACTGGCAAAGCCACTTTGGAGCGATTCGTCGGCGGAAAACGCCTCTTTGACGTTGACGATGCAATCTGGGTTCCATACCGTTCGCCTTTCTCGGAAAGGATCGTAAGCCATTGCGACGGCGTGATCGCGGGCAACCGCTTTCTCGCCGAACACTACGAGAAGGTGGGCGCACGCGTTTGGACGGTGCCCACTTCCGTTGATACTCACGTGTGGCACCCTCCGACGCACAAGCGGGAGAGGGAAGAATGGACTGTAGGCTGGATCGGCACCTGGTCAAACTCTAAGTACCTTTACCTGGCGGAAGAACCATTGGCGGATTTCCTTGCGGAGCGTTCGGATGTGCGACTTCTCATCGTCTGTGACCGAAAGCCTGCATTTACCAGGATTCCGGCAAACCGCTGGCACTTTGCGCGCTGGTCGGCGGATCGGGAGATCCGGTTAGTGCAGGAGATGGATGTTGGCTTAATGCCGCTTGAAGACACAGAATGGACGCGCGGCAAGTGCGGGTTCAAGATGCTCTCTTACATGGCTGTTGGGCTTCCAGTTGTTGTGAGTCCCGTGGGCGCGAATCAAGAGATACTCTCTCATGCCAGTGTCGGTTTCGCAGCTCGCACAGCCAGTGACTGGTACGAAGCGCTGCGCCAGTTCTATGAAGATCGCGAGATGGCCGTCAGAATTGGAAAAGCAGGACGGACAGTGGTGGAAGAGCAGTATTCAGTCGAACGAAACGCCAGACTGTTGGCCAACATTTTCCACCAGGTCGCTAACCTTTGAAGTCAGTCGGAATGCCGTCTATTTAGAGCCACACTCAACCCCATGGTGAAGTAAAAGATCATTACCACTTCCGAATCGCCCCAGTTGTAGTGGACCAGGCCGCTCGCAAAGAAGCCAATCAGTCCGCCCAGGGCGCCAAGCGCGATTCCGCGCTCCATCCAGGAATGGACACGATGGTCAGTCTGAAGTTGTCCTGCGCTTCCTCGGTCGTTCACGTCCCTCGCTCTGCGCGTCAGTTTTAAGAGCATTCGTGCGTAAAGTCCAAGCAGGATCAGCCAAAGACACAACGCCGGCACTCCGCGTTCGAGGGCAAGCTGCAGCAGGTTTGAATGCATGTGGCCGACCGGCAAGCGGCCGCCGTCAAACATGCCCCACTCGCGCCAGTGTCCCTTGATCGAGTCCATTCCGATGCCAACAAGAAGATGGCGCGGATTTCTTGCCATCAGATCGGCCCCCTCGCGCCAGACGGTTGTACGCCACGTCGTTGAGTCGTCCTTCTGATCGAAGAAGGCAACATCGCGTTTCTGCTGAAGAATGAAGAGGCCGGCTAAAATTAGTGGAATCACAAGTGAGCCTAAGGTGAGAACGGTGCGCCGGCTCGTGCCCAGGAGAAGTATGACTGCCGAAGAAAGCAGAGACGCCAGCCAGGATGCGCGAGTTACAGTCAAGAGCAGCGCACATCCGAGGCCGGCAATCGCCACGAGGAACAGCGTGCCAGCGAAGCTCCGTTTTAAGGGCAAACTAACAAACAACCCGACGGTCAGGGCCAGGATCAACTGCAATGCTTCTGAATAGGAGACGTAATGACCATAGAAGCCTGCGGCGCGCCAGTCACGACCTCTGGACCAATCCTGGATGCCCAATCTTTCGAGTGCGGTACTGCCGGCCAGAAGTTTTCCTCTCTCGACTTTAAAAACCGGCAACAATTCGTGCCGGTAGGCCTTCACCGCCGCCGGCTGATGGTCAGGAAGGGCAAGCACATTCATCAGGTCTTCTGGCTTGTTAACCTTTTGACCGTTGATCTCCAGCAACGTATCGCCGACTCTCACACCAGCAGCGTAAAGAGGACCTTCGACTTTCAAATTCTGGATCTTTACACCTCTTCCGATTATTCGCTGACCGGCCGTGTAGAGCACATTAAGCAGGCAAGAACCGATCAGCGTGAGCGCGAGCAGGCCAAGAACGCGACGAGATGGGATATTCTGAGCAAAGAGATAGACGATTGTGAAGAGGCTTGCCGCCCGGAGCTTTCCGATTGAAACCATCGGCTCGTAAGAAAGAAATGCGGAGAGTCCGGTAAGGATAAAGAATCCCAGCAGCGCGTAGTCAAGCGGTGACCTGTGAAGGATGGGAACAGGATAGAAAGCAAATCGGACTGCCCAAAGCAGCATGCCTACTAGCCACGCGATCTGAGTAGCGGCAATCGAATGAGGGGCAGCGGCGGCAAACAAGAACAAGCAGACAGTGATGGCCTTATCGATCCAATGGGCCGCTGCTCTTTTCCTTGTTGTCACCGGCTGCGCTTCTCCGTCTGTTCATGTCCCAGTGCTTAAGTTCACGTATGGGAGGACTGCTTTCTCCAACGCCTCATTCTCAAGACCGACGCTTGAACAGCCGAGGAAGCTTCGATTATCGTCGCTCTACTAGTACATCGAGAATGCGCTCGGCAGTGTGCCCATCCCAGAGTGGGGGAACGCGGCGTTCTCTGGTTATGGAGCCGTTGAGGGC
>JBPCIQ010000287.1:0-10124 GCA_051006135.1 Pyrinomonadaceae bacterium | reverse complement strand
ATGTGGAAAGCCTTTGACGAGATGGAACGCCTGGGCTGGATCGACTCTAAGCGTCCGCGTATGGTGACTGTTCAGTCCGCCGGGTGCGCGCCGATTGTGCGCGCGTTTGCGGCAGGAAAGCGATTTGCAGATGAATTCCCGAATGCAGCGACGGTAGCCGCGGGCCTGCGTGTACCGCGCGCGATTGGAGATTTTCTAATCATCGATGCGCTGCGCGAATCCGGTGGCACAGCGATCGCTGTCTCTGACGACGAACTGATCGCTGCAACTCGTGAGATCGGCGCAACCGAAGGGTTGTTCTGCGCGCCGGAAGGGGCGGCATGTTTGCCCGCGCTGAGGAAGTTGTTATCAACAGGACAAGTTAAGCACGATGAGCGAGTCGTCCTGTTCAATACTGGTGCAGGTGTTAAATACGTTGAGAGCTTTTCCTGAGCTGTTGACGTCTCGGCAAGGCTTTATGATTTTGGAAGGAGAATTATTGTGAAGTATCTGCTTTTTTTGGTCCTGACAACCATCTTATTAAACTCAACACTCGCTTTTGGACAGGATAAGGAATCCACTCGCAGCGAAACCGAGCGGGGTCTCAAAGCTGGCGGCCCGCTTGGGGCGGAATCATCGCGCTTCGAAGCGCTGCGTCGCAGTGGACTGGCGGCGCTCTACAATCTCGAGTACGAGACAGCACGTAAAGACTTTAACGAAATTGTCCGTCTCTACCCGGATCACCCAGCGGGTCCGCAGCTGCTGGCCGCTCGACTGTGGATCAAGAATTTGTACGAATCTCGCCGCCTGCAGTCGTCTCTCTACAACTCAGAATCGTTCTATACGCAGGGCGATGACAAAGTTGACCCAAAACTCGTGGCAGAGTTTAGGAGTCTGACGCGCGACTCAAAGAGACTGGCTGAAGCGCGTCTGAAAAAGAATCCGCACGATGTTGAGGCGCTTCATTTCCTCGCAGCAACTTCCGGATTAAAAGCGTCTTTTGAAGAGGCAGTAGAGCGCAGGCATTTTGCGGCATTGCGGGATGGCTCTGAGGCCGTCGACCGTCATCGCGACGTGCTTAAAATCGATCCAACGTTCATAGATGCTGGGATAACCATCGGACTTTATGATTACGTCGTCGGTTCGCTGCCGCTGCCGGTAAGGTTGCTTGCCGGGATCACCGGCGCTCGTGGCTCAAAGAAGCGCGGCCTAGCCACGCTGGAACGCGTGGCAAAGGAAGGACGCTGGGCGCGTGACGACGCGAAGTCGCTATTGATCCTTCTCTACACCCGCGAGAAGCGCTTCGCGGATGTGTTGACGCTGGCACGGGAACTGAGCGCGAAGTATCCGCGCAACTACCTTTTCCGCCTGGAGGCCGCCGACGCACTCGTTGCCCAGGCGGCGCTCGAACGCAAAGCGAAAAACCCAGCGGGAGCGGCAAAGGCCGAGCTCGAGGCTTTCGCGACCTTTGATGATCTGCTCCGCGACCGGTCCGTGCGTGAAACTGTTTCGCGTGCCCTCGACTTAGTCCACTTTAAGTATGGTGAAGTTTTGCTTACGGCCGGTCAGGGCGAGCGGGCAGCCAGAGAATTTCTGGCAGCTCTAAGAGTCGAGCGCGCCGAGCCGGCATTAGTCACCATGGCCCACCTCTACGCCGCGCGCGCTTTTGATTTGGCTGGCAAGCGGGATGACGCGTTGGCCCAGTACAAGCAAGTGCTCTCCCGGCCGGACATTTACGACGCGCACGACGGGGCTAAGAAAGGTCTTCGTGAACCCTTCAGAATCGAGAGCGCAAGGAATAGCGGGGAGTGACGGTAAGCGGAGCAGATCTCAGAAAGCAGGCAGGTAGCTATTATGATGCAAAGCAATGGTGATAACGGTTCCGGAACAACGCGTCCGCGCAGGCTGCTGCTGTGCCTCGACGGCGTGCCTCGCGAAGTAATTCAAGGAGCGAAACACAGAGGGTTGTTCGACGGATTCGGCGCCCCGTCGCGACTCCTTTCACCGTTTCCAACGATGACGAACGTCGCCCTTTCGGCAATGCTCGGCGCGACGCCGCCACTCGGTTACGAAAGTCTTTACTTCGACAAGAACGCACGTGCGCTTCGCGGTGGAGTTAGA
Organism: Pyrinomonadaceae bacterium; assembly: GCA_051006135.1. Taxonomy (GTDB): domain Bacteria; phylum Acidobacteriota; class Blastocatellia; order Pyrinomonadales; family Pyrinomonadaceae; genus PSRF01. The sequence goes on along the minus strand of JBPCIQ010000287.1, from coordinate 8,024 downwards.
AAGTACATTGGCTGGCGCACCCCCGACAAAGTTCCTTCTTCATACATGGATGAACTCGACTATCAGGAACCCCTCGCCTTTGAGTTTCTCGTCTACGTAGCGCCGGAAAAGGTCTGGCGCACCGATATGCAGCGTTTTCGCGATCGCTTTCGCGCAGCGCCACAAACGCGCGACTACTTCGCGTTTCTTAAAGGTACTGATGGGTTGCTTCACATCCGTGGGCCACAGCGCCTGGGTGTGGCCCTCGAGTCCCTCGACAAGATTCTGCGAGAGATTCAGGCTTTCTGCGGCAAAGAAACCGAGATTGTGCTCTTTTCTGATCACGGAATGAATCTGCGCGAGAACCAACGCGTCTCGCTCCAAAGCTACCTGCGCCGCTGCGGTTTCGCGACACTCGCAAGCTGGCCTGACGGGTCTCTTAGGAGTGTGGCGGTTCCCGCATTTGGCCTCTGCGGTTATGCCGCGATCTACTGTAGCGACAAACAAACTGTGGCTGATGTAGCTAATGCGCTAGTGGAGCTGGAAGGCGTGGACTTCTCGATTTATGCTGAGCGTGAAGGGGCCGTTGTGGTCACCGGCACAAGTGGCACAGCCCGTATAGAGCGCATAGCGCGAAAAAAAAGTAACGGCTCCGATAGTTATCGCTACATAACCGCCGGCGGCGATCCCCTGCAACTCAATCCGATTCTTCAGCTACTGCGGGAGGAAGGAAAAGTAGACGCAGAAGGCTACGCTTCAGACGTTGACTGGCTTAAGCGTACCGCTGACCACATCTACCCTGATCCGTTGGCGAACCTCTATACGTCGCTTCATACTTCAAGGGTGAAGCACACAGCGGATCTGCTGGTCAGCTTTCGTGATGGTTACTACTATGGCTGGTCTCCTTTCGCTCGCTTCGTTCGCCTCGCCGCAACTCACGGTAATGCGCTTCGACCAAGCTCGACCGCCTTCCTGATGAGCACCCACCGAACCCTTCCTGATTATGTGCGTGCCGACGATGCCCAACCGCTACTCAGGGGCTGATCAGAACCGTGGCAGTAGAAGCTGAGTGAAACCCAAAAAGACCTCCGATAATTTGCAGGTCAGGAGGCGGACTCCCTCTCCTCGCCCGCGTCAAAGTCACTCCGCAGTAAGACAACTTCTCAACCTTCGTCACCTCAGGTACTGGAGGTAGCTGTCCCCGCTCAAGCTTGAAAACCACTCACTGCAAATCAATCACTCAAATTTGGCACCTCAAGGTCAAGGAAGGCGGACCCCTGTCCCCGCCTCAAGCTTAAAAACCACTCAGCCTAAGAGCGGGGGCAAGGTCCGGCTTCCTCTTTAGAAACATGCCTGTAAGTTGTTGATTCTATTACAGGCGAGAATGTTTCTAACTTGATATTTGCTCGCCGCTTCGGCGAGCTGGAAAGCTTACCTGCAAATTACCGTAGGTCTTTTTTGAGTTTTCACAGAGTCTCAACCGCTCGTGGTTCTGTATTGAGTGTCGCTGAACGGTAAGCTTGGCTCACGATTTCTATGATGCTTGACGCTTACACCCCAACCACGTACAACTCTTCAAATGACGGAAGACCAACACAACGCAACCCTCGCCGTTGAGACTTTTGACCTCGTGAAACGGTTCGGCGACTTTACAGCGGTTGATCACATCGACCTTCGCGTTCGGCGGGGAAGCTTCTTTGGTTTTCTTGGTCCAAATGGCGCAGGCAAGTCCACCACCATAAAAATGCTCACCGGTCTGCTTGGCCCTACAAGTGGAAGGATGCGTGTATTGGGCCGGGATCTGGAAATGGAGCCTCTGGAGGTGAAACGAAGAATCGGTGTCGTCCCGGAAGATCTGAATTTGTTTGAGCGATTGACCGGGGCCGAAATGCTTGCTTTCACCGGCCGGATGTACGGCTTGCACAAGCAAGAGATAGCCGAACGCTCCCCGGAACTCCTTGAGCTAATGGAGTTGGAAGCCGAACCGAAAAAGCTGATCGTGGAATACTCTCACGGCATGAAGAAGAAACTTTCGCTTGCCTGCGCTTTGATCCATCGTCCTGAGATTCTTTTCCTTGATGAACCGTTTGAGGGTGTCGACGCAATCGCTTCCCGTACGTTAAAGGGTTTGCTCTCCCGTCTTACTGAACGCGGTCTTACGGTTTTTCTTACCTCACACGTGCTTGAGATTGTCGAACGACTCTGTAGCGATATCGCGATTATCTCTCAGGGTAAGCTCCTCGCTTCCGGGTCGCTCGAAGAATTGAAGAAAGGAATTCGAGTGGAGGGTGATGGCCATCACGAACACCCTGTCTCTCTCGAAGAATACTTCATTCATATTGTCGGCGGTCCACGTCGTGGTAGCGACGAGGAAGTGCTGCATTGGTTGGGTTGACTGTAGACACATTCCCTTGAACTGGAACTTCATGCTCCAATCAGGTTTGCCTAAGCTCCTCATTCTTGTAAGACTACGGAAGTAATCTCCCTCACCCGATAAGGACATGACAATGACGAATGAAGAGCTTCAAAAGACGATGGAATTCATCCTTGAGCAGCTTCTTGCCTTGCTTACTCGTCCGTCACAGAAGGCGGAGGATGAGTGCTGAAGCGATAGTCTGCATCCTTCCGCCGCTGCAAGTTGCGATAGCCGACCACCAGCATCCCGATCAACACCAGTTGCAAGACCTCTATCACCATCCAAACTAAGAATAAGAATCTCACGGCCGTTTACCTCCCCGCAGGAAGTTGCAACTGCACGCCCGGCTGACCATACATGATGGTCAGCGCGCCCTGATGATTCTTGATGCCGTCGGCGCGAGCGCGCTCGATATCTAATTGCAATTCCAGCTTCTTGATTTCGAGCAGAGCCGGGTTAGCAAAAGTCAGCGCTTCGATTTGCTTGGTCTGTGCGGCGACCTTCGCGGCTTCGAGTCTGGCCTCTTCCGCCTGCTTCTGTTTTTCGTTGGCAACGACGCCGGAAGCGGCGGCTTCGACCCTGTCGTCCAGGAAATCAGGATTGCCGATCTGCACAGACTCGGTGACAAGCAGAAGTTGAGTACCGAGCTGCGGGCGCAACGATTCTAAGATTCGCTTTTGGATCTGCTCCTGATTGGCGTAAATCTCGTAAGCTCCGTAATCAGCGAAAGAATTGCGCGCTTCCGTTTGCACGATTCCTTTCAAAATTTCGCTACGCCGGCGGTGTCTCTCCTCTTCCGAGAACCCGTACTTGCGCACGTACTCCGCTACCTTCGCTGGGTCTGTGTAAGCAGTCAGGGAAATGTCGACCTGTAGGGCCGCGTTGTCCTTACTGGTTACGCGCACCGGTGCGCTCTCTGTAAACGATTTGATGTTGACATCGTAACTCTTGCGGCCCGGCGCAATCGTAGTAAACCAGCCGTCCGATGGAGTGTAGATGCGCTCAATCGCGCCCCACTTGGTCACTACCTGCACCGTTCCTTCCTGTGCAAATTTGATATTCGAGTAAGTCAACACGCCTCCGATCAGGAGAACGATGACAATCAAAACCACGCCACCAATGAAATACATACTTTTCGGCATAGAGCTTCCTCCTCCGTTGATATTCACAATCTCCGGCCATTGTTCTTTCTTCATGCTTGCTTATACGTGAAAGTGCCTGACAAAGTTGTGAACGCCGTATGAACAATCATTCCCGCCGCCCGCGGAGAGTTGCTCTCATGATGTTTGATATGAAGCTGTGCTCAGCGGATAATTCACGTGGAGGGTGGTTATGAAGGACAAGTATTAGATTGTGCCACAAACTGTTAGCACAAAGAAACCTCTCAAAGCGGAAATTTCTGAGACGGAATTTCGCCGGAGATTAAAGAATATCGCTAAATGGAGGAAGAAACGCCTTGCCGAGCTTCGCTCCAAGAATTCGCGTTGAAACCTATGTCCTCATTTCGTTTATCACACATACACATCAATAGAGTAAAACATGTAGCTCGCGACGGCCTCAGCAACCTTCCTCGCTACCTTGGGCCGGGCAAGTCCATGTTGTGCATGACGGTGATGAACCACTTATCGCCCTCCTTGGTCATGACAAAATTCAACAGACCCCTCCTCAGCGGGATGTCATTACCCTCCCGGTTCTTAGCTCCGGTCATCTCCCACCGCGCGTCAACCGCCGCAACGTCCGGCTTGATGAATCTGATCTTGCTCTCCACTATTTTCAGATTCGTGTCTTTGAATTGCGTCGTGAACCGCGGCACGTGAAACTTCTCGACTTCCGCCCGCCCGTGCGCGCTTACCCCGGCCACGTTCGTGAAATCGGCATCCTCGGCGAAGACCATCGAGAAGGCTTTGGCGTCGTGCTTGTTCCACGCCTCTATGAAATCGGTTAAGACCTTCCTGATCACTTCCTCATCCTTAGCATCACCGGTGAGTCTTGCTTGACCGCTCGTCGTCTGGCCAACTGCATAGGTTGACAAGATCAGGAACAGGGGGAAGGCTGCGAAGGCGCGTCTCATCGATTAAGTCTCCTTTTAAGCAAGCGTTTTAAGCAAGCGTTCGATTTCACCCGCCGGGTCAAGATGCCTTCGGCAGTCGGGAGCGCTTAACGCGAGTTCGACGATTAAGCTCGGTGATCAACTTTGCTGTCCGTTAGACGGCAACAATATCTGTCCGTCGCGTTCATGAGTCGCACTCGCGCTTGCTTGCCTGCTACTCCCCCAAAGTGTTCGAGCCGCTGCTATATCTCGTGCGGCACGCCGGAAAAACTCTCGACAAAGACGAATTGATGGGGGCGATCTGGGCGGACACCATCGTCGAAGAAAACGACCTCAATCAAAACATCTCGATTCTGCGGCGCGTTCTGGGAGAAAGTCGCGCCGAGCATCGCTACGTCGTGACCGTGCCGGGGCGCGGCTATCGTTTCGTCGCCGATGTCAAAACGGTTGCCGATGAAAACGGGCGAGAAGAAGCGGAAATCACACAATCGAAAGTCGAACGGTTTGAAGAGAGCACCACCAAACCGGCTGAAGTAATCGAAAAAAGGAAGAATAGATTTTGGCTTGTGGCGGCTGCGGGCGTCCTTGTCGTCGGATTGAGTCTTCTAGGCTTTTATCTTTGGCGAGCGCAAACGAGACCTGCTCCGGTCGCGCCGGTACAAACCGTCGCCGTCTTGCCGTTCAAGCCTCTGGTGGCGGAAAGCCGAAATGAAGCGTTGGAACTCGGCATGGCGGACACTTTGATTGCTAGACTCAGCAACAGCGAACAAATCGTGGTGCGTCCCATCACTTCGGTTCGCAGATACGGCGGTTTGGAACAAGACTCTTTGGCTGCCGGACGGGAACTCGGCGTTGATTCGGTTCTGGACGGCAGCATTCAAACCTGGGGCGACCGGATCAGAATTTCGGCGCGCCTCGTCAGCGTGGGTGACGGGAAGCAATTGTGGGCGGGACAGTTTGACGAAGAGTTTACCGACATCTTCGCCGTGCAGGATTCGATTTCCGAACGAGTGGCAGCGGCGTTGATTCCGCGACTCGATAATGCAGAGCGGCGGCGTTTGACCAAACATGACACGCAGAATATTGAAGCCTATCAGCTTTATCTCAAAGGGCGTTACCACGCCGCCAAGCTGACTTTGCCGGAAATCAAAAAGGGCATCACGTATTTTCAGCAGGCGATTGCGATTGACCCGACTCACGCTCTCGCCTACGCCAGACTCGCCAACGCTTACCGTAATCCGACGCTCACAAGCGACGTGCCTTCGTCTGAAGCCATGCCGAAAGCCAAAGCGGCGGCGTTAAAGGCGATAGAAATTGACGAAACGCTTGCCGAAGGCCACCTTGCTCTGGGAAATAACGCTTTTTGGTACGACTGGAATTGGGAAGCGGCCGAACTTCATTACAATCGTGCCTTAGAGCTTAGTCCGAACAACGGAGACGTTCACTCGGCTTTCGCGCATTTGTTCTCAAACACCGAACGGCACGAGAAGGCAATCACCGAAGGACGACGCGCCAGAGAACTCGACCCGCTGACGTTAAGCAAAAACGCACTCGAAGCCCAGTTTCTGTTCTACGCCGGACGTAATGAAGAAGCTATTGAAAGGATCAACAAGACATTAGAGATTGAGCCGAATTTTTGGCTCGCGCACTTGGTTTTGACGCGAGTTTACATCGAGAAAAAAATGTACCGTGAAGCCATCGCCGCGGCAACGAAAGCCAGCGATTTTTCCGGCGGTCTCTCCGAAGCGACCGCGCTCATCGGTTACACTCTGGCAGTTTCCGGCAGGCGCGAAGAAGCGCGCACCGTGCTTGAAGAATTAAAGAAACGCTTGGCGGAACGTTACGTTCCGCCTTATAACATCGCGCTGCTTCACAACGGGCTGGACGAGCGAAACGAAACTCTCGATTGGCTGGAGAAGGGCTACGAACAAAGGGATGTGCGAATGACTTTTCTGAAAGTTGATCCGAAGTGGGATAAGTTGCGTTTAGACTCTCGCTTTATGTCTCTCATCAAACGTATGAGACTTGAATAGTGAATTCACGTTTGCGCTACACGACTCTGAGAAGTACTCACTATGACCATTAAGCGGGATGTTAGGACTAGATATAGAAAATAGCATAGCACTGATCTCGACGTTGGCGAACACGCAGTCACTTCAACACATTAACAGTCAGATGCGATCGATTCAGCCCTGATCGATAAACGCGCTGCGTTGCTTTCTGGAAGTCGGCTTCCTTGGCTTTGTAGATATCAACAAACTTCTGTGGGTTGCGATCGACAAGCGGGAACCACGTGCTCTGGATCTGCACCATGATTCTGTGACGCTTGCGGAATGAGTGATTTACGTCGGGCAGTACAAACTGAACTTTGGTCACCTTGTTTGGTTGCCGGTGAAGCTCCACTTTCCTGTGGCTGGATCGTATATCTCCGAGCGGCCGCCGCCCGCGATTAAGACCTTGCCGTTGGATAGCAAAGTAGCTGTGTGACCGAGGCGAACAACATTCAGATTACCGGTCGGGCTCCAGGCTCCTGTGACCGGGTCGTATAACTCGGTAGTTTCAGCCAAAAGTTGCCAACAGGGGGAGAAATATTATAGACGCCGCCTGCGACGAGCACTTTCCCGTTTTGGAGCAGCGTCGCGGAATGAGCGAGTCGCGGCGCGTTGAGGCTGCCGGTAAAACTCCACGTCCCGGTTGATGGATCGTACAACTCCGCACTGTTAAGGATAGTCTGGGGAGCGGGGGAGTAGCCTCCTACGACAAGCACCTTCCCGTTAGGCAATAGCGTAGCGGTGAAATCAGAGCGTGCTATGTTGAGGTCGCCAGTATAGCTCCAGCCTGGGGCGGGCGTCTGTGCAAAGGTTAGACTTGCTTGACACAGCAGCAGCAGCAGCGTGCTCGCAGCTATCAAACCGGCAAGCGTCACGATCAAACTACGTGGATGTCGAGTGTGGTTTCTTTGATCTTTCATTCGAGCCTCCTTTTGGCCGTGGTAGTTCGGCAGTGCGATTGCCCCCCTCACTGACTAAAGCAGTCCCAGCGGCTGTGCCGCCCACCAGTGCGGTAAGGCTGGGCCTTACCGGACGACCCAGTTCTGTTGGAGAGGCTACGCCTCGAAACACCGAACCGGAGGCGCAGCCTCTCAGATTTCAAAGTACCGACCCTCAGCTAAGGCTGAGCCTTACCGCACTGCCGGGCGGCACAGCCGCAACCAAGGTTGACGCGGATACTCATCCTTTGCCCTTAGGGACCGCAGTCCGCATTACTGCGCGTCACCACTGAGCCGAAGCGGTGCTGGTACTCAGTTGAAGTGAGGAACGCGCAGACCATGCCGCGGTAGTTGTTGGGCGCGCGTTTGTTGACCACGTCCAGCCAGAAGTCGTAGCCGCCCTGATCCACATCGCGCCGGAGATAACCAAAGTACTGCAGCAGCACAAAGGCTGGGTTGTATTGACTTGTCTGCTTGATTTCACTGTACCGAGTGCCGGCGGGATCTGGGACGTTCTTGAAATCAGGGATCTCAATCACGTCGCGCAGGATGAGGGCGCGGCTGCGGCCAGAGTTCATGGCAGCAATCTC
>JBPCIQ010000286.1:0-18472 GCA_051006135.1 Pyrinomonadaceae bacterium | reverse complement strand
AGCAATGGTCATTCCTACTCCGACCTCTTGGGCTGAGTGGTTCTTGCAGCTGGAGCGGGGACCGGGTCCGCCTTCCTAGCCTGAGAGATTAATAAGCTAGAAAGACTTGCTGCTTAGTGGCTTTGCAGGGAGGGTTCATTTTCCATTTTCCTTTCCATTTCGCATTTCTCATTTGCCATTTGAGGTAGGGGTGCTATCACTTCACTTAAGCACCCTCATCGCTTACAAATCGAAAACACAGATGCGGTTCTCTGCCACTGAGAAATGGAAAATGAACCCTTCCCTACCTGCAAATAGCGAGGCTTGAGCCATCCCTTTTGGGCTTGCTGAGTTTTTCTACAGTCTTTTCTGCTCCCGGTTCTGTCCTGCTCAGGGCTTCCAGTAGGTGTCCCAAACCTCACCCATGAAGAAGCGCCCAAAATCTGCCAGGACTTTCAAGCTCTCAGCTTTTGAGGACGTGTTAGTAGCTCGAATGGTGGGAATGAGGCCGATCAATTGTGTGCGTCCAATGTAGATAACACCCGCTCCTACAACTGGTCCGCTTTGATCGGTGCTCTTGTGCAGGCGCATGAAGCAAGTAGTAATGTCGGTCCACGTATCGAAGCCCGGATCGTCGTGCACCTCTTTCTTACCGGCGAGGTAATATTGTTGTCCTTCGTGCTCGAAACCAAGCTCGTAAACCATATACTTAAGCTTAGGATTGCGGCTGGGGCTGAATAGATTGAAGATGCCGCTGGACGCAGGAATGCTCATGCCAAACGGAGGAAAATCTACGCGACCGTGTATCGCGGCATAATGTTGTGGATCGGTCATGAAGTCATAAGCGTCTGGAATGTCGATCTCGCAGTGAATTGCGAGCTTGGTGCCGGCAGCGTCGCCTTTCTTTTCGCCGGTGCGCGGATCAGTTTCGCCAAGGGCGAAGCCGCCCGTCATGGTTTCTCGAAAACTCACTCCGGGTTTTGTCTCAGTCGTCATCATTAAAGTCTCCGGTTCGAGCGGGAGCCCCTCTGAATTCGCCTCCCGCAGGTATTCTTTAGCGTCAGCATAACCCATGTCGATCAGGCTGGCCGTTGTGATGCGATTAAAGAACAGGTCGGGATCGAGGGGCAACGGCGCCTTAGGTCTGATCAGATGCAGTTTTATCGGCCGCGTATGCCCATAAGGCGACTCACCTCGCCGGATGCGGTCGTTGACGTCGTTGATGCGCTCAAACTCATCAATCAGCGAGCCGTTGGCGCTGATCTCGATCATGTGCACGTACTGATTGAAAAAACCTGTCTTGTATTCGCCGGTGTTGTTGATAATCCAAATAACCCACAACTCTTCCGCGCCACGTTGCACCGCTTCGCTGAGGTTAGCGTCTTTTAGCCAGACCGAATCCGTATACCACACATTGCCCTTCCGCACAGGCGGCATGAAAACCGGTAACGACATCCCGGCTATCATCAAGTCGAGGTCCACCTGCTCATGTGGAATGGCTTCATTGATCTTACGAGTGAAGTTACAAACATTGAATGTTCCGGTCATACCTGTGGCTGAGTTGATCCTGTCGATATCAATACCAAGATGGGGGAACATTTTCTCAAGGATGCCATCGGCATCGCACATCGCCATCATGTCAGCACCTTTGAGGTACTCGCTGAAAGGCATAGGCGATATGGCTTCCTTTATCGCAAGTGTGCGCCAGCGGTCGCACATCTCAACCGGCGACAAGCCTGAAAGGACCATCCCCGTGTTGATAATCCCGCCGGACGTGCCATCGACGTGACTGAAACTAAGGCCCGCCTCCGCGAGTGCACGCAGCACGCCGGCGTGATAAGCAACGCGCATCCCACCACCGGCTAGAATAAGTGCGCGCTTCGGACCGGTGTAGTCGACCGCAGGTGAGAGCGGTGGCCGGTGCGCGGCATTAACGTGTGTTGCCATAAGATTCCTTTGGTTGCTATGGCTCGCGGATGCGTTTCCAGTACCAAAGTGCCAGCGCACCGGAAAGGAAGTCAACGACCGCGACGATCAAGGCCAACGAAGCGAAAACACCACGCTGGACACCCAATGCGACTGCCACCGAGGCGCCGAATTTCTGAAAGCTCGACCAGAGGATTACGACAGGGTGGTGCCTGAAACTCAGTAGAGCGTGCAAGGTTGCGCCTCCGAAAAGCACCATGAACATTCCTACAATAGCGAAAAAGTGAAGGCTGGCAGGAGTCGTCTCGGCTGAAAGCAATCGGAGGATGAAGGCGGGAGCAACCATCTGTACGCCCCCGGTCAGCGCCGTGACGGCGGCGATGATCACGAGCAAGACGTAAACCACATCTTTCCTTTTCACGGTAGCTCCATGGCCTGATAGGCGCGGGCGGCGAAGTAGTACATCATGCTCACCCACTCCAGAGTCCACAGCGGGATTCGATACCAGGTGTAACGCACCCAGCCCTGAATTGCTTCAGAAAACTGATTTGGATCTGTTATTCCCGCGGTCAACGCGCGGTTAATGGGAAAGATCAGGAAATAGGTGATGAGGGTCGAGGAGAAAATCGCCAGCAACACTACGATTGGCACCCAACGCAAGCGTGTTTTCCACTCACCCACCAGCATAACGATTGCCGCTATGATCATGATGGGAACGAGCCAGTTGAAGAAGCCTGTAGAGGCAGCAACCTGCGGCACAAAGTGAAGATAATAGTTGCTGACGGTCAATTTGGGCATAATGGGAAACTGTGAGATTGCAGTCGACCATCCAGTGCCAAGGTAATACGACGTCCCGAAGAACAGGATCGAGTAGTCAAGAAGCAATAGTTTCCTTCTCATGATGAGCCTCAGCTGTTGTTGTTACCCTATTATCGTCGAGGCCGACTAAAGGTTTGGGTGGCTCAAGCCACTCTTCGCTCAACCCTAAATCGATCACACTTTCGAAACCCTCCGGGCGAGTGTCCGGCCGCTGATCAAAACTCAGGAACCAGCCCTCGAAATGATCGTCGAGTACGCCGTTCGCTGCTGGGATGAACGCGGTGAAGATGGGGTGATCCGCGATGTCCAACCCCTTCAGTGCTCGCACCCGCGGATGATCGCCAATCGTTAATCGAGCTGCGCCTTTCTTAAGAAATGTGAAACCTGCTTTCGCCTTGAAGTGGAGCGAAGATTTCATCAGCAGCCCGCGGTACTGGCAATAGTTTGTGGCTGCCATGTTGATCGGCAGCCAGGCGTTGCGTGGTTTCTGGATTTCAATCTTCATGGCAAACTGCCCTTCCTTGTCATACTGCGCGCTTACGGTCTTCTCACTAATTATGAAGTTGAGGTTCCCCTGATGCTTCGGCATGCCCCATATTCCTTTGCCGCCTTTAACAGATATCTCTGTGCTGACTGGCAAGTCATAGACGTACTGGCCAGTACCGTATGCGTCCATGAGCAAGGCAGGTAGTAAGCGCGGTGCGGGTTTCGGGCCATGCGTGCATGCGATCGCGATGCTGTATTCGATGTACTTACCAATAACTGTATCGCGATAGTCAATCACGGTGATTACCAGCAGGCCTTTATTCCAAAGGCGCAGCGGATAGATCTCGTTGCCTGGCAACAACTCCCTGGCCTTTTCGGCATTAATTGAGAAGGCCGCCATCAAACACGGCGAGTTTTTACAGTAGACCGGCAACTGGAAGGGGATGCCATCGACGAGTGAGTAGCGTCTGGCCTGTCTTTTCAAGCGGTGTGGAATCGCCATGGAGCGCCTCCTAGTTGGTAGGTCCGTCGAGTGCGGCGAGGATGACGGGATAGGTGTCGTTTGCTGCCTGTTTGCCCATGAATATATCGAGATGGCCGTATGTCGGAAAGATGTGCAAGGCGTGGTAATTTTTGCGCTGGCGTTCGAGCCAAGCAAAAGTCCTGACCTGGCTGTCTGACAGGAAGCAGAGGTTCTTGGCGCCAGCCGTGAGTACAAATCGCGCGTCTGTTTGTGGGGGCTGTGCGCAGAAGTCGGCGGGCAACTCTCGATAACCGTCTACTGAGACCAGGTTGCCTTTGCGAACGCAGCGCGCCATCTGCTTGAAGAAGGTGAGCGGCACGCTGCCGAACTCATGTTTAAGCCACTCGTGAGTGTCATTGTTGAGGTTCTCATGTAGCCACAGCGCGGGAAAACCTGTCCCGTAAGTGAAGCTGACGTGCTTGCAGACAGCATTCTTACATTCGTGATGCGTGGCCTCGACGAGCAGGTTGACTGCTTTCGCCGTCAGCGTCGGGGCGTGCAATCCCCATTGAGGATTGAGGTAATCAGTTAGCAGACCCATGATCGGGACGGCTACATTCAACTTCGTCTCGGAAAACTTTGGCACCACCGGATGCAGTGTGACGGCATTGGCCACAATCGTCTTCACTTGCGGCAGGAGTCCCGCTACTGCCGACATCATAAAGCTAGTTGAACCCTGACAGTGGATAATTGCTTTCACTTCATCACAGCCCGTCTGTTCAACGACTGTGCGAACTGCCGCCGGGTGGTCGTTCACTGCAGCCTGGTCGAGGGTCCACTCGTTGGGCGGCAAATCAATGCTGGCTCGCCAGTTCTCCAGCCAAACGTCATAGCCATGCTCGATCAAAGCATCGACAATGGTGGTTTCGACAGGCGCGCGGAAGAGGTTGGCACGTACACCTGCGCCATGCGCAAGAATTACCGGACCACGCGTCGGCGATTGTTCGCCCTGCACGTGAATTAAATTGCATTGAAAGCCGTCGCCCGCGGTGAAGGGCACAGTCTCTTCGTGATGCCGACTTTCAGTTCTGTACCTCGGGTGTTGGTTGGACATCTGATCTCCTTGCGGCCACGCGACGCTATAGAAGATTAGCCCCGAATGTGTCGACCACTTGACCACCAAAGAAGCGGCCGAACTTGATCATTGCTTCCCACTGTTCTGCCAGTCCCTTGGCATTTGTGATCTTCATCGTAGTCAGTTGGCGCATGAAAGACGCGACAGGAATGCGCAGAATTCCCTTACCAACGACGCGCGCCTCCATGTTCTCGCCTTCATAAAGGGTGATGTAGAGTGTGGTCGTGTCGGACCAACTATCCACACCGGGGTCGTCACGAATCACTTTGAAGCCATAAAAGTAATAGACCTGTCCCTCAGCGCTGGTCAGCTTCATCTTGTACTGCATGCGTTTGGTTTCAACACTGTCTTTGTCTTCCAGGAAATAATTGAACTCCCCATTTGCGACGGTCAATGGTTTTGGGGATAACGCCGGAGCGATCACAGTGCCAAGCATCGGAGACACGTAGTTAACGTCCGAGACAGTGCGTTCCAGGTCGTCGGAGATAATCGTCATAACGAACTCAAACGGCGAGCCCTCAAGCTGACCTTGAGCCTTACCACGTCGAAAGGCATCTTCGCCTTCGTCCGTGATCGTTTTTGAAAAGTGTCCGCTCATACTTTCCGAAAACCTGACGCCGAGTTTGGAGACGGTCGCCGGCTGCGTCGGGCGTGAAGGCAGGGCATAGTTGATCGTCCACTTGCGATCTTCCGCCATCAGCGCGCAGCACCGTTCGGCTACGGCCGAGATCGTCAAAAGGGGATTGACGCCTAGCGGACGCGGAATTACCGAGCCGTCACTAACATATAAGCTATCGTAGACGTCCGTTCCTCCTATACCCGAGAAAACCTGACCCTTATGGTTTACCACGCCTCGTTCGGCGCCATCCGCCATGATGCACCCGCCGAGTGGGTGTACAGTTACCAGGTCTTCGCCGGTGATTCGGTTCGTGACCGGATCTTTCACATACGTGCCGCCTAGTGGAACGGTCCCCTGATGCAGTTTCTCGTCCACCTTGCCAAATATCGGCTGCTTGCCCACCTTCGGCCAGTCGATCCGCAAGCGGTCTTCCGATAGATACATGCGTCCCTTACCGTCGTCGTGTGACATCACCAGGAATGTCTGAGTATTGCGCATTGCGCCGTGGTAAGACCCTCGCACAAGGCTTTGCAACTCGCGAGCGCGTTCGCGAATCATGTCTTGTACACCGGCATCAGTGTCTTTGCCCTGCAGCGCGGCTGCAACAGCGAACGTCGTCGGCAACAAACCGGCGAACGCTCCTGCAATAGAGCCTTCCTCAATCACGAACCCATCTGTTAAATTCTCTTTGGAGCGAAGGTCGATAATCCCCGTAATACAAGGACCAACCTTCTCGCGGTCTTGACCGTTCTCCTTCACCGGTTGGGATCCGAAGCCGACGCCGTTGATCTCCTCATCGCAGTTATAGGCGAATGCCAGGACGTCGCCATTGCCCGTGAAGTTTTCTCCGATTCTCGTAGAGAGGGACAACCCATTCTTTTTCGAGCGTAACAGAATCTCGGTCGAGCCGAGCGTGCCGGCTGCGAGCACGACAATGTCCGCACTGACGAACAGGGTCGGGGCGTCGAATAATTCGCGTCCCGTGTGAAGCAATTGATAGTGGACGAGCCAGCGATTTCCCTGACGCTCTATTGATCGCACTGAGATCTCGGTGAAAATCTCCGCACCATGATTTTTTGCGTCCGGAAGATAGTTCATTAAGACGGTATTTTTGGCCCGGTAATTACAGCCGGACATGCAGTCACCGCAGCCGACGCAGGGGTGCTGATCGACGCCTACATGATTTACGTTGCCAGGGAGTTCCTCGAAGTTCACGTTGATGGGAGGGCGGTAAAATGTTTCTTTCAAATGTCCCGCGGACTTTTTCAACGCGTCTAATTTATGCAAAGGCGGAAACTTCGCCGGCCTCGTCTCGTCAGGATAAGGCGACGGTTTCAGCATGTCGCGAGCAAGCTCATACCCTTTATCCAACACAGCTGGATTGCCCTGATACTCTTTGGGCCACTCCGGCAATTTGAACACTCGCGGGTCCGCCTTCAATGCGACATTGGCGTTTACCAGAGAAGTGCCACCGAGGCCGCAGCCGAGGAAGACATTAAGATCCTCATTAACGCGCAAATCGTAGAGCCCAGTACGCGAACCGGTGTGTAGATTGGGCAAATCAATCTGAACCTCGCGAACCGCTTCGGCCTGAGTGTCGGGATACTCGCCTGGCCTGACCAGCTTGTGGTTCTGATCAAAGTCTGCGGGTTGAAACTCCTTACCCCTTTCCAGTATGCAGACGGTAATGGGCTGATTACCCGACGCCACCGCCCGGGCCATGCGCGATGCAGTAATGCCACCGCCGTATCCCGAGCCGATTACGACCACGGTATAATGGCTTTTCAATTGTTCGATTGGTGATGATAGACGACTCACGTGTGGGTTCCTTTCTGAGGGTGTGTTGAGGTAGTTCCGGTTGTGAGCTGAACTCGCGGTCTGGAGAACACCCCGCAAGATACTGTCTCGCGGAAATCAAAAACGTGTGTAACGTGGGCTTATTATCCAGAAGCAGTCGAGCGTGTCAATAAGAAAAGCCCATCAGAAAAGCCCAAGCTGGTGCTTGAGCGATAAATCCGTCACGCTTAGTGACGCAACAAAGAAAAGGGCGGCTTCGCCTTTAACGCGAAGCCGCTTCTTGTTACAGAGCAATCGGAATTGATTACATCCCCATTCCGCTCATGCCGCCCATACCACCAGGCATAGGGGCAGACTTGTCATCTTCAGGAATTTCAGAAACCATGGCCTCGGTTGTAAGCATTAACCCCGCGATGGAAGCAGCATTCTGCAGTGCGGTGCGAGTCACCTTGGTTGGATCAATGACGCCGGCTTTCACCAGGTCTTCGTATTCCTCGGTTTGCGCATTGAAGCCGAAGTTTTCGTTCTTCTCGGAGCGAACTCGTTCGACTACAACGGCACCTTCCTTCCCGGCGTTCTGTACGATCTGCCGGAGAGGCTCTTCCAGAGCGCGGCGAACAATGTTGACACCAATCTGCTCGTCTGGGTCGCCTTCACCCTCTTTATTGATTTGGAACTTTTCGAGAGCCTTGGCTGCGCGGACAAGCGATACACCGCCGCCCGGTACAATTCCTTCTTCTACTGCGGCCCGAGTAGCATGCATTGCATCTTCAACCCGCGCCTTCTTCTCTTTCATTTCCGTTTCAGTCGCTGCTCCGACCTTAATAATCGCAACACCGCCGATTAGCTTCGCCAGCCGTTCTTGCAACTTCTCGCGATCGTAGTCGGAACTTGTGTCCTCGATTTGAGCGCGAAGCGTTTTCACGCGGCCCTGCATGTCGCTCTCTTTACCCGCACCGTCAACGACCGTGGTGTTGTCTTTATCGATCGTGATCTTTTTGGCGCGACCCAGATCCTCAATCTTAACGCTTTCGAGCTTGATGCCGAGATCTTCGCTGATCACTTTGCCGCCCGTCATGATCGCAATATCTTCGAGCATGGCTTTGCGCCGGTCACCGAAACCGGGAGCCTTAACGGCTGCGATATTCAGCGTGCCACGAAGCTTGTTAACCACGAGCGTGGCGAGCGCTTCGCATTCCACATCTTCTGCGATGATGAGCATCGGCTTGCCCATCTTGGCAACCTGCTCGAGCAGCGGCAGAAGATCTTTCATTGAACTAATTTTCTTCTCATGTATAAGAATGAGTGGATTCTCGAGCGTCGCTTCCATGCGCTCAGGATCAGTCACGAAGTAGGGGCTCAGGTAGCCACGATCAAACTGCATTCCTTCGACCACTTCGAGCGATGTTTCCATCGTCTTCGATTCTTCCACCGTGATCACACCATCTTTGCCAACCTTGTTCATTGCTTCGGCAATGATGTTGCCGATAGTCTGATCGCCATTAGCGGAAACCGTGCCGACTTGAGCAATCATGTCGCCTTTGACAGGTTTCGAGAGCCGCTTAATCTCTGCCACAGCGCGCTCAACTGCCTTGTCAATGCCGCGTTTCAGCGCCATGGGATTCGCGCCCGCGGCAACTGTCTTGACACCTTCACGGAAAATTGCCTGCGCCAGCACCGTGGCGGTTGTTGTTCCGTCGCCGGCTACGTCAGAGGTCTTCGACGCAACTTCGCGAACCATCTGGGCACCCATGTTCTCAAGCGCATCCTTCAGTTCGATTTCCTTCGCAACCGTAACTCCATCTTTCGTAATAGTTGGCGAACCAAATTTCTTGTCGATAACTACGTTGCGGCCCTTGGGGCCGAGGGTGATCTTCACAGCGTCGGCGAGCTGGTTGATTCCTCGCAGAATCGCCGCGCGCGAGTCCTCACCGTGAACTACTTGCTTTGCCATCTCTATCTTTTCTCCTGATAAATTGTTGAAGGTTCTCTATAACGGAAAAAAGCGGCTGAGTCCTGTTAAGACTACTTGCCGCCTTTCTTGCTGGTGGTGCCGCTAGCCGCTCCTGCACGCTGAATGATTCCCAGAATCTCGTCCTCGCGCATGATCAGGAGTTCTTCGCCATCGATCTTGATCTCAGAGCCGCTGTACTTGCCAAACAGCACGCGATCCCCGGTTTTAACGTCGAGCGGCTGTCTTGTTCCATCTTCCTTGTATTTGCCCTCGCCCGCAGCCACTACCTCGCCTTCCTGGGGCTTTTCTTTGGCGGTATCAGGAATAATGATCCCACCGCGTACCTGCTCACCCTCTTCAATCCTCCGCACTATGACGCGGTCATGGAGAGGCCGTATGTTTGTAGCCATTCTCTTAGTTTCTCCTTTTCGATTTTCCCGGTAAAAATTGGTAATAAGTGGTTTAGGAATAATACCCCACAGCAGCCACCATTAGCACTCTATGTAAACGAGTGCTAAGTATAAATCCCGTCTGAGATTGTTGTCAACCAAAGGGTCGAAGATTGGTGGGAAAAGGATTAACGGGAAGCCCGTTTCGCCGCCCGACTCGTTGCGCTTGCTCGTTTCTGGTAGTCGGCAACGCGTTTTGAAAGAGTATTGCGGTGAATACCGAGAACTTTCGCAGTATTGGACAAATGTCTTCGGTGGCGGGATAGGGCTTTCTCAATATAGAGCTTCTCAAATTCAGCGACAGCTTCATCAAGCAGAATCTGGCCGTCGAGCATCTCTTCAATTAAGGCTTCGAGCTGGTTTCTCATCTCTAGAGACTCTTTCCGGTTAAAAGCCGGTATGCTTCAAGATAGCGCTCCGTGGTTGCCGCCGATACTTCGGATGGAATCGAGGGGGCCGGTGGTTTCTTATCCCAATCAAGAGTTTGCAGGTAGTCTCGGACAAACTGTTTATCAAACGAGGGCTGCAAGGCTCCAGGCTGGTGGCCTTCCAATGGCCAAAAACGGGACGAATCTGGAGTTAGAACCTCATCAACGAGGATTATTTCTCCGCTTTTATTTCGGCCAAACTCAAACTTGGTATCGGCGATCAGGATGCCGCGACTGCGGGCATAATCCCTAGCCTCGTTGTAAAGCCTGAGTGAGGTATCGCGTAGAAAACCTGTTGTCTCATCCCCCAGGAGGTCGCGAACCCGCGCCTCACTAATGTTCTCATCGTGACCCTCTTCAGCTTTTGTGGCGGGAGTAAAAATTGGCTTGGGCAATTCTGACGACTCCTGCAAGCCTTCAGGGAGCTTATGTCCGCAAACCTCCCCGGTGCCACGATAGTCTTTCCAGCCCGAGCCTGCTAGATATCCTCGTACAACGCACTCAATTGGAAAAACTTCAGCGCGCCTGGCTAGCATTGAACGGGTCCTTAGATTGGTGGATTGTCGCCCAACGACTTCCGGCATCAGATCCACCTCCGTGGTGACAAAATGATTTGCCACGATGTGTGCAAGCTTTTCAAACCAGAATTTTGAAAGCGCTGTTAGCACCTCGCCCTTGCGCTCAATCGGTGTCGGTAGCACGCAATCAAACGCCGAGATACGGTCGGTTGCGACGATCAGTAGATAGTCATCATTAACAGCATAGACATCGCGCACCTTTCCGCGACGAACTAATTGAAGATCGGAAAGTGATGTTTGTAGCAGAGTGGCGGCACTCGTCATGTTGCGGCTAGCTCGGTTCAATGGAGACTGAAGTAAAGTTTTTGTATCGGGGCCGGATTCTGCTCGCCTGAAAAAAGTTTGTCAAGCAAAGCGGTGATTTAACTCGTGAGTGCAGATCGAAGTCTTCTAATTTGCGCAGCGTGATTGTGTGCATGCTCAGCGTAGATCTTCAACCAATCTTCTGCTGTATAGCGTCCACTCTCTGTATGTTCGCCCTCGCGATGCCAGTCTTCCTCAGACATCAGCGCCAGCAGCTGAGCAGTAGTCGCGCGTGCAGCCCGAAATGCGTCGAGAGCCGGCGCCATATCGCGCTCGTTGTACTTCAA
This sequence comes from Pyrinomonadaceae bacterium, assembly GCA_051006135.1. Taxonomy (GTDB): domain Bacteria; phylum Acidobacteriota; class Blastocatellia; order Pyrinomonadales; family Pyrinomonadaceae; genus PSRF01. Next base: position 7,249 of record JBPCIQ010000286.1, on the reverse strand, counting down.
GTGGATGGCAAACTGATCCTGATCATACCCCTGAATAACCGGCTGTTGTTCAACAAGCAACCGCCGAATCCTAATCGCCGAAGTACTTTCACTGTCGGCTAGATGATGAACGATCTCGCAGGCGCTCCATTTCCCCGGGATTGGATGAGCTTTCAAAAACTCGCTTGGAAAGTTCTTCAGTGCCTCGGATACTTCATCGTAACCCGCCCGATATTTCGCTATCAGTTCATTTCTGTCTTCAGGTTTCATCTCGGATTGTTCCTTTCATTCGAGTCTTCAATGGAGGATGGGATCTTAATATAAAATGATTGCCAATGCCCTGTCGCTCAGGGAGTAGCGGCACTTCAGGGTCCCCGCTTAAACTCAAAGAGGCACGGAAACACTCGCAAATGTCTCGCTAAAGGCCGGGACGATTGAAACTTAGGCTTGAGTTTAGCTTCTTTGTCTTGTACTATCCTCACGCCTAATTTGCCACTCTCGCTTGACGTATAGCGCTCTGAGCCTCCAATTATCAGTTTAGATTGAATCAGTCCCATGGGAACAGCCGCTGAGAGACAAAAATTCGCTAACGACAGCCATCAGGTAGTCGAACAAGGCGAGCGCAAGATATCTCTGCTCGTTGTGGAAGACGACGAGAACATATCTACCGCGATCAGTGAATATTTCTCTCGCGCAGGTTATCACGTCAAAACCGTCGAAGATGGCTTAACCGGTGTAAAGGCAGCGCTGGAGGATCCACCCGACGCAGTTGTACTGGATCTCATGTTGCCGAAGATGGACGGCCTGGCGGTTTGCAAGGAACTGAGGGAGAAGATCAATTATCTCCCGATCCTCATGCTCACCGCGAAGGACGACATAGTCGATAAAGTGCTGGGCCTTGAGATGGGCGCGGATGACTACATCACCAAGCCTTTCAGCCTGCGTGAGCTTGAAGCACGAATCAAATCGGTCTTGCGGCGCAACAGAAGGGGCTCCGGATCTGACGGTATCAAGGACGAAACCCCGATCGTCAGGGGTAAGCTCCGGATTGATCCTGGCAAGCGTGAAGTAACTATTGGAGAGCGTCAGGTTGAACTGACTCCAAAGGAGTTTGACCTCCTGCGGCTTTTTGCATCGAACCCCGGTAGAGTTTTTCCCCGCAAATACCTGCTGGAGAAAATCTGGGATTATTCCTATGAAGGTTACGATCGCACGATTGATTCTCACATCAACCGTTTACGAGCCAAGATCGAGGAGAACCCCGAGAATCCTCAGATGGTTTTGACTGTTTGGGGAATTGGCTACAAATTTACCGACGAGCAGTAGCTTTTCTCACCCACCGTTAACGCAAACACACCCACTTTCGCATGCGAACATCCATCAATCCGCCGAATCCAGCCGTAGGGCTTTGCGCTCGCAGATTCTCGCACTCTCAGTCAATAATTTGGTTTCGAAGAAGTAAGCCTCGCTACTCGCACAGTTTGGCATTCGCCGAAGTAATTTGAGTAGCAATTAACACCTACTTATTGTATCCTTCGCGCCGGTTTGTACAAGATGTAGGCTCGGTCCGGCGGAATCTCCGCCACTGCGACAACTGCCGAGCTCTCCTGAGCCCAGCCGGCCCGCATGACCGGGACGGACCTCAATCTCAAATGTCGTTACTTCGCCTCGATCTTGAACCTTGCCTGACTTGGGTGTCGTGGTAGCTCGTTTTCGACGTTGTAAACCCGGAGGGCACAAATGCGTGGCAATTACCGGATAAGTGAACTGGGAATTATCGGGCTGGGCTTTGTCATGCTCCTTGGTCTTTCCGTTAAAGCACAGAACACCGTCAGCGGCCACGCAGCCGCGATATCGGTCCTTGACAGCAATAAAGAGCAGGACGGACTGCTCGGCTCTGTGCGAAGAGTTCAAACCGAGTCAGCCAAGTTCGAAGCCAAGTCAGGACGATTGACGGAAGGACCGCTGGAGTTGCTCGAAGTAACCACCTACGATCTCAAAGGAGCCAGGATCGATAACGCCTCTTATCTCGTACCGAGCTCACCAGTCGGTAAGGAAGATTATAAGTATGACGAGAAAGGCAACATTATCGCAATGACTCTTCGCGGTGATGATGGGGCAATTATCAGCAGGGAAACTTACAAATACGAGTTTGATCGTATTGGCAACTGGACAAAGATGGTGACGAGTCTGGTCTTATTTGAAGCGGGTGAACTGAAATATGAGCCGGTGGAGGCCACATACCGCACGATCACGTATTATTTCGATCAGACGATCTCCAAAATTGTTGATACGCATACTTCTTCAACTGCGCCCGGTGTACCCGCCCCGCGCGAATCACTTGAGGCAAAGTGGGTAGAGCAACCACCACCGCTGTCAACGAACGAAGATGTGACTGCGACCTCGCTACTAATTATGGCTGCCTCCCCACCCGCCCCGGTACAACCTCTCGAAGTGGGCACTTCGGAGCCGGGAAGCCATATTGGAACCAAGGCTAGTCCGGGTCCGGCAGACAGTGAGGCCCGAGTGGCGGAGGTTTCCCTTAGCGCCAACACCGCCACAAGAACCAGCCCGCCAGTCGCGACGGATAGACCGAAGAGCGAAGCGCCAAGGGAAACAACTTCCCACCAGGCTGCTTTTGAGTTTTACAAAACTGGTCGGGAGCGTTTTGATCGGGGAAATCTACTGGGAGCTGTCCAGGCATACCAGCAATCTCTCCAATTGGAACCGGATGCCGCGGAGGTCCATCTGAGTCTGGGTCATGCGTATCTCAAGCTGAATAAATCTGCGGAGGCCATTAAAGCCTTCAAAGAGTCGATCCGTCTAAATCCGGAAAAGGAAGAAGCGCACTATGGGTTAGGAGTGGAATACTTGCGAATGAGAAAGAACAGGGATGCTGAGGAGGCCTTCAAGCGAGCCATCCGGCTTCGTCCTAACCTGGCCAAGGCGCACTACGGACTTGCACTGGCATATCAGGAGATGCAGAGAAGGGATCTGCTGGTTGATGAGTATAGGATTCTTGAGACTCTGGATCCTGTTCTGGCCAAGAAACTGGAAAGTACATTTCCGCAATTGAACTGGCCCTGCCGTGTTCCGCCCTTCTGCCAGTGAACTCCCGCGTTGGCCCAGAGGGTGGCGGAGTGAAGTAGAGATTTAAGGAGTAGCAAATGCAGCAAAGTCGTTTCGTGGTACTAACAGGCCACCTGAATGATTATCCGCTCGCGGATCTCGTCGGCATTCTTCGTCACCAACAGAAAACCGGGAGATTACTGATTGAGTATCCCAAGGCTCCTGCCATGTTTTACTTCAATGAGGGGGAACTAGTTGATGCTCAGTTCGATCGCCTCAGTGGGTTGCAGGCAATATGTGTGGCGCTGGCCCAACCACCTTCGTGTTTTAACTTTAACCCACTTATTCAGCCCTCGCGACGTTCCATCGAGAGCTCACGACAGAAGGTAGTCTCAGAGTTATTGGGATGTTGGGATGCAACAGGACTAGAGATTGAAACGATCGCACCGGTCGGATTGGCCCCACAGCCGGCGCTTTTGCCTTCCCCCTCTCATACTTTCGCTAATAGCCCCGATACAACGACAACCCAGGCTCTAGTAATTTCATCGGTAGTACCGGAAACCTCTGTAAGTAATTACAGCCGGCCGATTCTGGCAATGGCTGCGGCGGGTTTGATGATGTTGGGTCTCTCGACTGTCATAGCGGTAACCGGAGGATTTGGGAAAAGGGTTTCGTCTAGTCAGCGATTCACCCCGCCCGCCCCCTCTGCCTCGCCCGCCGCGGTCACTGACCGCTCGACGAGTCAAATCGGCGGCGAGCTATCTCCAACGCTGCCCGGGAGCGAACCGCGAAACGATTCCAAAATTCAGCGCGCAACTAAGGGAAGACAGGCCACGCTTCTGGAGCCGTCAAATCCTCGACAGAACATTACCTTTTCGACCAAGAACGGGCAGACGGGCGAGTTTAAGGATCTTCGTACTGGGGCTTCGGCGGCAAATGTCTCGGTCGCAACCGTGACTGAACAGAAGAGCAACGAGGTCACTGAAAACGCTCAGTTGGTTAAGGTCGTTTTGCAGATCGAGGACGGTCGTGTGGCGCAAGCCTCGATTGCTAATCACAAATCCGGAATGGACGCTTACGAAGCTCTTGCCTTGCGAATTGCGCGGCAACGGCGTTATCCGTCCAAAGCGGGAGGTCAGGAAACGGTTGTGATTAAAGTTAATCAACCACAGTAGAAGATCGAGCGGTCCAGTGAATGCGGCTAGAAGGTGAGGGCAGCTGATGTTATTTGCTGAGAGCAAGACTCTGCGTCATACAGTTAACGGACAGCAGCGCATTCGTTTACTGGAAGGACTGCAGGAAAAGAATCTCATCCCTGTGATCCGTTCGGCGAGACTCGCTTGTTTCAACAACCTATTGTTGGGCCCAGAGCGTATTGGCGAGATGGAGTCGGCGGTTGCATTATCGATTGAATCGGAGACTCAAGGAGCCTATTTCCGTGGTGACATATTCTCTCTGAGCGACCACGTTTTCTTTCTTTTGTTCGATGAGGGTAAGGAAGAAACCCCTCTAATCCGCGCGGGAATCGTCTTTGAATCGCGTACAACTGAACCATTCAGGAAACTGGACTCATTCTGCCTCGAGGTGCGTGAGCTACTAGTGGCGCGAAGGGAATCGCAAACAACCGGGACTGAAAAAGCAGAAGACCTTGCTCAGTGGGAGCAAGGAAAGCCGAGTGTGCCTGCCGGCTTTAAGCGCTTTGTCGCAAAGCAGGATACCGACTCTCTATTCACGAGCTCGCGCAAAGAAACTATGAGTGAGCGTATCCGAGCGGCTTCTATGCTGGAGGATGCGAGTGCAAGGGTCTTCTTGCGGCGGGCTAAGGAGGCCCACGTCGAAGGTTATGCCGCAAAGCTCATTGCAGGAGATGCTGTGGGGTCGTCTCAGGACTCCATAGCAAGACTCGAGGATGCCGGATTGGTGGGACGGGAAGTGCAGATAAGTTGCCGCGTGACAGGTCACGCTCTTTTTCGCTTGCCAACTGCTCATGCGCTGGCGGTTGTGACAGTTAGCGACGCCACCTGCAGTGAGTGTGGCTCCCCGGTTGCCGATGAGAAAGTAGAAGATGTATTTGCTCCGACGCGGTTGGCGTCATCGCTTCTGGAAGACGGTTCATGGCTGATCAGCCGTCTGCATTACCTTTTGCGCGAGCAAGGTATTCCGGAGAGCGAGATCGCTGTCGTCCCATCCGACCGTGATGGTTACGGCCAAATGATGGCGAATATTTGCGGCGAGTCGTTCCTCCTGGTTGCGCGGGATGGAGACCTTACTCCGAGTTTCGCGCGTTGGGCTATCGACCTGGAGCTCGAGACTGAAGCCTCTCACCTGGTCGTAGTGGCTACCGGCAGAATTCATAATCAAGCGGGGCTATTGGTGCGTAATCACGCTCGTCACCGGGCTATGGGAGGCCGCGATTTTGAGCTGATTTTGGCTGATGATGCGGTTACGGCAAGTAAGGAGCTTCGGGATGCGTTTGAGAGAGTTTCACAAAGGGTTGTGGCTGAACAGGTATGCGACCTGGACAGCAGTATTGGCTTGAATGTAAGCCACATGATCATAACTAAGTTCAACTTGTCTGGAAAAGAAGAAGGGTTTGGCGATCAGAATCTTGCCAACGAAAGTGCGTCAGGAGTTTCATCTCCCAGACAACCCTTAAGTTTGGCGGCGGCAGCTTCAGCGAGTGCAGGCGAGGTGGTGATTCCTGAATTGGTGATGCCGGACGCATCGGACAATCTGGAGAAGATCAGGTTTGACGGTGGCGGGACCCAACAGCCCTACGGCTCGGCATGGCTAGTAGATGAGTAGTGTCTGATGGATCTTGAGATTAGCACAATGAAGATCAACCCAGTCGGCACGCCGGTGAGAGAGCCTTGAAGGGTAAAAGGGAAGCAGGTCGTTCCACGCTCAAGCAGGCCCGTTTTGTTGTCGAAGAGAAAGGGCAGGGGCCGGAAGCCGAGGAACGTCGGCATTTCGAGGAAGAGCGTTGGCGCCAGGAAGGAATAGCCTTGCGCAGAGCGGCTGCGGAACTCGCGCAGAAACGTGCAGAACTTCAAGCTGCAGAACTGAAGGACCTGGCGCAGCTTGGCGGCGTTGACTCGTTTCACCTGATTACCGACTCATTGGATAGTCCGTCCGCCGAGATCCGCAATGCTGCCGTCCGCGCCCTCTATGATCTCAATCCGGATCTCGCTGCTTCATTCTTCAACCGAGCCTTGACCGAAGGAGGGCCGGAGCGACGGCGAAGGATCGGCGCGGCCCTGGCGGGTTCTGGGTTGGCTGGTGACGCGATCAACAGTTTAACCGGCGAGAGTCACCAGAACACCTACGGCGCCTTCTCGTTGCTCTTTCTTGTGGCCAAAGCGGGAGAAGTTCAGCCGCTGATGCGTGTCATCGAAACTCATCCGAGCATTGACCTAAGGCTAGCTGTAATTAAGCTCCTAACCATGAGCGGAGAGCCGGAGGTCGCTCCGGCCTTTCGTCGTCTGGCCAGCCGCAGTTTACTGCCTTCCCAGGTGCGTTCGGCGGTTATGGACGCGATTCGGCAGATCAGTCGCGACCGCAAAAGTGATTCCTCAATAGAGTAAGCGAGGATGCATAAATGCATCACTTTCCATGAGGGAGGTTGTCCAACGAGCGCGGTCCCTAAGTTTACTGGGGCAGAAAAGGATTTCTTTGGACCGAAAAGCAATTGGTTGATTAAAACTCAGAATAGAGGGATCCGCGAACGTAATAGTCTCCAAACGGTCGCCGCTCAATACAGAACCGCGAGCGGTAGCGACCGGATGTTACCCTCAAGCTGGAATTGATCACTTTGCTTAGAGGATTAGGGCTGAATCGTTGGTAGAATCTAGCATCCGGTCGCTACCGCTCGCGGTTCTGCATTGAGTGGCGGCTCTCCAGTTGTGCAAGAGTCTCGAGTTTTCACCCAGTATCTGCCATTCACCGGTTCTGCAGTTGAGTTTGCACCTCCACGGCCGAGCCAAACTGCAGCAGTGCCATCCTTATTCGCGGTCCTGTTTGAGTTCATAATTCCCAGACGTTATTCAAACCTCGTCCACACTCCTTCAGCCAGTGTTTCATTGTTCCAGTACGCTAGTCGAAACTATGCACTTTAGTGCAAGACTTTCAGTTGCTACACACGTTAGGAGCGTGGTAGAAGTCGTGCCCGATGCGGGAAGACCGACACAGCGGGCACACGATA
>JBPCIQ010000285.1:0-6602 GCA_051006135.1 Pyrinomonadaceae bacterium | reverse complement strand
ATATAAGACCGTCATCTCGAAACGACCGAGAATCTTCGCTCATCTCCCCCGAGAGATAGGGACCAGGAGTCATGGAACCCAAGCGTGCCCGTGATCTGAACATTGCTGATATTACGGCCATAATCGGGAATGTGGATTTTGGCCCTACCCTTAGTAACGCCTTAATGTCGCAGCTTGCCGCCAGTTCGGTTGCGCTCGACGTCCATCGTCGGCGTTTTGTCTACCGCGCTGGTGACCCGGCCGACTCCTTGTATGCCATTGTGCATGGGAGGATCAAACTTTGTCGCATCGATCAGGGCAGCGATCGGGAAGCTGTGATTGACATCCTTTCAGAGGGATCGCTTTTCGGCGAATCCGCGCTTTACTCAACCGCTGGGCGACGCGAGAATTCGGCGGTTGCGTACGCCGACTCGCGGCTGTTGAAAATTCCTGTGGGGGAGTTCAAAAAGGGGATGGCTGAGGACGACCGACTTCATGATTACACTTTCCGTTTGATCGGTCAACGACTTGAACACGCCGAGAGCCGTCTTGCTGACTTTGCCTTAAACGCCATTCCCGCGCGCCTTGATCGGCTGCTCGTGGATTTTTCAGACCGTTACGGAGTGGCAGAGCCCGAGGGCGTATTGATCGATATCCCGCTACCGCACCGTGAGATTGCTTCAATCGTTGGATCCACGCGAGAGAGTGTTACCGTCCGCTTAAACGCGATGCGCCGAGAAGGCACGATTGAATTCGTTAACAGACGAATCCTGGTCAAGCGACCGGAGTCGCTCGTTCACGAAATCACGCTGGCAACCTGACGAGGTCCCTTCAGTTCCCATGAACTGTCCAAACTGCGGCAAACCTGCCGACTGGCAAAACAATCAATTTCGGCCATTCTGTTCTGAGCGCTGTAAACTGGTTGATCTCGGCCGTTGGGTGAGCGATGAATATCGCGTACCAGGCAAACCAATCCCTACCGAGCAATCAGAAAGAAGCTCGGACAAAGAGACTGACGAGAAATACCGAGAGATATAGTTTGAAACATTACCAGCAGAACGATGCAAGATGTTCTGAAAAGACAAAAACCTTCCTCCGCGACATCATACTGCCAATTCTGAAACCGAATCCCAGGCTGCCAAGCAGCAAGTCCACGAACACCAAACAATAGGAATATCTATGACGGATATCGGCGCCCGAAATCAGCTAGCTGTTGTCCCGTTTCTAATCTGCCTAATACTTCCTGCTGCGTGCACGCAAAAGCAATCAAACACAACCGCAGAAGGCACGCCTGTTTTATCGGGCCCGCCGAATTCTACGTATCCTATGCCCCCGCTGAAAACCGGTGAACCAGGCAACGGGATGGGGTGGGCTTTGGCTGACGGTCAAACTGCGAAGATGTCAGATTATCGCGGCAAGGTTCTGGTACTGGATTTTTATGCGACGTGGTGCGCGCCCTGTCGGCAGAGCATTCCGCATCTTGTCGAACTACAACAGCGGTTCGGCCCTCAGGGTTTGCACGTTGTCGGGCTGAATGTTGGCGGAGTGGATGACTATCCCAAAGTTGCCGGTCTCGCTAACGAATTCAGAATTCAATACCCTCTGGGCATACCAGATAAAGCTCTAACTGATCTTTTTCTCTCCGATAACGACAGCATTCCACAGACGTTCGTATTCAATCGTAACGGCGAGCTCGTGAAGCGGTTCATCGGCTACGGCGCAGCCATGCCAGAACAGTTGGAGCAAGCCATCCAGACTGCACTCCTAGCTAGTTCTGATTGAAGGGTGAGGCATACAGTTATGCGGAAAGCAAAAATCCTTGCGACTCTTGGACCGGCATCGCGTGACCCTGCGACAATTGAGGCACTGATCGTGGCGGGGGCAAACGGCGTGCGCATCAATATGTCTCACGGCACGCGTGAGGATAAAGAAGAGGACATCAAGAACATTCGCGCTACGGCGCTGAAGTTAAACCGTCCTGTAGCCGTACTCGTCGACCTCTCCGGTCCTAAGATACGCACCAGCCAGCTGAAAGATGGTCAGCCTGTCGCACTTGAAGGCGGGGCCCTTTTCACTATTACCACGCGTCCGGTGGAAGGAGACGTGCATCAAGTCTCGACAAACTACGCCGATTTGCCACGAGTAGTACAACCGGGTGCCAAGATCTTACTAGATGATGGTGCGATAGCGCTGTTGGTTGAAAGCACGACTGAGACCGATCTCGTTTGCCGCGTGATTAATGGCGGCGTACTTGGTGAGCGAAAAGGCATCAACCTGCCCGGCGTCCCTTTACCAATTGCGTCATTAACCGAGAAAGACGTTGCCGACCTGCACTGGGCCGTTGCGCAGGACGTTGATTACATCGCGCTCTCATTTGTACGCCGTGCGGAAGACTGCATTCAGGCGAAGAAACTAATTATCAAGGCCGGAGGGCGCGCCCCTCTGGTGGCGAAAATTGAAAAGGCCGAGGCGATCGAGAATCTCGACGAGATCATTGAAGTCACGGATGCAATCATGGTTGCGCGCGGGGATCTCGGCGTCGAAACCAGCGTTGAGCTTGTGCCCGTCTATCAGAAGCGGATTATTGAACGATGCGTGCGGGCCGGCAAAATGGTGATCACAGCCACGCAGATGCTTCAATCAATGGTTACGAGTCCCAGACCCACGCGTGCCGAAGCCTCCGATGTAGCCAATGCTGTTTGGGATGGGACCGACGCTCTCATGTTGTCAGCAGAGACTGCAATGGGTCTTTATCCAGTGCCGGCTGTGGCTACCATGACCCGCATCATCGAATCTGCTGAGTCAGCAAAAGACGCCGAAGCCAATAAGATGGTGAGACGAGCCGACCGGAAATCATTAAAGGTTAGTCGGGCGCTTTGCAAAGCCGCCGCCTTTGCCGCGGATGAAATGGGAACGAAAGTGACCGCAGTTTTCACGGAATCCGGGCTGATGGCGCGCAGACTTTCTACGCTACGTCCTGAGCAACGGATTGTTGCGCTGACAAACTCTCCGAACGTACAAAACGAGCTGGCTTTAATTTGGGGAGTTGAAGCACTGATCGCTCCCCTCGCGGATTCAACCGAACAGATGTTGAAGTCAGGAGAGAAAACCTTGCTTGAGGCCGGCGTAGTCGAGAAGGATGAAATGATTGTGATTATGGCGGGCCGGCTCTCCGGTCTTGGGCTTTCCAGTTCAGTGACGCTTTTCACTATAGGCGGAAATCCACCGCCAACTCGCGCGTGAGCTGGCGAATCAACATGTCTGCCGGCGAGCTATTTGATCTCATCCGACCCGCTGTCCTCGTAATATCGGCGCTGCTGTCCACCTGGGTACTGGCCAGTGCGCGGCGTCGCTTTCCTTTGTTTCTTGCCATGTTGTGGGCGCTCGCAACGCTATTCTTCCCTTTCATTACGCTTCCGCTCTATCTGGTCGTGCAGTTCGTTCGGAAGCGACATGAACTAACGGCAGGCGCGATAAATGCAGCTCCGGGCAGAGGCGTTCCTCGTGCTGTACCCCGCTGGCGTATTGCTACACCGTTGGTATACGCAACGGTGGTGCTTGCTGTGATTGGCTTATATCTTTACTCAGACCACCAGAGCGTTGATGCGCATCTGGCACGTGCTACGCAGGCGAAGCTGAGAGCAGAACCAGGCAAGACAATCAGTGAATACCGTGCGGCACTGAGGCAAGAAGACGATCCACACACTCACAAGCTGTTGGCGATCGAATTGGCTGACGTCGGCAACTGGACGGAAGCGCTTTCAGAATTTCGTCTGGCAGAAGAGGGCGGAGAACCTGATGACTCAATTGCCTTTCGCATCGGAACCTTACTCGACATACTCAACCTGGCTGGCCAAGCCAAACTCGAATACCAGAGGTTCCTTGTGAGCGAAGCGTGTACTCAGCCACTTCCAGACGCCAGGTGTGTTGTCGCGAGAGGAAGAGTTCAAGCGCCGATTGATTAGTGCCGTCTTTCGGCAAACGAGTAGGGGCCCGCATGGCAGCCCCTGACATGGTCAACTTTTGTCGAGTGGTCAACCCGTGACATTCACGTGGTTTCTTGGTTTTCGGTCGGGGAAAGAGTTAACGATTGTTCTCTAAAGGTTCTCGCGTGGGCATCAGCTCGTCCGTACAAGTTGCCGGACGGCTGTTCGCGAATTCTTGCCCTAATTCCCACAGCTCATTGTCTGTCAATCCAAGGCGGCGTGTCACAGAGAGATCTGGGTAAGGATAAGGAATAAAGGCGTCTTGCTTGACGGTCTGATCACGGCGAATTTGGTTTCGAAAGAGAATGAACCGCGCCAACCATTCATCATCCGAAACCGCAAGCAATGTGGGTCTGTTTGTCATCCGGCAATCAGCACCCCTGACTTGCTTGTCTCCTATACAACGCGGTGAATCAAATCGAGGATAGATTGCGGAATGTCTCCAAGAAAGGGTTCGGTGCCATAAGCTTTGGCTGGTCCCAGCAAAGCGGCATAGTGCAAATCACCTTCAGGGCTGACGCTAACAGAAAGTGTGTGTCGTGGTGAACGGTACCATTCGAGCGTGAGATGTCCATCCGGCTCAGCACCGACCGAAGGGGCCGGCGTTCAACGGCAGTGTGTCCAGGAATAGACAGGCTTGCCAATGGGTATCGCCTGCAATCGGAGCCGCACCGTATCCATCCCAGTTCGTCATGCTGCATTCCTGTGCGATTCTGGAAACCTCCTCAGTCGCCGCGGTCATGCCCAATCCTAACGAATAAGAAGACCTAAGCGACCATCGCGTTCAACGCGATCTCGCGCGTGATCGGATCATTACCAATGACGAATGTGGAATCCGCGGGCTCAAGCTGGGTTAATTGGAATTTCAATGCGCTTTTGCGCGATGTAGGATGTGAACTTGCTACTTACGCAGCGGGTTTTATCGCTGATGTGGTGCGGGTGCCGCGCGATCGTCCGATGCTGGCCGACTTCGAAGTTTTCAACCACCCTTCGCTGGCCTGACTTTGTAGATTGACCCGTTGTGCAGGTTTGACTTGAGGGAGTCGTCGAATCGCAGTATCTTCTAGTCATGTCTACCACCGTTGAACAACTAGCAGAGCAGGCCATGACTTTACCTGGCGAATCGCGGGCACGACTTGCAGATCTTCTCGTGGAAAGCCTCGATGCGGAGGCACTCACACAGATTGATCGATTGTGGCTCTCCGAAGCGAAGCGACGGCGAGATGAGGTGCGTGCCGGCAAAGTCAAGACGATTCCGGGCGAGGAGGCCCTGCAAAGCGTTCGTGACTCGCTCACCCGATGAGATATGAGTTTCATCCGGAAGCTCTCGAAGAATATCGCGAAGCAGCGCACTGGTATGGAAATCGTGTGCCAAATTTAGGGTTGCGGTTTGTCGGTGAGGTCGAAGATGCAATTCGCGGGATTCTCGATGCTCCTGAACGGTCGCGCACAATTGAAGAAGACGTTCGTCGCTGCCTGACTCACGTGTTTCCGTATTCGATACTCTACACAATTGAACCGGAGTTCGTACTCATTGTAGCTGTCGCGCACTACGCTCGCGAACCGGGATACTGGAAGGAACGGTTGGTGAGGTCATAAGCGAGGCGTCGACCCACGGACGATATTCACCCTGAGCGAGCAGGCTGAGAATCAACTCGAGAGAGATGCGCATGCCCCGAATGATGGGTTTAGCACCAAAAATCTCGAAGTTTGCCGTTATTCGTCGTAGGACCGTCTCGTCGATCATTTTAGATTTGTTGTCGTTCGCAGTGGCGAACATTTTGTTCGAGGGCCATTCTAGGTGTAACAGCCCCAAAACCTACGCTAGTGCGGGCATAGCCAACGGGTTTCGTCCAACAACCCCTCGATTTTGAGCAGGTAAGACACTACGCCACCACCCCAAGGCTGCGCCCAAGCTTCTTAAAAGATTCCAGCTTTGCGAAACCGAGCATGCGGAAGGCATCACGGTGCAGTGTCTGACCCTCAAGAGTGCTTATTACTAACGCGCGAGCGAAACGTTTGCTAACACGAGCGGCTTGCGTCAAATAGAAGTTGCCGCCGCTACTCTTGGAAATAGCGAGCAGTCGTTTGAGTTCGTCGTCGTACGCCTGCCAAAACTCTTCCCTGGTGAGGCCACCGGCATCGTGAATCCGACGCAAGATTACCAGCGTGCTAACCTTGAAGCGCCTGGCCAGGCGATCGAGTTCCGTTCTCAGCCCGGAGTCATCCTGATACTCCTGCCGCTGCGTTACGCAGCGGCGTTGTTTTTAATGGAGTTTAGGATCGTTACGATTCCGTTCGCATCCTGATCTACGAAGACGCCATCCAGCCCGGTGTTCGCATAATCTGTGAAAGGCGGTTCGTAAAGAAGTCCGGGATCCATCGAACCGTTCTGCGTAAGGTAATCAATAATCTGATCAATAAACCTAATCTGAGTTGCAGTAAGAGTTTGCCGCGTAAGGTAGTCCCCAAACGCCTGCTTGGCGGCTTCGCGATCAAGGCCAACCAGCGTTCGAATGAACAAGCCCAGGTGCGCTTGCTTACCGTAGGCTTTTTCAAACTCTTCTCTGGAACCCACTCCATGGAATTCAAATAACAAACGGTCAAGTTCGTTGATGTCCCGGGCTGTCACCGGTA
>JBPCIQ010000284.1:0-7304 GCA_051006135.1 Pyrinomonadaceae bacterium | reverse complement strand
GGCGACGGATTGCCCGGCCCCGAGTGGACTTGCCGCAACCTGCCTCCCCCACTAGCCCGAGTGTTTCACCGCGATAGATGTCGAACGTGACGCCATCTACCGCCTTTACGACCCGCTTCACACCACCGCCGACGAGCTTATCCCAGAACGTGCCACCACCGAGATCGAAATGGACTTTTAGATCCCGTATGGCAAGCAGGGGCTCGCCCGTGCCCCTATCGATGGGCATCGGTATGGGTTGGATTTCGTTTAAGTCGGCCCCTTGACTGCTCATCTTTACTACCCCGGAAGGTCGATGCTCCGAAGACTACCGGTTGAAGCCTCGCTTCGTGATTCGCTATAAACATCAGCCGCGAAATGGCAAAGCGAATAATGCTCCTGCGTTAACTGCACAAACGGCGGAAACTCTTTATGGCAAATATCCGCCACGCGATCGCATCGTGGCGCAAAGGGACAGCCCGGCGGCAAATGCGCGACGTCAGGCGGCAGTCCCGGAATCTGGTAAAGCTTGCCGTGTTCATCGGTGGGATCCGGAACTGAGCGCAGCAATCCCTTTGTGTAAGGATTTCCGGGCAAGGCGAATAACTCCCTTGTCGGCGCCTGCTCAAAAACTTTCCCCGCATACATCACAATCAAGTGATCCGCCATTCCCGCAACAACCCCGAGGTCGTGTGTAATGAGAATCACGCTTGTGCCGGTCTCCCGTTTGAGTTTCTTTATCAATTCGAGGATCTGCGCCTGTATTGTTACGTCGAGCGCCGTGGACGGTTCGTCCGCAATCAAAAGCTCCGGCTTGCACGAAAGAGCCATTGCAATCATTACTCTCTGGCGCATACCTCCTGAGAACTGGTGGGGATAGTCATCTATACGAACTCGCGCCTCAGGAATGCCGACGGTTTCGAGCATTTCAACCGCATGCTCGTAAGCCTGCGCTTTTGAGTGGCCCAAATGCAGTTGTGTCATCTCCATCAACTGCCGCGAGATCTTCATGAAGGGATTCAGCGAAGTCATCGGATCCTGAAAAATCATTGCGATCCGCCGACCACGAATCTTCCGCACCTGCTCCTCTGACAGGAGCAGCATATCCTGACCGTCGAAGATGACTTCGCCCGATACAAGTTCACCAGGCGGACTTGGAATCAGGCGGATAATTGAGAGGTTGGTGACAGATTTGCCAGAACCTGACTCCCCAACGATCCCCAGGGTTTCGCCGCGTTTGAGGACAAACGAAACCCCATCAACAGCCTTTACCGTGCCGTCCTCAGTGTGGAAGTAGGTTCGAAGATCCCTGACTTCCAGCAGGTTTCCATTGCCAGTGCTCATAGCTTCACAGGTGATAAGTGACGAGACCTCCAGGTCTTAGGTTTATCTTGTCACCGGTTATCGTCACTGATTTCAAAACTTTCGCATCTGTGGATCGAGGGCGTCGCGCAATCCATCTCCAAGAAAGTTCAGGGAGAAAAGCGTTAATCCCATCGTCAAGCCGGGAAAAATGAGTTGCCAGGGAAAGATCGCAATGTTCTGTATGCCATCGCTCGCCAGACTTCCCCACGACGCCAGGGGTGGCTGCACACCAAAACCAAGGAACGAAAGAAACGCCTCCGTCAACATCACAGTTGGGATGGTCAGCGTGGCGTAGACGATCACGGGACCGAGCGTGTTTGGCACGATGTGTCTGAAAATGATCCGGGGTGTGGAAACTCCGGTAGCTCTTGCCGCAAGCACGAACTCCTGATGCTTGAGCGACAGCACCTGCCCGCGCACTATTCGCGCCATGGTCAGCCACGACACTGACCCGAGCGCGATGAAAAGAAGAAGAAGCTGGCCGCGAGCAGTTTGGCTGCGAAACATCGAAAGCAGCACGATTACTATGATGATGTAAGGAAGCGAGTAGAGCACATCCACCACCCGCATCATGATGTTATCGATGCGGCCGCCAAGATAGCCGGCAATGGCCCCATAGCTCACGCCGATCACGAGAGATACAAGAGTGGAGATGATGCCAACCATCAAAGAAATCTGCCCTCCCTGGAGCACGCGCGCCAACAAGTCACGGCCCTGGGTATCGGTTCCCATGGGATGTGCCCATGAAAACGATCCATCTGGAGCGGTAAAAGGCGGAAACGATTTCAAGAGTGCAACATCAGGTGGGATGTAGTCCGGAGTCAAACCCGTAGCCAGCTTGATGACGAATGGACCGATCAGGGAAGCGAATGTGACTATGGCAACAACGATCATCCCGAAGACGGCCAGTTTGTTCTTCAGTAATCTGCGCCACGCGTCTCGCCAAAGTGAGGTACCAACAACAAATTCACCCCGCTCAGCAGAGCGAACATCGCCTTCGCCGACCGCCAATTCGGGCGACGTATGAATAATATCGCCTTCTCGCTTGCTGATCGGCGGCGACGGCGGTGTGCCCAGCGGCGTGAATGCGGGTTTCTCCAGCTCGCGCGGATCTGTTGGTCGGTCTTCCTTCACTGTTTAGTAGCGTATTCGCGGATCGAGGTACGCGTAGCCGATGTCAACCAGCAGGTTCATTATTAAGAGCGTCATGGCAATGAAGGAAACGATGCCAATCAGCAGCGGCTCGTCACGGTTCAAGGCGGCTTGAATAAAATAGGTACCAAGGCCTGGCAAAGCGAATAGCCGTTCGACTACGACAGTGCCGGTCAACAGAAACGCCAGAGCCGGCCCGGTGTATGAGACCACAGGCATCAGGCCCCCGCGCAACGCGTGGCGAATCACCACGTCCTTCTCACTTAAACCCTTCGAGCGAGCTGTGCGAATGTAGTCCGATCTGAGCACTTCCAGCATGCCCGCTCGGGTCAGCCTTGCGATGTAGGCCATGTAGAGCGCTGAAAGCGTAAGCACAGGCAGAATCACATTTCTGCTCGGAAAAGGTTCCCAGCGCGAGGGGGGCAGCCAGTAAAGCGTTAGTGAGAAAACCAGGACGAGGATTGGGCCGAGGACAAAGTTTGGAATCGAAATGCCCAGCATGGCGAGCGCCATCGAAGCATAATCCCAACGGGAGTTTTGCTTCAGGGCTGCGACGGAGCCAACCGTAATTCCCACTATCAGGGCGAGAAGGTAGGCCAGTATCCCAATGGTGGCGGAGACGGGAAGAGACCGGGCGATGATCGAGTTAACCGACTGGCCCTCGTATTTCAATGAAGTGCCAAAGTCCAGCGTGAGGATATGGCGCATTGTGCGGGCGTACTGTTCGTGCCAGGGTTTGTCGAGCCCATACTTTTCGCGAATGTTTTTTTCGATTGCGGCAGGAATTCTCTTCTCGCCGGTGTAGAAGTTTCCCGGGGCAAGCCTGATCAAGCCCCACGTAATAGTGATTACGACGAGAATCGTCGGGATCGTAATTATTAGCCGTCGGATGATGAAGCGAAGCATTCTTTAGGACGCCTGTGTCGTCGCTATCAATCAAGTCCTACTCAGTCAGCTTCGGCACTCCGTAATCCCACTTCGCAGGATCGCGCTCGATATAAACAAACTTCCATGGAAACAGTGACGCTGCATTCGGGTATAACCCCTTCACGTAAGGCTTCTTAACCCAGTTAACTGACGAAGTCTCGATTGGAATAACAGGTTGAGCGTCCAACATGTATTTCTCTGCCCGTGCGAGCAACTCATAGCGCTTCTGTTTGTCGACTGTGCGATTCGCTTGATCGAGCAGATCTGCGTATTTTTGATCAAACCAGCCACTGCCGTTATCGCCCCCCGCAGTGGAGAAAAGACCAAGAAACGTATATGGATCCATGTAATCGGCACCCCAAATGCCAATCGCAAAGCCCTTGTATTCAAGCTTGGATCTAACGTTCATGAACGTCTTAAATTCCATGCTGCTTAAAGGCACAGTAATTCCCAGGGTCTGCTTCCATTGGGCCTGCATGAACTCAGCCACCGTCTTATTCGATGAGCTCGTATTGAAATTAAATTCGACCTGCTCAACAGGAAAGCCCTTACATTCGTAACCTCCGCCTCCTTTATTTGTCACCGGGTAGCCAGCCTCGGTCAGCAACTTTCTGGCTTGCTCGGGATCAAATGCGTCGCCCTTTGGCTGGGGATAGCCAGGGAAAATTCCTTCAGGCGTGAAGGCCACCAGGGGTTTGGTAACCCTTCTCGACTTAGCATAATTAACCTTGTCAATCGCCATATTGAACGCCCGGCGCACACGCAGATCGTTCATCGGCGGCTTTGTCACATTCATGAGAATGTAGACGATCGCAGCTTCTGCTCCGTCCATGTAGTCTTTCTTTGGCCGGACCACGTCGAGCCAGGCATTTGGTACTGTGTGATTGAAAACAGCGTCGGCCTCACCGACCTTGTAGAGGTTCATACTCGTGGGATTATCAGTTGAAGGATAGAAATGGATCTCCTCAAGGCGAACATTTGCCGCGTCCCAGTACATGGGATTACGTTCGACAACCAACTCGCTGTAGGGGATCCACGACTTCACCTTAAACGCACCCGAGGTGACGATATGCGCAGGATCAGTCCATTGAGGCCCGTACTTTTCAATAATCTTGCGCGGGGTCAGACGAAACAGCTGATACGCAAGGAGCCCGATAAAGTAAGGCGCCGGTTGAGAGAGAGAAATGCGTACGGTGTAATTGTCGACAGCTTCAACCCCGATATCCTCAGCCTTTACCGGTATGAACTGTTTGCCTGCGACAGCTGCCTGCAGCCTGGCATTCGCGGCAAGCAACTTGGCACGGGCGTTTTCTGACCCCGGTAGAGTTAATCTCGCCGGCGAATGCATAAATTGATGAAAGGGCGTATCCGGATCCGGCTGAGGTTCTGCAGCCGTCGGCCGATATTCCGAGTCGCTGGAGCCCAGCGATTTTTGACTAAGCGCCAACGGCACCTCCTGCGCGTCCGCGGCAAAATCCTTCTCAAGCAGGAATTGGTCGGTTTGTCCGTCCTTAACGAAGACGGCTCCTTCGTTGTAGGCCTGCGAATATTGTATGTAGTAGGCAAGGTAAGCGCTGCGTGAGGCGAGCTCAGGCGAGAGTGCGCGTCGAACGCTGAAAACAAAGTCCTCCGCTTTGATTGAATCACCATTGGACCAACGGGCATTCTTTCGCAGGTGAAAAACAAACTCAGATGAGTCGTTGTTCACGCCCCAGCGCTCGGCTAGTGCGGGAATTGGATTGAGGGTCTTGGGGTCATACTCAACCAGGCCTTCATGGAGCGCCAGGTAAATTCTCGCCTCAGGTTGCCCCGAGCTGACCGGTGGATCCAGCGACTCAGGCTCATCGCCGTTGACATATCGGAGGACGTTGCGTTCGGGAGGAGCAGTTGTGCCAAAGAACTCTTCATTTGAGGCCGCCGCACCGCACGATATCGCAATGCAACAGATTATTGCCAGACCAATTCCCACAATCACTTGTTTCCAATAGGTCCGGTCCATTTGCATCTCCTTTTAGCCATCACTTGGACGTATTGCCGCTGCCAGTTTTCTGCTCCGCCCAGTTTGTGTCAATGTGCACATGCTTCAAAGACGGAGCATCCAGAACATTTGAGTCAAAACCAACCACGTACGGTTTGACGAGTGCATAGGAGGATGCGAAATAGAGTGGCATGGCCCTTAACTCATTCAACGCTACGGCTTCTGACTCGATCACTGGCTGGGAGGTCGTTTTCCTTTCGCTGGACCCTTCGCCCACGGATCGCTCATCTGGGGAACGAAGAGGCGATGGGCTTCCACCAGCAGGGTCTGCGGGTTGGAGTTCGTGCTGGAACATTATGCGGATATTGGTAAACTCATCGGCCGTCTGCATAACCATCCCGAGACGCACGACATCGTAATCACCAGCCCGAATAGCAGCTGCATATTCATCCCAGTTCTTTATTACTACTTCGGTTTCAATATTCAGGAAAGCTCGCCACATCGAAGCAATCGCCTGCGCAACCTGGCGTTGCTGCTCGTTTCTATTTATCAGCAGGCGGATTTTTGGAAATCCCTTTCCCTCGGGATAACCCGCTTCGGCCAACAATTGCCTGGCCCGTTCGTCATCCTTATCGAGCAGCTCCGATTTCGTGATAACCGGTTTTTGCGAGCCGGACATTACCTCCGGCAGAAACCTCTTTGCCGGTTCTGTCGCTCCACCCATTTCACCCTGGCTGAGGCGGTCCCGATCAATAGCGATAGCCAGCGCTTCGCGCACGCGCACATCGTCAAACGGAGCACGTGAAGCATTGAAGCTATAGTAGGTGAGTGCGCCATAGGTTTGTCGCCTGAAGTCCTTGAATGGCGCCAGGAGTTTTAACGCCAACGGCTCAAAAGCAGAGTTTGTTACCGCATCAACTTCACCCGCGCGATAGGCAGCCAAAGCCGCCTCGGCATTTTCTGCACCAACAAACTCCACGGTCTGAAGC
Organism: Pyrinomonadaceae bacterium; assembly: GCA_051006135.1. Lineage (GTDB taxonomy): Bacteria > Acidobacteriota > Blastocatellia > Pyrinomonadales > Pyrinomonadaceae > PSRF01. The sequence continues at coordinate 914 of JBPCIQ010000284.1, read as the reverse complement.
TTGACGTCGTTTTTGCCCCAGTAGTTATCGGCGCGTTCCAGCAGTACTCGGCCGGCCTCGCTATTTGAAAGGAGGAAAGCACCGTTCGAAACCAGGCCAGGTGGACCGATTCGCTGCATCGATGCCTGCTCCTTGAGTTTTACCGGACGAAAAACCGGATGTGCTACAAGCGCAGGGAAATTCATATCCGGCCGTTGCAAGTGAACGCGCAACACCCGATCCCCAATCGCCTCGGCGCCCAGTCGCTCAGCCTCCTGAGGGGCTGATGCTTCCGGCTTTCTCTGCGGCTTAATGCCACCGACCCCAGCCGCGGACTTTCGGGTGGAACCGGAAATCCCTTGGGCTCCGACAATATTGCTGAGCAGGTCAGTATGCGGAGCAAGGTTGCCTATCTTCATGGTACGCTGCCACGAATCAACAAAATCCTTCGCAGTAACTGCCTCGCCATTGGACCAGCGAGCGTCCGCCCGAAGATAGAACGTCCAAATACGACCCTCGTCGGATGATTCCCAGCGTGTTGCAACCGCAGGCAAGGGGGTGAGCTTGCGCGGATCGTAGTCAGTCAGGCCTTCAAAGATTGCTCTTACCAGGTCGGTATCTGGCGGCGCGGCAGCGAATGCGGGATCGAACGTTTGCGGCAAGCCACCGTCTATCCAACGAAACTCTTGAGACCTGGGAACCACGTTCTGTCCGTAATAAGTCTCGTAGGGCTCATCAATGAAGCAGCCGGCGTGGGTAAACGACAACGCCACAAGCAGGGCGCCAATAACCAGCGGTTGATATCTTCTTCGTCGGATCTCGGGAAATCCTTTCATGCTAACTGGAAACAGGAAATCCTGGTTAGAAACTCATGTTGGTGTTTTACTACCCCGCCGCAATTCTTCATACACTTGCAGGCTGCGCTTGCGGGTGGT
>JBPCIQ010000283.1:0-27656 GCA_051006135.1 Pyrinomonadaceae bacterium | reverse complement strand
TGCTTTAGGAGTCTGTCGTGAGAAGAGCAAATGCTTTTCCCGACAGACTTCTTTAGCTGGGTATGAATGAGAGACCTATTTACAATTTGCCGCACTGGAAATCAGCGAATGCTATTGACTGATCAGGCCGCTCCAGAATATCGTCCGCACACGACCGTGCATCGAGCTGGATGCGGACAGCAACAATTCTGACACCCGGTGGCGAAACGAAAAGGAGTTTGCTGCATGCTTCGGCGTTTGGTGTTCTCTCTTCTACTTGTCCCTTTCATGGCATTGCTTAGTTGCCAATCGTACACAAACGATTTGGTACAAAGCTCTGGACGGATGGATGAAGCAGCCGCCCTTGCAACCATGCGTGCGATCGGCAGTGCTCAGTCCGCGTATAACCTAAGCAACCCTGGTGACTACGGCACTTTCGAGCAGTTGGCTGCAGGCGGATATCTCGATTCCCGTTTCAATACGAGCAAGCCAAAGATCTATGGGTACGTCTTCACAATGAACGCAAACTCGGGCTCTGCGAGTGAGAGTTCATATGCTTGCAATGCGGATCCGGATCCAGCAGTGAATCGATCCGGCCGGCATTTCTATCTGGATTCCGCTTCGGCGGTAATTCACGTGAATGCCACGCAACCTGCATCAGTTAAAGATGAAACGATTAAACCGTAGCGTTTTCGCCGGGACGTATGAACGTGGGCCACTGCGCAAACAAATCTCAAACTCTTCGCCAAATTCAGCCAGGATCGTGTGAAGCCCGCCCCCGGTTTCATTGTCGGGGCGTCACTTCGTGGGCGCCCCCGATCCGCCAAGGGGTACCTCCGCTCGGCAAAGGGGCGCCCACGGAGGGACGCCCCGACAACCTTCGGCGCGCTGTTTTGATCTCGATCTTGCTGGTTCTGAGTGGCACTTGCTACCGAGCGATCGCGCAGCAAAGCAAAGTCAGGGAATACGCGTCGCAAATGAACAGCGCATATTCGATGAGTTCGTCAGCCTGCTTTCGATCCCCAACGTCGCTTCTGATCGAGACAACATCCGCAAGAATGCCGGCCTCATTCTGCAGATGATGAAGGTCCGCGGACTCAACCCGCAAATGTTGGAAGCGAAAGATCTCAATGCCCCGCCAGTCGTGTACGGTGAATGGAAGGTTCCCGGCGCCACAAGAACCATAATTCTCTATGCCCACTATGACGGCCAACCGACCGATCCGAAACAGTGGACCGGAACTCTCCCCTGGCAGCCGGCTCTTCGTACTGCTTCACTCGAAGTTAGCGGGACAGTTTTGCCTATGCCAACGCAAGGTGAGCGCCTCAATCCGGAATGGCGTCTCTACGCCCGGTCGGCATCGGACGATAAGGCAGGTGTGATGGCGATCCTCACCGCCGCTGAGGCACTGAAGGCGCAAGGTGTGACGCCGACTTCGAACCTCAAGTTTTTCTTCGAGGGTGAAGAGGAGGCGGGTTCACCGCATCTTGGCGAGATCATTCGTCTTCATCAGAAACTGCTAGAGGCTGACGCGAGGCTAATCTGCGACGGTCCAGTTCACCAATCAGGACTTAAGCAGGTGGTTTTTGGAGTGCGCGGGGATACTAACGTCGATGTCACTGTTTACGGCGCCAGGCGCCCGCTCCATAGCGGCCACTATGGTAACTGGTCGCCTAATCCGGCCATGATTCTGGCGAAGCTGCTGAGTTCGATGAAAGACGAGGCAGGACGTGTGATCATCGCCGGATGGTATGACGACGTAGCCCAGCTGGGCGAAGTAGAGCGTCGTGCGATTTCGGAGGCACCGCAATACGATAACGAGCTCAAAGCGCAACTCGGTCTTGCTCGAACCGAAAACGCCGGCAGGAGCTTACTCCAACTGATCAATGAACCATCGCTCAATATCAACGGAATGAGCAGCGGTGATGTTGGGGAGCTGGCTCGTAACGTAATTCCTACAACGGCCAACGCCGTTCTCGATCTGCGTCTAGTGAAAGGGAACGACTATCAGCGGCAGGTGGAACGTCTAATCAGTCACATCCGCAAACAAGGTTTTCACGTTATCGACCGCGATCCTACCGACGAGGAGCGCCGTAATAATTCCCTAATCGCGAAAGTCGTCCACCGAACCGGAGGCTATAACGCCGAGCGTACTGCCATGGATTTGCCGATCTCGAAGGCAGTTCTGGATGCCGTCCGAACCAGTTCAACGGGACCGATCGTGAAATTGCCGACCTCCGGCGGCAGCTTGCCCCTCTCAATCATTACTGCCAACCTGCGAACCGTAACGATCACAGTTCCCATTGCTAACTACGACAATAATCAGCACGCTGAAAACGAGAATATCAGACTGCAAAACCTCTGGGACGGCATCGAAACAATGGCTGCCCTCATGACGATGCCAACCTCTTTACCCGCACGGTAGGTCGGATCAAACAAGGCACAATTTCTCCATAGAATGAAACGTAGCCACCGGTTGGAATCTCGGTTACTATCCAGCCGCCCAATGATGGTCTGGCACCCCTATCGCCAGCGAAACCTTGCCCCACACAGCCTGCCAAAGGGGGAGTAAATTTTGTGAATACAATAATAATTAGAGTTCGCCGGATCCTTCTGCTTTCGGCAGTGGTTCTGCTTGGATTGATGGCAGCGTCTTCAGCTTCTGCCAAAGCTGATCACTCGCCATCTACCGGGAAGCCGAAACCCGAGGCAATACTATTCTCGGATGGCGCGCCAAGCATCAAGCCCGTCATACCGAGTGCGAAATACCCGGATGAAGCGAAGCGCGCCGGCGTGATGGGAACCGTCGCGGTTGTCGTCGAGATAGATACGACGGGACAGGTTGTGTCCGCGCGGGCAGCGAGCGGACCTTCGAAGTTGCGAGCATCGGCGGTAGAGTCGGCGCGGAAGGCGCGTTTTTCGCCCGCGTCTCGTGCGGACAAAAAGGGAAAAAGATCACAGGTGATTAGCTTCACATTCTCTCTCCTATAGTAATCCCTGACTGAAAACCCTCCTCTTCACATCCATGGCCCTGAACAAAGAAGTGGCGGGCAGGGGGATCTTGTGTGAAGATAGTCAAAGTTCAGCACGGAGGCTTACATTGTGAAGAAAACCTTTCTCCAGTTACTCGCATTTATCTTGCTGTTTCTGACAGCGAACGCGTCAATGGTCGCCCAGAACAGCCAGACTATTGCTGTGGGTGGTCCAGTAAACGCGTCTTCTCCTGCTGCCGTTAGCCAAACGGGTCTGACTTCTCTGTCAAATCTGCCTGAGGCGGACACGTTTATCTTTATCAATCCGCAGCGCATTCTTAACGAAGCCGCTCCGCGCTTGATGCCGGAGAAAGAGCTTGCCGAGATGCGTGCGGCCTTTGACCAGGCTAAGCAGTTTGCAGGCGTAGATCCTACCAAGCTGGAGTACATTGTATTCGCGGTGCGATTCAGAAAACCGTCGGCGGAACTCGCTTTCATGCCACCGGAATTCATGGCTGTCACCAGTGGCGATTTCAATGCTGATTCTCTCCTGGGCCTTGCGCGCGCGGTTTCGGGCGGCAAGCTGCGAGATGAGACCTATGGCGCGAAAACCCTCAGCCTGATGACGATCGACCCGATCGCCAAGGAAGCTGAGAAGAATCCCTTACTCAAATCGTTCTCTGAAGTCGCGATAGTTTCGCTGAGTCCAACGAGCATCGCAGTCGGTACGACCGCTTATTTGAAAGCGGCAGTCGATGCCGCGGCAGGCAATGGACGCATCACCCCCGAAAGCCTGGCTTCATTGCTGCGCGATCCCAACGCGTTGATAAGTATTGCGGGTTCACCACTGGCTTCCTTCAGCAAGAGCTTTGGCCTGCTTGGGACAGAAGCGAATGCCAGGGCCCCGCGCTGCGATTCAAAGTTTGGTGATTTTTACGCGGCCGTAACGATGGATGCGACAAACTTCATGTTGCGCGGCGCGCTGAATGCCGATAATCCCGATACGGCCAAAATCATCAACAGCTTGATCTCCGGGCTACTGCGACAAGCCAGTTCATCGGTGCCGGATATAACCGCACAAGCGGTATTTAAAAGTCTCACGGTTACTCCGCAGCAGAACGAGGTAGTGTTGAGAGCAGATATCCCGCAGCAGATGGTTATAGACTTCATCAAGGAGAAGATGAAACCGAAAAAGGAGGAAGCGGCCGTCACCGGAGTGAGCACGCCGCCCGTCACGAAGCCAGGCCAAAAGAGACGCACACGTCGGCGTACCAGGCCTTAGTTGTAGGTATTGGTAAACCCTAGGACTATTAGCCGTGGTGATATGACTTTAAGTCCGGAGAGTTACCTTGAAGAAGAGATCAACATAATCTCGCAACTCCGCCATCGATGCTTCTGAGATAATCGAAAACACACGCAGATTACAGTCTTTCGGGATTTTGGCGGCCATTCTTGAATCGGCGATTACAAAAGCGGTTTGGTGCAAACCCTTTTGCCATCCTGGCTCACGCGCATCTCGAAAGCTGAGGACATCGGGATCAAGGCCAGCCGCCACGAGAATTGTGCGAGCCCGCCGCAAAAACTCGGGCCAGCGCGAAACCACACCGATGAGCGCGTAGGAGGGCGGCGGTTTCTGACCAAGCATCGATGCGGGTACAGAGTGAGAACGCAGCGCAATTACATCTGCTCCTGCCGGTAATTCTTCGCGCGCGCGCTCAGCCTGCCCATACATAACTACCGGCACAGCTCCGGCCAGAATATTTGCCGTGAAGTCGTGGAAATCGATTCCGTTCACCCGCGCGCCCGTGGCTTTTTCAATCTCCGCGCTCAGAATCAAGCGCAGCTCCGGATCGGGTTCAATTAGGAGAAAATGGTCTGGCGGTTGCAGCGCCAACCAGCGTTTCAGACCGGTTTGAATCTCGGCAAGCGAATAATTCTGCTGCCGGGCACTCTTAAAGAAGATTGAAATCAATTGGTCTAACTGCAGAGTGCCGTCAAGCGTTTGCTCCGCAGCGCGTGTTCTAACATAGACACCACTGCCCTTGCGAAATTCCACCCACCCGCGCCGAGAGAGTTCTCTGAAGGCGGCGCTAACTGTATTCGCATGAATCTTGTAACGCCGCGCCAGCTCGCGAGTGCTGGGCAGACGCTGGCCTGCCTTGAGGTCATTGCTCAGGGCTCCAAGTATGATTTGCGTTACCAGCTGTTCGCGAAGGGGCACTTCACTGCTTTTGGAGATCCACAAGCGCATGGGGCAGGTGATCGGAAGTGATGAATTGGAAAAACAAAACCCGTGCGCCGGAGAATAACACGGTTAACCTTCGCACTACGATTTACCATTTACCAGTTACCGTTTACCATTAGCCAGTATGGATTCGATGTCTTCAGCGATTGCGGTGCTGACTGCAATGATCACACCTGCAGTGCTAATTTCCGCCTGCGGAAGCATGATTCTCTCCACCTCGGGTCGGCTGGGACGGGTGGTGGACCGAGTTCGCTCGCTCTCGGATCGACTCGAGGAGATGCCGCACAAACTCGGCGATACTGAAGATGCGCGCGAGCGGCAGGCGATGATCTTCCAGCAGCTGGATAAGTTGACAAGCCGAGCGCGCATTCTGCAACGTTCCATGGTCACTTTTTACGTGGGACTGGGAATGTTCGTGGCAACGAGTGTGGCCATTGGTGTGGTCGGAATAGTTGGGAATTCGCGCTATAACCTGGTGCCGGTGGTCCTGGGGTTGGTGGGCGCTTGCTTCTTATTCTATGGCAGTATGCTACTGATATTCGAAGCGCGGCTGGCGTTGAGCACCATCCATGCAGAGATGGATTTCATCTGGCGCCAAACAAAGAGAGTATCGCCGGCGGAGATCGTAGGACAACATAAGCCCCATTTCGTTCACTTTCGCAGACATGTGTAATCAGATTTCAGATTTTTGATTTCAGATTAGATTCCGGTGTCATGGATCCAGAAAAACCCCAAACTGAAGGTATTCGCGCGCAGCAAAGCACTGGCACGCGGCAAGGGCCTTCTTATCTTCGGCTGCTCGAAACTGGAGAACTGAAGCGGCGCGTCGAAGCGCTTGAGGCATTGCTTGAACGCTGCACCGTTTGTCCGCGTGACTGTTTGAACAACCGCCTCAAAGATGACATTGCCGCCTGCTATTCAGGACGGCTGCCGATTGTCTCTTCCTACACGCCACATTTCGGTGAAGAACCTGCCCTGGTGGGAACAAAAGGCGCCGGAAACGTCTTCTTTGGAAACTGCAACTTGCGCTGTGTCTATTGCCAGAATTATCAGATCTCACAAACTTACAAAGAACAAATCAAAAACGAGGTTAGTCATGAGCGACTAGCGGAAATGATGTGCGAGCTCAAATCACAGGGTTGCCACAACATAAACTTTGTTTCGCCAACACACTTCGCGCCCCAGATGGCACGCGCAATTCTTATTGCTGTTGAGCAGGGTTTGGATGTGCCGATTGTCTACAATACGAATTCGTATGATTCAGTTGAAGTGCTGCAGCTGCTTAACGGCATCGTAGACATTTACCTCCCGGATCTGAAATATGCCGAAGACGAAGCTGGCTACCTCTATTCGAAGGTTAAGGGCTACAAGGAACACTCGAGGCTCGCCATTGCCGAAATGTACCGGCAAACGGGAGCTGATCTGGTCTTCAATGAAGATGGGCTCCTGAAGCGAGGCCTCGTGATCCGCCTGCTCGTCTTGCCAAATGACATTGCCGGGGTGCGTGATTCACTTGAATGGATTAGAGACTCGCTCAGTCCCAGTGTGGCTGTTTCGTTGATGGCTCAGTACTACCCAACAAATCAGGCCGGAACAAACCCGCGACACATCCTACTCTCCAGACGAATCACTGAATCAGAATGGCTGCGCGCAGTGGCGGCTCTGGATGAAATGCGAATGGAGGAAGGCTGGATGCAGGAGTTCGATGGCGCGGCTTACTATTATCGACCTGACTTTACTAATCTCGAGACGCCCTTCAAAGACATCCGTGATTTCAGAACCTAAACACAGTCAGCGCCCCGTTTTCAGTTGATGCGTGGTGGGTTCGGTAACAGAAAGGGAAGCTCGCTCGCCCGCATTGAGGTCGTTCGTTGGAGCGTCGGGAACCAATGCCGTTGACTGAAAGCCCGAGGCTTTTGTCCCGGAGTCAAGGCTCTTCTGACCTAGGAGATCAGGCGAGTGATCCGGAAACTTCTTACGAGGGACCGTAAACATCAGACCGTTGGTGATTATTGCAAGCCCTATGAATAACGCTACAAAGCCCGGGATTACTAAGGCGAAAAACCCTTCGTCGGCCACGCTGGCCACCAGGCCACCTAACATCACGCCAAGGCCAATGAAAGCCATAATCATCCCGGCCCTGAGTCGACGCAAGCGCCTTTCAACTGGCGATTCGAGGAACTTTTCGATTTCCGGTAACACGTCCTCGGCAACCGTGTGTAGCTCTTTGCCGATTTGGTCATGCGAATCTTAATCGGCGACGGCTCGTCCGATTTGCTCTCTCGCCGAAACCGCCGACTCTGTAATAGCGTCTGGTCTCTCCAGAGTGATGCGAACCGCTCGCAGGTCAGTGCCGCAGGCACGACAATACTGGCTGAGTTGTCGTTCGTCGGAGCCGCAGCTGGGACAATACATGATGAAATATACGGCGTGCTCAGGAACGAGGTTCCTTGAGGTTAACGGAAGTTGAACCTAAACAGTGAATTGCCAACCTCAACCTAAGCCGTGAGCCATGAAAAGTTCTTCTCCCTAGGTTCACCGTTCACTGCTGCTCGTCTAGTCTTCCACCTTTACGCCTCGCCAAAAAGCCACGTGGTGCCTAATTTCCGCGGCAGCGGGCTTGGGTTCGGGATAATACCAGGCAGCATCCTTGTTTGCCTGGCCATCGACCACGACGTTGTAGTAACTCGCTTCGCCTTTCCAGGGACAGGTCGTGTGCGTACTGCTCTCCTGAAAATAATCTCTCTTGATGGTTTCAGGCGGGAAGTAGTGATTTCCCTCGACCACTACTGTCTTGTCGCTATCAGCCACCACAGTGTCGTTCCAGATTGCTTTCATATTGTAATTTCCCGCGCATAAGTAATCGTGAGTTCAAAAGACCAATAACCTCGATAGCAATAAAAAAGGCCTCGAGACTCCGGTAATGGAGTTCAAGGCATACTACCACGATCTTTTTCTAAAGTGGTCTTGCAGCAGTTAGAGTCGCAGACGCAGGGCTTAGGCGCGAGCGCTTACGCGGGGCGGAAGAGCCAGATTTCGGGAATGTTGTGGAGGGAGTGTAGTCAAGTGGTGGGCATGGGAAGGTAAGCTTAACCAAAAAGGCCGTTAGGTCTTGCCTTCTCGTTTTCTCAGTTGATCGGAATCGTGACTGTGGCTGAACCTGCTTTTCCTGGAGGAAAGCGCTTCTGCCGCGCAATGCGCAGCGCCGAAGCATCGGCACCGGACGCTTGTACTACTCGCCCCGATTCATCGTAAGCAACCGTCACCGCAACCTTTTTCGGTCCCCCTTTGGCGGGTGCTGGAGTGGAACCGTCTGCGGGCTGTTTGGCGAAGGCCGCTCTATCTTCGCGCACTCTGGCGCGGTCTTTTTCTCGCTGACGTTTTGCCTCGAGAGCTGGAGCATCGCCGGCGTTATTTTCCGGGGCTTCAATTTTTTCAGCCTCGGGAGTGGGCACTGATGCCTGGGAAACAGACTCAGTTAGGTTGGGCTCGTTTGGTGTCACCGATACCTTTGCGCGGTTATACCAACCAGCGGGGACACCAATCGCACCTACACTTGCAACTACAGATAGCACCACCGCCCCAACAATCAGCGGCTTTCGCTTAGCGACTGACTCCTTGTTACCAAACGAAGTAAGAAAAGCCGGCACGTGAAATTCATGGCGACGGGCAACAGGGGTCTTCTTCACCTCGTCTGGTGCCTGATCTTCCGGCCCGGCCACGTACCCCGCAGGAAACGCTTCGGTAGGTGTCAGGCCTTCATCCAAACGGCGCAGCCCCTCCAGTACAACCTGGGTCCAGGGTTGATTGATCGTGCGCTCAACCGTTTCGGTTGATCCGCTGAATTCAAAATCTGCATTTGGTAGAGTCAACGCGTGGTAAACTGCGTCAATCCCCCGCAAGCAGCCAATTCGCGCATCAATTACAGAACCAGTTTGCAGGTAGAAGTAACCTGCGCCCTGGGGGTAAAGAACCTTAAGCTGTCCCGCCTTACGCTGGTTGCAAAAGAACTCGATCAGTTCCGAAAGTGAAAGGTCGCTGAGGTGTCCTGTCAATGCCATGGAAAGTTAACTCCTCTAACCGGAGATTGTCTTGTAGGAACTAGGGGCTGAAAGCACCAAGCTGGGGCGCAATTCTAATTCTCTACTGAAGGGAAAATTTGTAGTTGATGACGCCTGTCACTTTCACGGGCTGCCCAGAAAGTTTTGTCGGAGTGAAGCGCGCTCTCAGTGCCGCCTGCACAGCAGATTCTCTTAAGCTTGTTGGTCCGCTGTTGGCCTGGGCTGAGATCACTTTGCCGTCTTCGTCGATCACAACATCAACCGTGACCACTCCGGACATTCTCATCCTCCTTGCAGTGTCCGGATACCCAGGGCTCGGCAATGAAACTGCAGTGCCATTAAGAACTCCGCCAGAGATCGCTTTAAGAATAGGATTGGGGATGGCGCTGGGAGGGTTGGGGGTAACGCTGGGAGGTTCCGATGCCATTGTTACCGCCGAAGCCTGGGTGTCGACGTTTGGAGACGGATCCTGTAATTCGGCTGAGCTCATCACATTCATGTTTGCCTCATTCGAGGGGTGAGGCACAGTCGCCGATTTCTGACTTGTCACGGGCCCGACTTTGACCGACGGCCCGCTGTCGACGACTCGCGCATCCAAGTTTTCACTTGCGAGATCGCCTGAAGCGCTGGAGGAAGAAGAAGGCACTGGTGAGCTTGCTGCCGTGGGTTGCGCCATCTTCATGAAGCTCGCATCGATGTAGTACATGATTGAGCGATAGGTGACCTCTGTTGGCTCGAAGCTGAGCTTGCCTCCCTCAACTACTGCAACGGTCGTCGTCATCTTGTTCCAGTTCCCGGCGAAATCAAACTCGTACTTGTAAGCTTCCTTGCCCACCAACGATCCGTCGTTATTAAGCAAAGTCATTTCACTGATGTTTCCCTTGTCGTCGTATTTGTAAACCTCTTTGCCGGTGAGGGTAGCTCCCGCCACCGGGAAGTACTGGTTCTCAACCTTGTTGCCCCTGATGTCATAGGCGACGACTTCGAGCAACTCGCGCTTGCCTTCGACCGCTTTGCCATCCGACGTGGCAAGTTTCACAATTTCAGTGCGAACTCTGCGTACGGGGCCGATCAGTCCGTCCTTGATTCGGTCGCTCTCTACCGCTGCTCTAACAGGCTGAGGTTGGAAGCCTCTGGACTTTGCCGTGAGATTAGATTGCGCCTGACTTGCAGTGCCGATGAACAAGATGGCAAGGCCAGTTAGGAAGGTAGTACCGATTCGTTTCAGCATGATTCGCTCCTGCATAGGTGGTTTGGAAGACTGGAAGATCTTGTGAGAGTGGTTGGGGTCCAATCTGACTGCGGCTAACCGCATTGACCGCGGCAGTGCCATACTAGCGATTTAAACCATGTTTGTCTAGAGAAAATACTGCTTAATTCCAAGGCAGCCAAGGCTTTCTAGGGTTTATTGGGGGGAAATTCGGCGAGAATTGAGATAATCCGGTCAATTTGCTGGGTGCTGCTGCGCCGCGAGGTTTGGTCATTACAAAGGACGGAGAAAGCAAGAACTTCTCCTGTCGTGGTGGTTAGATAGCCGGATAGAGAATTGTCGTAAGTGAGCGAGCCGGTCTTGGCGGATACGCGATCCATGATGGTTTTCAGCCGGCCCCCAAGAGTTCCATCGCGTCCCGACGTTGGTAGCGATTCGCGAAAGGCCGGGCCAACTGCGGTTTTGGAAACTGCAACCAGCAGCCGGGAAGTTGATTCAGGGGTCACAAGGTTAAGTCGCGAGAGGCCGGAACCGTCGTGCAGTGCAAGACCATCCGTGGGAATTCCCGCCCGCGAGAGCCAGAAGCGAATCAAGGTCAACCCAATCTCTTCGTCGCCCCTTTCTTTTCCCGCTGGCTCGGGCGTCGATAACATATCGCGCCGTTCTCTACCGAGGGTTCGCAGGATCAGTTCAGCATACAGATTGATGCTCTCTTTGTTAGTGTCCCGGGCAATTTCACCCAATGGGCTACTTAAGACGAAAGCCAGCTCCTTTGAGCGTGCGGGATCGAATCGTTCGCTGGGTGGGTGGCGCGAGTCCCGGTGCTGCGTTTTCCCTTCAACCACGATGCCGCGCGCTTTGAGCGTAGCAACGAACAATCGTGCTGCCCAGAGAGCCGGGTTATGAACCGAAAGACGAGCACCAAAGCCTCTACTGCCAAGCGGGAATTCTCCCCACACCCGGACATCATTAGTCGAGAGATCGCGGTTGATTCCGACCGTTAGCCGCCCGCCGCGGTTTACTGTGATCAAGCTGTTTTGCACTGACACGTAACCGTCCGAAGTGCTCACACTGACGAGCGGCGGTTCCCCGGTTTTGTCTGGGGGCAGAATGTTGACACCCACCTCATTACCGTTGATCGAAAGTGCGCTGGCTTCTGCTCCGAAATACCATTGGATATCATTCCACTGCCAGCCATCCCCGAGTGGCTCCCCGCGGAAATAACTCTCATCGCCGATCAAGTTCCCCCTGACACGTCTGACGCCGCGGTTGTAAAGATCGTCGGCCAGGTGTGCCAGCGAGTTATCGTTATTGTCTCTGGTTTGTGCGACCAAATCCGGTGCACCCCGTCCGTAGAGTACGAGATCGCCGGCGATTGCTCCGGCGGCGTCCGGTTCGGCATCGGCATAGACTGACGTTCGCCATTCATGATCAGCGCCTAACAGATCCAGTGCAACAGCCGTAGTGTAGATCTTCATGTTGGAAGCGGGCGTGAAAAGTTTGTCGGCGTTTCGTGAATAAAGCACGCGCCCGTCTCTCATGGAAACAACGGAAACGCCCCAGCGCGCCGCAGCGATTTCGCTTGCGTCGATAGCCTGATCGATGACCTTTTCAAGTTCCCGCTCGCCCCCGGAGTTTGTTTCGGGGCCCGGCGGACTAGCCTGGGGTTTTGGTCTGGCACGCGCCAGTTTTTCTTCGGAAGGAGCCGTTTGGATTTTGCGAATGGCGCGGGTGCTTGCCGCAAAGGCAAGAGCCAGCGTCAGAAAAACTGACAGCATGACTCGCACCGGATTGAAAAGGTGTCTGAGGTTCATCTTGTAAACTCGAATGGCAGAGCTCGGGTAAAATTACTGGGAAGCATGCATTGATTATTTCAATGGCGAGATCAGTTTTAACTCACACACCGCGCGGCCATACGTCCACCGGCACGTACTGCTCGCGTTTGGTCGTAGACCTTCTCAGCTGGTAATTCCTTGATTGTGTGACTTCTAATAAGCCGGTGTTGTTCTCCGAGCGGCAGAAAAACATTGGGTGCCCGCTGGTCCAACAAAACGACAGTGGTCGCGCCGACGGCTGCTGCGATGTGCATTGGTCCAGTATCGTTAGAAACAAGAACTGAGAGCCGCGCCAGGGCCGCCGCGAGTTGGGGAATCGTGAGCTTATCGAAGACAATTACGGAACGGGGAAAACTAACGCGTATCTCCTTGAGCATCTGGCGTTCCTCCGGTCCCGTGAAAACGATGACGCGAACGTTATCATTGCGCACCAATCGGTCTGCCAATTCCCCAAAACGCGGAAGCGGCCAGCGACGGCTCGGATGTCCAGCGCCGGGATAGAGACCCACCAGAGGCGTCCCGGCAGCCGCTTTCTCCTTTTGCAGCAGCCGCTCAACCGTAGCATCGTCTTCGCTCCGCGTGCGCAAAGTGGGCACACGAGCAGCGTTGCTAATGCGAAGTGGTAAAAGCACTTCGAGATAGCGGTCAACTAAATGTTTGTTTGGGTTGTTGTCTTCAACGGGTGGCGGCGGGTCGAATTTGGCCAGGTAGTTTAACGAACGCCCGGGACGCCGCGAGTAAAGTCGCTTTGGCGCGCCGGAAAGATAGCCCAACAGATTTGTCTCCGAAAGACTATGAAGATCGATTACGAAATCGAACTGCGCGCGCCTGACATCCTTAACCAGTCGAATCATCTTCGCAAGCGAGAGGATCTTCAGCCCGTCACGCAAAGCCACACGATCCACAACCAAGGTTGAATCAGCATAACCAGATAGATTAACTATTTCCGCTCCGGGCTTGCCGGCAGCCACGGTAATTTTTGCTCTTGGAAAACGCTCCCGAATGGCTCGCAGAGCCGGGAGACTCAGCACAACATCGCCCAGCTGGCCAAAATCAATAACGAGGATATTTAGCGGATCAAAGTTCACTTGACTGTTTTCAGGAGTTCCGCAAATCGCGCCCAGTCATTTCAGCGGGCTGCGACGCTACTCCGAGCAAGGCGAGAACCGTTGGCGCCACATCCTCGAGGGCACCGCCTTCGCGAAGTTTCAATCCCCGTGACGCTTCATCAATCAGGTGGAACGGTACTGGATTAGTGGTGTGGGCCGTGTGGGGCTGGCCGGTTGTGGGATTGATCATCTGTTCGGCATTTCCGTGGTCCGCGGTAATGAGGGTGACGCCTCTTGCCTGCCGAATGGCCTTGGTGATCCATCCAAGACACGTGTCCACGTACTGGCAAGCTTCAATGGTTTTGTCGAGTTTACCCGTGTGACCGACCATGTCAGGGTTCGCAAAATTGATCACGAAGATATCGGTTTCCTTATCTTTGATGCCGGTTAGCACCTGCTCCGTCACTTTAAAGGCGGACATCTCAGGCTGCAGATCATAGGTGGCGATCTTTGGCGAAGATACGAGTAGACGGTGCTCGCAGGGGTATTCCTTTTCAACACCGCCATTAAAGAAGTAGGTAACGTGCGCATACTTCTCCGTCTCCGCTAGCCGAAAGTTGCGCACGCGGAGGTTTGCCCATACCTCTGCCAGAACATTCTGATGCTCGTTTGGAGCGAAGGCGATCGGCAGCGGAAAGGTCCTGTCGTAGAGCGTGAAACAGACAAAATCGATCTTAGGTCGATTTGCAACTGGAAACTCGTTGAAACCGGGTACAGCCAGTGCGCGCGTGAGCTGACGAGCACGATCGGGTCGAAAGTTAAAAAAGATTACAGCATCGCCGTCACGAACCGGTCCGACAGGTCCGCCATTTTTATCCACAATCACAATTGGTTCGACGAATTCATCCGTTATGCCTCGTTCGTATGCCTGCGTGATACCGCTCACCGGATCCACATGACACTCGCCTTCGGCATTAACCAGGAGATCATAAGCGCGCTCGGTCCTCTCCCACCGTTTATCGCGGTCCATCGCGTAATAGCGACCCACGAGTGATGCGATCTGACCACAGCCAATTTCCTCGATCGTTTTTTGCACAGATGCTATGTAGGGGGTAGCAGACGACGGTGGTGTGTCTCGCCCGTCAAGAAAGCAATGAATATAAACACGCTCGACGCCATGGACTTTTGCCATGCGCAGCAGCGCGTAGAGATGTTCCAACGATGAATGAACCTGGCCGTCTGAAACCAGCCCCATTAAATGCAGCGACTTCCCGCGTTTTCTCACGCCTTCCATGGCCGCGACCAGGACCTCGTTTTTAAAGAACTCGCCAGTAGCAATGTCATGGTCAACGCGCGAGACATCCATCCGAATCACGCGGCCTGAGCCGATATTCAAGTGTCCAACCTCGGAGTTTCCCATCACTCCGGCAGGCAGTCCAACGCGAGTACTGGAAGCCTCGAGCAGAGTTTGGGGATAGGCTTCAGCCAATTCGTCGTAATAAGGTGTTGAGGCCAGGGCAATCGCGTTTCCTTCACGGATTGCGGAATAGCCCCAGCCATCAATGATGATGAGGGCAATGGGACTTCGTTTGCCGGTTAATAAAGGTTCTCCCAATGAAAAAGGTTCTCCCAAAGAAGGTCCTCCTTAGCGACTTATGACAGATTCCCCGATCAATATGCAGGGAACCCCTATTGAATCATTCCGGGCTCCGGTGTAATTCATACGTTCTCTCCGGCAACGATAGATCAAGATTCTTCCATCCACCGGCTGACATCGCTCAGTTCAGTAAAGCCAAAGCGTCGATAAAGTTCGTCGCTGCCACTTGCTAATCATTTATTAGGTTGGAGGAACGCTTGCTAACTCTAGAAGTATTCAAAAGCAACCGCATTCAAAAGCGTTGCGCCTTGCCGCTGATCACGCGCACAGTATCGCGCGCGATAAGTAACTCTTCATTGGTCGGGATGACGTAAGCATGAAGCCGCGACGTGTCTTTACTGATTAAGCCCTCGCGTCCTGCGATCATCTCCTTGTTGCGCCCAGCATCAAGTTCAAGTCCAAGCCAGCCCAACCCATCGCATATTTGCGCACGCACGTCCGCCGAGTTCTCGCCAATACCGCCGGCAAAGATAATCGCATCCGCGCCGTTCATTGCGGCCAGGTAAGCGCCAATGTATTTGCGCGCGCGATAACAGAAAATCTCGATAGCGAGTTTGGCGCGTCGGTCGTCCGATTCGCGTGCTTCATCGAGCAGTTCGCGCATGTCGTGCGTCAACCCTGAAATGCCAAGCAGCCCGGCCTGCTTATTCAATAACGTTTCGACTTCCTGCGAAGACAGTCCTTCTTTCGCCGCGACGAATTCTATAATTGCCGGGTCGATGTCACCTGAGCGCGTGCCCATCACGAGGCCTTCGAGCGGCGTCAAGCCCATCGAGGTGTCGAGCGAATCGCCCCCCTTGATCGCCGCCGCCGAGCAACCGTTGCCAAGATGCAGGGTGATTACATTGGTCTGATCGCGCGCGATGTTTTTTAGTTGCCGATAGCGGTAAGCAACATAACGGTGTGACGTGCCGTGAAAGCCGTAACGACGCACACGGTGGCGACGGTAAAGCTGGTACGGCAACGCATAAAGATATGCGTAGTCAGGCAGCGTTTGATGAAACGCGGTATCGAAGACGGCCACTTGGGGCAGTCCCTTGCCGAAGACCTCCCGCGCGGCATTGATACCCTTGATGTTAGCCGGATTATGCAGAGGGGCGAGATCAATGCAGTCTTCGATGCCGCGCAAAACGTCGTCTGTGATCAGCACCGAAGTTCTGAATTGTTCGCCGCCGTGCACAACCCGATGCCCGACGGCGTGAATGTCTGCAACGGTTTTTACTTCATTAATGCCTGAACTTTCCGCACAAGCCCAACGCAACACGAGTTCCACCGCCGCACGCGTATCACGGAGCGGCGCTGTGGAGCGTTGGGGCAAACTGCCCTCTGCCTGAAGCGTGACAATAGCTTCGCCGCCTATGCGTTCGACAACACCATGCGCGAGCCGTTCGTCCGCATTCCGCTCAATGCGCTCCACATCAGTGGCGATGAGCTGAAACTTAACCGAAGAACTGCCGCAGTTGAGGATGAGAACATTCATGCAATCAACCACTCACGAAGCCTTCGGACCGTCAGAGGGCCACTTCCAATTCCGAATCTCCGGCATGTCATCACCGTATCGCGCGATGTACTGCTTGTGTTCTACGAGCTTGTGGCGCATTAGTTGTTTCGCGTGCGCGCCGATGTTCTCGAGTTTTGGGACGCGATCGATCACATCCATGACAAGATGAAACCGATCCAGATCGTTTAAGACAACCATATCGAATGGCGTGGTTGTTGTGCCTTCCTCTTTGTAGCCGCGCACGTGAAAATTGTGATGGTTCCTTCGCCGGTAAGTAAGACGGTGAATCAACCAGGGATAACCATGAAAGGCGAAGATGACGGGTTTGTTACTGGTGAAAAGCAAATCGAACTCTTTATCTGAGAGACTGTGCGAATGCTCACCCGCTGATTGCAGGGTCATTAAGTCGACCACGTTGACGACTCGCATTTTCAGCTCTGGAAACTCTTGTCGCAGAATATCAACCGCCGCCAGCGTTTCCAACGTTGGCACGTCGCCCGCGCACGCCAGCACAACGTCCGGTTCCGCTCCCTTGTCGTTGCTTGCCCAATCCCAGATGCCGATCCCGGTCGTGCAATGCTTAACCGCCGCGTCCATGTCAAGAAATTGCAGGGCAGGTTGCTTCCCGGCGATGATCACGTTGACGTAGTGGCGGCTGCGCAGGCAGTGATCGGCGACGGAGAGTAGCGTGTTAGCGTCCGGGGGCAGATAGACACGCACGATTTCCGCTTTCTTGTTGACCACGAGGTCGATAAAACCCGGATCCTGGTGGCTGAATCCGTTGTGGTCTTGCCGCCAGACGTGCGAAGTGAGCAGGTAATTAAGCGAGGCAATGGGACGACGCCAGGGAATGCCGCGCGTCGTTTTCAACCACTTGGCATGCTGGTTGAACATTGAATCAATGATGTGAATGAACGCCTCGTAGCAGGAGAAAAAGCCGTGCCGGCCCGTTAGCAGGTAGCCTTCCAACCAGCCCTGACACAGATGCTCGCTTAAAATTTCCATCACTCGACCGTTCGGCGAAATGTGTTCGTCGGTCGGCAGGATTGTGCCTGTAAAAACTCGGTCAGTAGCCTCAAAGAGAGCGTTCAGCCGGTTTGAAGCGGTCTCGTCCGGCCCCATCACTCGGAAGTTTTTACTCTCGGCGTTGAGCTTCATTACATCGCGCAGGAAGCAGCCCAGTACGCGCGTTGCTTCGGCCTGGAGGTTGCACGGTGCTGGTACATCAACGGCGTATTCATTAAAATCCGGCATCAGTAGGTCTTTAAGCAGTATGCCGCCGTTCGCATGCGGATTGGCTCCCATCCGGCGAGCGCCTTTTGGGGCTAGCTCTGCTAATTCCGGCAGCAACTTTCCGTTTTCATCGAAGAGTTCGGCGGGTTTGTAACTCAGCAACCACTCACCGAGTTGATGCAGATGCTCCGGCTTGTTTGCCAAATCTGATAGCGGTACCTGATGTGAGCGATATGAATTCTCAGCCGGCAGCCCATCAACAGTTTTCGGCCCTGTCCAGCCCTTCGGTGTGCGCAGGACGATCATTGGGTACGACGGACGATCGGTGAACCCCTTTTCACGCGCATCTCTTTGAATAGTCTGGATCTCTGAGATGATCGTATCGAGCGTTGCGGCCATCAGTTGGTGCATCGTCTCCGGGTGATCGCCTTCGACGAAATAGGGCTTGTGACCGTAGCCAGCCAGCAAGCTCGTCAACTCCCCGTGGCTTAAACGAGCCAGCACTGTTGGGTTGGCGATTTTGTATCCATTCAAGTGCAACACCGGCAGCACAGTGCCGTCACGCGCCGGATTCAGAAACTTATTAGAATGCCAACTGGCTGCGAGCGCTCCGGTCTCGGCTTCGCCATCTCCTATGACACAGGCGGCAATCAAATCCGGATTGTCAAAGACGGCGCCATAGGCGTGGACCAGCGCGTAGCCGAGTTCGCCGCCTTCATGAATCGAGCCAGGGGTTTCCGGCGCAACATGGCTCGGAATGCCACCAGGAAAAGAGAACTGCTTGAAAAGCTTCTTCAAGCCTTCGGTATCTTGGGAAATATTGGTGTAAAACTCGCTGTACGTTCCTTCCAGATAAGTGTTGGCGACCAGACCTGGGCCACCGTGGCCAGGACCCGCAATATAGATCACGTTGAGATCGTGCTGCTTAATCAGACGGTTGAGATGCAGGTAGATAAAATTCAAGCCCGGTGTGGTGCCCCAGTGACCGAGCAGGCGCGGTTTAACGTGTTCCAGCTTAAGGGGCTCTCGAAGTAACGGATTGTCATACAAGTAAATTTGTCCGACCGAGAGATAATTTGCGGCGCGCCAGTAGGCATTCATCACCCGCACTTCTTCGGTCGTCAGCGGCGAGGTCATTTTCACTTCAGCGGCAGACATTTCCGGTAGGCTTTCTGTTATTCATCCCAGCGTACTGGGCCATGCACCACATCGCACCTGGTCTATCTCTTCGCCGCACGCGCCTTTTTCGTCCGGCCATTGGCGGCCTGTGGTGCTTTCGCTAGCTGATGAAAGGCATCGCGACCCGGGAAACGCGCCGCTCCTCGCAAATCTTCCTCGATGCGCAGCAGTTGGTTATATTTCGCGATCCGGTCTGTTCGCGATAGCGACCCGGTCTTAATCTGGCCTGCATTCGTCGCCACCGCCAGGTCGGCAATAAAAGGGTCTTCGGTCTCGCCGGATCGATGCGAGATCACCGCTGTTCGTCCATGTGTCTTTGCCAGTTCAATACATTCGAATGTCTCAGTGAGCGTGCCGATTTGATTAACTTTGATCAGAATCGAGTTTGCCACCCCGAGCTCGATTCCCTTGCGCAAAAATGCGGTATTCGTCACAAACAGATCATCACCCACCAACTGCACGTGCTGGCCAAGTTCGTCCGTTAGAGTTTTCCAGCCGTTCCAATCGTTCTCGGCCATGCCATCCTCGATTGAGACGATCGGGTATTGCTCGGTCCAACTCTTCCAATAGGCCACCATCTCCGCGCTGGAAAGCTTTCGCTTATCGCTTTTTTTAAATACGTACGACTTGCCGTCGTAAAACTCACTCGCTGCCGGATCGAGTGCCAACAAGCAATCCCGGCCGCTTGCATACCCAGCCTGAGAGATTGCCTCAAGTATCGTTTCGATCGCTTCGTCGTTTGACCGCAGGTTGGGTGCAAAACCACCCTCGTCGCCGACGCTGGTGGCATACCCCCTCTTCTTTAAGACTGCTTTAAGCGTGTGAAAAACCTCCGCGCCTATTTGCAGGGCCTCGCGAAAAGTAGTTGCCCCAACCGGCACAACCATGAACTCCTGAAAGTCAACATTGTTATCGGCGTGAGCGCCACCATTAATGATGTTCATCATCGGCACCGGAAGAGTTCTGGCGCTTGGCCCACCGAGATACCTGTAAAGTGGAACTTCGAGATAGGCAGCCGCGGCGCGCGCGGTAGCAAGCGATACCGCCAGCAGGGCGTTTGCGCCCAGCTTCGACTTCGTCGGCGTACCATCGAGAGCGATTAGTGCCTGATCGATTTCCGTCTGATCCAGGGCGTCCATGCCTTCCAGCGCGCGCGCGATAATCTCGTTAACGTTGCGGACAGCCTTCAAAACGCCCTTGCCGCCGTAGCGCTTTTTATCACCATCGCGTAGCTCTACAGCTTCGTGCTCTCCTGTTGATGCGCCCGAAGGCACCGCAGCCCGACCAAGCTCGCCGCCAACAAGCGTCACTTCGGCTTCCACCGTCGGATTGCCGCGCGAATCAAGAATCTCCCGTGCCCCTACCTGATCAATCCAGCTCATCATCATGCTTACTCCTGTAAAAGTGTCAACCTACCCGGCCGCTCGAGCGCCCTCCGCGGTTGCCGCAGCCTGGGATTCTTCTTCAGCGGGTAACTCCAACCGAACACGCATTACCCGGCGCCGCTCGACTTTCTCCACTTTAAACACGAGACCGTTGTGCTGCAGGGTTTCTCCTGGCTTGAGGACATGGCCCGCAAGTGTCATCAAAAAACCGCCGATCGTAGTATAGGTCTCAGACTCAGGCAGTGAGAGTTTCAGCCGTCGATTCAAGTCGCGCACAGCCAGCCCGCCATCAAGGAGAAACTGGCGTTCACCGGCAGGCGTGATCTGTTCGTTAACTTCTTCGTCATGCTCGTCTGAAATCTCGCCAACTATCTCTTCGAGCAAGTCTTCAAGGGTAATGATCCCTTCAAGGCCTCCGTGCTCGTCGACGACGAAGCCAAAGTGGGTCTTTCCTTTCTGCATCTGCCGCAAGACGTCTTCGAGGCGTGCGGTATCCACCACAAAGAGTGGGGGCTGCAAGACGTCTTCCAGGCGGTAGGTCTCGGGATGCAGCAGGTAGGGCATCACGTCTTTGCTGTGTACAAAACCAATCACGTCATCAATAGATTCGCGGTAGACAGGGAGGCGGGAATAACGATTCTGTTCAAAAGCTTTGGTTAACTCCTCCAGGTAGCAATCATGGGAAATTGCCGCAATGGCAGTGCGCGGCACCATTGCTTCGCGCACGAGTGTGTCCGAAAACTCGAATACCTTGTGAATTAACCGTCGCTCTTCTGCGCGAAGATGACCGCTGTCGCGAGATAGGTCTACCAACTGTCGCAGCTCGGCCTCAGTATAACTCGCCGCATGTTCAGAAGAGGCCTTCAGTCCAACGAGGCGAACGGTTCGAGCACTGGCCCAATCAAGTGCGCGGATCGGCCACTGAAACACTCGGTAGAAAAGTTCCATGGGCAGCGAGACGGCCAGAGCAACTCTTTCCGCGCGTGCCAGGCCGAACAGCTTTGGTGCCTGCTCCCCCAGAACAATATGAAGCGTTGTGATTATGGAGAAGCCGATTCCAAAGGCGAGGCCGTGTCTGAGTGTGTCTGAAAGCCCTCCCAGGGGCCGTTCCAACATGCGAGCAATAAGCGGTTCGCCGACCCAGCCCAGCGCGAGCGAGGCTAAAGTAATTCCTAACTGAGACGCAGAAAGGTAAGCGTTAAGGTTGTTGAGCAACCTCAATAATCGTCTTGCCGAACCTTTTCCAGCAGCAGCAAGGGTTTCAATACGCGAACGGCGCACTCCCACCAGCGCAAACTCGGCAGCCACAAAGAAACCGTTTGCGGCAACTAGAAGCAGGACAACACCCAGCTTCAGAGCGATCATTGAAAAACTGATCGGAGCGCTTACATCACCCTCGGCGATGATTAGGCTAAACAGATAACTTGGCGGTTCGGACATTCTGCAAAAAAGGGGTGGGGTACACCAGACTTGCCAATTTTAACGTAGCGGATTATAGCACGCACTCAATCCCGGCCAGGGGCAAGAGGCTGGCTCAGATCGAGCAATCAAAACGTATGGGTTGAACTTAATCCTGTCTCGCGGTTGCCGATTAAGGAGCCTTAGTGACTCACTGCGGCCCCTGCGGCACGGACCCTAACTGTCGGCCTGCGATCGTGCTTAGTACAGGCACGCGCGAGGGCTTGTTCGACACGGGGTTCGATGTTGCATTCAGGCTGACGGCAAACTGCGGCCAGCTCGGAAACAACAAGATAGCGCGCCCGTTCGAGCATACGTTGCTCGCGGAAGGAAAGTGGCTTGAGATGACTCAAATAAGTCAGATGCTTAAGCACGGCCGCAACTTCAAAGATGTCGCCAGTGCGCATCCTATCTGAGAAGTCCTTAAATCGGTCCTTCCAATCGTTGGCAGGAGAAGTGAAATCATCAGCTAATGCCTTCAAGAGCATTTCACATTCACCGGAGGTGATTGGAGCTCGGAGGCCAACTTCTGACGCGTTTGAAACGGGGACCAAAACCAGAGAATTGTTTGCAGCAAGACGAAGCGTATAGAAAGGAAGTGAGCTAGCACCAATTTGCTTCTGTTCTATCTGCTCGATGGTCCCGATCCCGTGATTTGGATAAACCACTTTCTGGCCGACTTTAAAGCCCACCACAGCACCTCCATCGATTCAAAAATCAGACCGCGCCGAATGCGCAGGTCCGGGGGAAACCTTCTGAGCGACGCGGCGCGTCGGACCCCTTTATTGGGAAAGTGTCTGGAGTCTAACAAGCGCTATTGGAAAGCGTCAAGCTTTTCAGGTCAAGGGTATCTTAGACAAGAGGTCGAGCAAGCTTGTTAGCTGCAGTAACGGCGGATCGAGAGGGAAAGTCTAGTATAAAGAGGATCTAGTTGTCAGCTTAACGTGGCCCTGCTAGGATCGAAGTTGAGTTGCTTGTAGAATTGATTCCTCGCACAAGCGATGACACGGACGGTATTCCTGAGGCGGACAACTCTCGGCCCTGGCTCCGAAACGATTTAGTCACGGCGATTCTTAAGATCACCGATGCAAGCGGCCGGCAGTGGCAGTATAACTTCCTGCCCTACGGCATATGCACCATTGGACGCGCTCCGGATAACGCCGTCGTTATTGATGACCCGCGAGCTTCGCGTTATCACGCCCACATCAAATCTGCGGAGGACGGTTCGTTTGCGATTGTAGACGGCGCCATCATCAATGGGCAGTTGCGTCGGAGCGCAAACAAAGTCTTCATCAACGGCGAACCTCATTACGAGCATCAATTAAAGAACGGTGACCGGGTAACGATCGGTGCGAGCACTTTGCGCTTTGAACAGGCGCTGGAGGAGCGCACTAGTGAAGTGCGTTACGATGACAAACCACTCGGGCACACGCAGCTACTCATCTCCGCCAACGACGTGATGACAACAATGTTTCATGGGAAGGCGGAAGAAGCAATAGCTGCTTCTCCCTCAAGAGACATCGTACTCGAAGCATTGCAGCGCAAGGCCAACATTTTAAGCGCTCTTTACGAGATGAGCAGGACTCTTGGCTCAGTTTTTGACCTCGATGCAATTTTCGCCAAGGCCACGGACATTATCTTTCGCTCCACCCCCGCCGATCGCGTGGTGGCCCTGCTTGCAGAGGGTAGCGGCACGGGCGATCTGGAAGATGTGAAGTTAGTTCCGATTGCTATGCGCGCTCGCGATCAAAAGCTCGAGGACCACGCTCGCAGATTAAGCATTGGGCGAACCATCACTAAAAAGGTGATGAAAGATCGGGTGGCGCTTCTTTCGCAAGATGCAGCATCCGATGAGGAATTTGCCGGCGTTGACTCAATCGTTTCGCAGGGAGTTCGCTCAACAATTTGTGCACCGCTGGTGGCCGAATCACGTGTTCACGGTGCGCTTTATGCCGATCGTCTGGATCCATTTGCGGCTTTCAAACCGGACGATCTGGAGTTGATCAGCGCCGTTGCTGCTCAAACAGCAATTGCCGTTGAGAATGCCCGGGCCCACGAACGTCTGGCGCGGGAAGAAGTCGCACGTGCGAACTACAGCAGGTTCCTGCCCGAGTATGTCGTAAAGCAGATGTTGGATAATCCGGAGTCATTTAAACTCGGCGGCGTGAACCAGACAATCACGGTGCTCTTCGCGGACATTCGCGGGTTCACGAGTATCGCTGAGCACGCGCCTCCGGAAGAGATAGTTGGGTTGCTTAACAGATACTTTTCGGCCATGACCGATATTATTTTCGCGCATGGGGGAACTCTCGATAAGTATCTCGGGGACGGATTAATGGCCCTTTTTGGTGCGCCGACCGCGACGCCCGAGGACGCTTCAAACGCGCTTAATGCCGCGGTAGCAATGCAGCGCCGGATTATCGGTATCAACCAGGAGCTACGAAACGAAGGGTTCAAGGAACTTGGAGTCGGCATCGGATTGCATACCGGAGAGGTAACTGTGGGTTATATCGGCTCAGAACGTCGTTCTGAGTACACCGCCATTGGCGATGCCGTAAATACCGCTTCGCGGTTAGAGTCCAATGCCCGGGGTGGCGAAATCTTGATCAGCGAGGCGACCTTTAAGGCTGCGGGTAGTAGATACAAGCTCAAGACACGCGATCCCATTACGGTCAAAAACCGCGAGCAGCCGGTGGTTTTGTTTGAGGTTGATTGGCAGCGTTCCAGCGGCGCGGCCTAGAAGCGCAGACAATCTCGCTGCCGAATTCTTTGGGGGTTAGCAGTAATGGTGAACCGCATCGAGACGGTTTTACGAGTCCGGTCGCGTTCACCATTTTGTTCTTGAAACAGTATGTCTTTGATGAGCAAGACAAGCTCCTTCATGGGTCTCCGAGCGTTGCGCAATCTCGTGTCCGATTCAATGGCGATCGACATGGGTTCCGCGAGCACGATCATAGCCGTGCGGGGGCGTGGAGTGGTTGTCGATCAGCCGTCTGTCATGGCCATAAACAAGGTTTCCGGCGCGGTGATGGCGGTTGGATCTGAAGCCCAAAAAATGCAAGGTCGTGAGGCTCGCGATGTGACCGTGGTGGCGCCGCTAATTGACGGTGTTGTAGCTGACTTTGAAACAACTCGCGCCATGCTGGATCATTTTGTGCAGGACGCGCGGAGCGGCATCTCGCATTTCAGCCGCCGCGCTATCATGAGCGTGCTCTCCGGGATAACGCAGGTTGAGCAGCGAGCGCTGCTGAGCGCCGCCGAACAAGCTCACATCGGACGCGTCTACATGGTTGAGGAAGGTCTGGCAGCGGCGATTGGAGCAGGTGTCCCGGTCGACGACCCGCATGCTTCTGCCGTAGTGGACATTGGCGGGGGGACAACCAACATCGCGGCGATCGTGAACGGGGCAATCATAGCCTCGCGGGCCGAAAGGGTTGGCAGTTCAGACATCGACGCCGCCATCATGGATCGGTTGCGCCGGCATCGTGGCCTTACTATTGGGATCCTCAGCGCTGAACGCATAAAGCTGGAACTCAGCTCGGCGCTGGAGCCAAAAGATCCCCAACAAAAAATGAATGTGCGCGGGCGTGACGTACAAACGGGTAGTCCGGGCGCCGTCGACGTTACCGCAGCGGAGGTTTACGCAATAACGCAGCTGATTATTCGCCGTATTGCCGAAGCAGTGCGAGCCACGTTAACCGAGCTCCCGGCGGAGGTTGCCGGCGATATCTACGACCGCGGAATAATCCTGACAGGAGGCGGAGCGTTGCTGGATGGATTGAGTCAGTACCTGCAAAGAGAAGTAGGCCTGGCCACCCGGGTCGCCGACGAGCCCCGGTTTGCAATCGTTCGCGGGTTATCACAAATGTTTGATGAGCCGCTCTTGCTCCGTCGTGTGGCCCGCACTGAGCCACATCCTCTTATCGATGCCCAAACAACGGTCTTCGAGAGCTAAGCTAAGACCGATTGAGGGGCGGGAACTGAAGATGATGTCTAATGATCGAGTCGTAAGTGAGCGACTGCTATGAGCATTCTGGACTTCAATAAGAGTCGCATCACAGTTGCGAGCGTATATGGCATTCCCGTACGGATTGACTATCGCTGGTTTGTCGTTGTTGCGCTTAGCGTCTGGCTGATATCAAGCAATTTGCAGAGCTACGTAATTCAACTTAGTTCTTTCAGCCTGCCGCCACTGGCCCCGGCAACCGCCTGGATACTTGGTGTGGTCACCACCGCCGGTCTTTTCCTTTCCGTTTTTGGCCACGAGCTGGCTCATGCCCTAATGGCTCGCGCCGAAGGGATCGAAATCGAAGAGATAGTGCTTCACCCCTTCGGTGGTCTGGCACGAATGCGCAGCGAGCCCGAGAATCCGCGTGCTGAGTTTCGGATAGCGATTGCGGGTCCAGCCGCCAGTTTCCTGTTTGCCTTACTTGCGTTGGCTGCGGCAAAAGTTGCTGCGCTAGGCGGCTACGTAGCGACGATTGTTGTCTTCTTCTTCCTGGCGTGGGGAAATCTTCTACTCGCGGTTTTCAATCTTCTTCCTGGCTACCCTCTCGACGGTGGGCGCGTACTGCGTGCAATCCTCTGGAAAAAGAGTGGCAATATCAATCAGGCAACTCGCATGGCGGGAATCTGCGGAATCCTCGTCGCAGCCACTGTGATTTTGTTTGGTATCTACATAATGATCGCGCCCAACTGGAGACCCGCGCAGCCTTATTTCATGGGAGCGTGGTCAATTCTGGTTGGATTGTTCTTACTCGATACCGCCGCCAGGATCGTGAAGAGTGCTCACAGCGCAAGACAGGTTACAGTGGCTGACGCAATGTCTCCGGCTGTGGCAATCGCTCCGGAGCTTACAATCACGCAATTGATCGACGACTTTCTTCCGCTTCACCGTCAGACCAGTTTTCCTGTTGCTTTGAACCACCAGCTATTCGGGATCCTGGCCCTTGAGGATTTGAAGGCGCTCCCGCGCGAGCGCTGGCGACTGACGCACGCTCGAGATGTTATGCGTCCGATTGCCCCCAGGTTTTTTGTGGAACCTTCGACAACGCTCGATTACGCGCGCGAGTTGATGAAAAGAAACGGCGTAGGCTCTCTTGCCGTGATCAATAATCATGGCAAGCTCGTTGGTTATCTGCAAAGCGGAAAGCTGAGACCGCGGGCGCAAAGCGTGAGGAAGAAGACCCGAGAAGCGAGTGCTTGATCTCAGAGTTCGTTTCATTTCCAGCCGGACCTAGTCATCTTCCACGAGACAATTCAGTCATCGTGTCTCAACCGACAAGCCATACCCACCGCTACTCAAGTTGTATATTTCAACCACCAATCAGACCATCGTGATGCTGCGCCAGGCCCGCGGTGCAAAGTCGACATCCTTATCGACGAATGCGCAGTTTACTCGGGGCTAGGCTAGGCTGTCGTAAATCTCCATTGCCACAAGTCCTTTTTTTCGCGATAATCGAAACGCAGCTATTAATTCGGGTTGCCGAAAGGTTTTGGATGGGGCTGTACTAGAGGCGCTTCGTATCAAAATGGGCTGCTTCATCCTGACTGAAACGTTCTTCGCTAGTGATTGTTCAGGCGCATATTCATTAGCCGACAACGCCTATCAACTGTTTTCGCTGCTAGCGGTGCGGTTCATTAAAGATCCGGCTTCCGAATCCCTCGCGCACGCCGGTTGAAGTGGAAGAGGATTTGATGACCTTTTGGGGAAAATAAATTGTCGCTTCAGAATCGCAAATCGCAAATCCACAAGTTGATAACAAGCGATGCTTTTACTACTGCCATACACGGAGTACCTCGGAAGACTAACTGAACCGCGGAACATCGCGGATATCATCGTTGTCTTCTTGATCGTGTATGCAGTTTTGAAGCTCGTTCGTGGAACTCGCG
>JBPCIQ010000282.1:0-5687 GCA_051006135.1 Pyrinomonadaceae bacterium | reverse complement strand
GTCCTCTGCGGGATCGCCGGCGGCAAGCAGAATGAGGATCTCAGCCTGCAGCGGATCCGTATCCTGAAACTCATCGACAAAGATGTGAGTAAACCGCTGTTGGAGATCTGCCCGAATGTATTGGTTGTCGAGAACGAGATTGCGCACGCGCAGCAACAGGTCAAAGAAGTCGAGGTATCCTGCCCGCTCCTTCAGTTGTTCATACCCCTCAACGACCGGCCACAGCTCCTCCCGCAGCTGCGGCGCTAGATCAGCACCTGCGCGCGCGACAAAAGCTTCTACCCTCTCCTTCAATGCGTTACGCCGAGCGATGATGTCCTTCTTCGGGAAGTCGTCCTTCGCAAAGTAAGCAACATAGTTCTTCGATTTCCAGCCTGATAGAAAACTAAACAGACGTGCTTCGATGCCATCGTAATCCCGACCAGTTACTTCTTCTGTTCGCGTAAGCTCGGCAACATAATGCTTCACGTAACTGATGGACTTTATTAGGTACTCACTCGGATGGCCGACGTCAGCCCAGTCGCCGAGTTCCTTCATCTCCGTGATTAGGGCATCGATTTCGGCCTCGCGTCCAAATCCTTCGGACTTTCGCCAGGGCGTTGTGAAGTCGCGCTCTCTCAGGATCTCCCAGGCAGCGCGACGTAATTCCTTTCTCGGCCCCTCCTCGCGCGATCGTCGGCCCAAGGCTGCACTCCATCCCCCGAACTCTCGTCGCGGTGGCCGTCTAAGAATTCGACGTACAGCTTCACCGGGGTTTGCCAGATGTGCTTCGAACCACCGGTCAAACGCCAGATTGAATAAGGGCTGGGCGCGATCATCAGGAGCGACCTCAAACAACGGATCGATGCCGGCCTCAACCGGGCGTTCCCGCAACAGGTCAGCGCAAAAGGAATGAATCGTGCCAACGCGCGCCTCTTCAAGCTCCTGCAAGGACTGAAGCAGATACGCCCTCGCAGTTGCCGAGCACTCGGGATCTTGCCGGGCCTCCTCGATTGCTGTTCTTAGACGGAGCTTAAGCTCACCGGCTGCGAATTCAGTAAATGTTACAGCCACCGTACTCGACAGCTTCACGCGACCAGAGCAGATGCCGGCGAGAATCCGCCCCACAAGTTCAGTTGTTTTGCCAGTGCCGGCCGCGGCCTCCACTACAAGCGTTGTATCGAGGTCCGTACGAATCCGATCGCGCGCGGCCCGATCCACAAATGGCTGTGCCAGGGTCTGAGGCACTGTTTGCGAAACGACTTTATTCATGGCAACTCTCTTATCCTGGTGAGTTCAGTGAGTTGCGTGGCAGGTTTCCGGCCAGTGCGTAGCTCCTCGCGTGAACCGCAGACTCCCAGAAAGTCACACCACATACAGGCACCTTTCTCTGGCGCCGCCGGCAGGAAGCCATCAGCGAGGGCCTGATCAATCGTCGCAATAACCAAAGTAACGTCCGCCCGATTCTCGCGATCAAGATCAACAACGCGTTCCTCATAACCACCGGCGGCTGTGCAGTAGTAGAGACGGCCGGACTCGACCTCTCGCTCCAACAACTTCTCGGCCGCCAGGGCGTAGAGCAGGGGCTGCAGGGACTTGCCACCGCCGACCACGAGATTCGTTGCTGCGCGCGCCTTTCCTGTCTTGTGATCGGTGACTCGCACCTTTCCATTCGCGTGACGCTCGACCAGATCGATTGATCCCCGCAGCTTCAGACCACCTGCAATCTCGACCGGTTCACTGACACTAGCGGGATCGCGGTCCTGTGAACCGATGTGGTCCATGGCAAACGCGAGCTCAAATTTATCCGGCACCCAGCCATCATTCTTTTCACTCGCAAGGCGCAGCCACTCGCGCAGATCGGCCCGAATGGCTTCGATACTGTCGCGCCACACACGCGGGATGGCCGGGGCCAGCTTGTCCTCGTACAACTGGGCCACCTCATCGAGTGAGTCATTAACCAGATTGCACGCTTCCGTAAGCTCAGTCGGGTCGACCGGCAGCAGACCCTTGCCCTTTAGTTTTGTCAGCACTGCGAATTGCGTTTCGTGAAACAGGGCGCCGCGCGTCAGCGGGTCCATCACTTCAATAGCGGCCACGTCTTCCCGCGGACGCAGTCTAAAGACCGCGTTGAGGAAGAATTGATAAGGGCAACTCGCATAACGCTGCAGTGCGGTGGACGAAAACGCGCGAGCTGAGAGTTGATGACGCGCCATTGCTTCTCTGCCGAGATCATCAACTTCGACGATTCCATCATTGATGGTCCACTTCCGGCTCCAGCGTCGGAAGCGCGCTCGCAGCGCCCGCGCCAGGTGCGGATTTGCATCCAGGAGATAGTGAGCACTACCTGTTGCCGTCTTGGGTTCAGCATCAACCAGAGTTCCCAGCAGAGCGAGATCATATTCCGACTCATCAATGGCAGCCGCGGGGCTTTCCGGAGCCGGCCAGCCCAGGCGGGCGCGAGTCGCAGATTCCGCCCGTGATCTCAGCTGCTCGAAACCCGGCAATGCGCCTTCAGCGGCACGAATGGCTTCGAGTGCATAAAACGACGGTACTCGCGGACGCGACTGCTGTACATCGATGCGGGGATATGAAAGGTAAGCACGCTCTCGGGCGGCGCCGATTGCCAGCCGCAAAGCCAGACGCTCAAGCTCAAGTCGCTCACGTCGAGTAGATAAAGTGTTACCCGCAACTTCCTGCCGTTGCGCATCGGGCAAGATCGGGTCGTCGACCAGCTTGCGCGGAAAGATCTTTTCTGCCAGCCCCGGAATGAATACAACGTCAAACGCGAGACCGCGGGCATACGCGACCGGACCTACAAAAACAGATCCAAAACTTCGCCGGGGTGGCTCCACGCTCAAGTCGCGCAACCGTGGCTCAAGCACCGTTCGGACTTCATATAAATCCACCGGGCCCACCGGTGCCATTGGCTCCAGTTCTGCAAGGGTTGCCAGCATGCCACTCGGGTCGCGCAGTGTTTGCGCCGCGAGTTCACGAAGATGACTGAGCCACTCACCCCAGCTTGCCTGGTCTGGCAGGGCGGCAAGTAGTCCGATTGCCGGGAGGGCGAATGCTCGCAGATGCTCAAGGTCGCCCAGTTGCTTCTCTATTCGCTCCGCATAAACGGTCTCTTCCTCTTCAGCTGCCGCAAGCTGCAAGCGCAACTCATTAGCCAGGCCCTCAAGGCGACGCACCCAACGTTCTTTCCCGCCGATAACAGCGGAGTCGACCAGCAACTGTTCCCAACGCCATGGTGCCCTCAAGTGCCCCTCAATCACCCCTCTTTTCTCCATCTCTTCCTGGAACAGCTGCCCCTGTACCGGCTCTCCCTGGACTAGTTCTACGGGAACCGGTTTCTTTGGAACATCAGGCGTAGCCCCTGACGCCGCTTCCATATCCGCGCTTCTTTTCACCGCGGCATCTTCGCGTCCCTGTATCTGAGTTTTTTCCTCTCCCCCCAGCCCCGCGTCCCCGCTTCCCGTCTCCTCCTCGCGCGTGCTACCCGAGATCAACTCATCGCGTGGCCCCTGCCAAAGCGCATCCGCATCATTATTCGCATCAGGATCGGGCACCTGCCCCAATGATAAGTACTCCGCAAATCGTCGCGCTGAAAGCCCTTCAGCGGCGCACGAAAGCAGCGCCAGCATTGCGCGGCCAGCAGGATCGGGCCCGCTCGAGCCCTGCGCAAAATAGACCGGAATCTCCGCGCGACTGAAGGCTTCTTCCAGGTGAGACCGGTATTCACCCGGCGAGTTCAAGAACACGGCCATCTGATCAAACGGCACACCTCGCGCTGCTTCCGCCTGAATGCTCCTCACAATCTCAACGCATTCACGTGGTTCACCCGGCCAGTTTGATAATTTGAGACTCTCGTCGAGCGCGGATACTGGTGGCATGGATTCCGCAAACAGATGCTGCTTCGCTGATGAGAGCGAGTTAACGGGGCCGACTGCATCGCTCAACTGTCGCTTGCAGCCGAGCGCGACTTCGAGCGCCGAGGCAACGCGCTCATCTCCTGACGGTACGGTTGCAAGCACATTTGCAGAACGAAGCGCAATCTCTCGCACCAATGCCACTTCCAGGCGGTCGCTGACCTGCAGGTCAAGCAGGAGTAAAGGGAAGCCAAGCAGTTCAGAATCGGCCGCGTGACCTGAATCACCTCGCACTGCCTCAATAGCCGCACGAAATATGGCGGCACGATCCGCGAGCTTCGAGCGTTCGAGCTCAACTTCGACGGCCTGTGTGATTTGTGCGAGGTCCTGGCCCCCACGCGCCAGACGCTCGAGGCTTTGCACATCAATTTCGTTCATGCGCAGCTCCCCGAGCGTTCGTGCCGTCGCCACCGGAAAACCGGGTCGCGTCGCCACCGGCGCGAAGTACGTCAGTTTGTCATCGAGCTGCAGAGAATGAATTGCTCGCGCCACCACCGCCACAAACGAAAGCGTGCTAGCCGAAGCGGCTCCTGATTTTGCGAGCACAGGTTGCGCCAGTCTCGCTGCCAGACCATTCAGCGTGAATCTTCTGACGCCAAACGACGCGCCTCTCGCGCTGGCCGTGCGCATAAGAAAGTCGTTAGCAGCTTCAGCGGAATGAGCGAGGATTACTACCTCTTTGTCCGCGGGATAGTCTTGCAGCCACTCTCCGGCAAGGCGCAACCGCACTGCCGCATCGCTGGAAACTTCGATCCTTTTTGCGTTGGTATGTTCCATCAACCGTGAACTATCTATCAAGTGGATATCGATTTGAGCTAAAACTCAAAACTCGGGACTCGGAACTCGAAACTCCATTCTCACCACTCATTACTTATCATTTATCACGCTTCTCCTGCGAGTGGTCACAAGAGTTTTGCTGCTGCGCGGTTTCCCGATTAAAATCCGTTCATGCGTATAAGCCTACCGCTCGTCCTGGTATTTCTAATGCTCGGCTTCTACGCGTGTGTCAGTTTAAAGCCTAACATTGAAGGTACACCGCTTTCGCGTGCAAACAGCGAAAAGCCCGGTGCGCCTGGTTCCCAATCCAGGTCCACACCAGACTCCTCAATTCGACCTTCGCAAACTTCGACCGTCCAGAGACAACTAAACCCTCGGCACAAAACTATTCACACGTATCAAAGACGAGAATGAGCGCCGTCTGATTCGCGAGTTCCTCGAACAGCAGTAGGAACTCCGAATTGCCCGACCATCATTAGAGGGTGAACAGAGATCGTCCGTCAGTGGTTAACGTTTTATCTTCCACTTTGGAGAGTGAGTGTGTGTGGTTTTACTTCAAGCTCGGGTTAAAAACTTAAACGGCCTCGTCAGTATGCGCCCAGTCTTTTTAAGCATCACGATGACTCTCGATTCTTTCTTCTTAGGCGCATTCTCAGATTCCCTGCCAGCTACAGTTTCAGCCCAGCGGGGCTGACCCTTCGCCATCCTGGCAATGTTTCCCACGCCAGCGGCACTCCGTTGCCGGGTGCCTTGCTCTGGTGATCCTGGTCGCTTCTGATTCCTATCCTGATCCTCTGGGACCAACCTCACCATGACGTCCTGAGTTGGGGGCGGCAGAGCCGCTACGGAGCCGTCAGTTTCGCCCTTCGATTCCGGCTCGGTCGCAGAATAATAACCGACCATTACCGCGTTTAACACGATGCCGGCCAGTGCCAAAACAGCCAAAGAAAAGTTTGACCGGACGAGGCGGAGAACGAGTGATGGCAAGACAGCATACGC
>JBPCIQ010000281.1:0-27416 GCA_051006135.1 Pyrinomonadaceae bacterium | reverse complement strand
CTTCCCCGCGCTGAAGTCGCTGCGCGGAACATTGCAAGGCGCCGACCTGTTGTAAGCTCAGGGCAAGGCCGAAGTCCAAAGGGAAGAAACGGAAGAGAGCACCTTTGGAGCCCCCGGGGTAGGGGACGAAGCATCCAGTGAAAGATTCGCGAGTATAACGTCGGGAAGGTCCATTGACCAGCCGTGGGTGGTTCAAGCGGCAAAGACTACTGGCCGAGTGTGTAAGCGAAGGCCAGGAGAGGCAAATGGACTGGCACATGAGGCCGTAGTAGCGAGGAAGGGAGGTAACACTCCTGGAGCAAAGGGCCTCTGGGTACGCAGCCGCTATCATGCGAGCGGGCAGCCAGACGCTGTGCTGGCGCGAAGTCCCAGCAGCCGGTGATAGCTATAGCGAGAGCAAACTCTGGCGCTAAGAGTGCATGCTGACCACGGCTTAAGCTGGCAGCGATACAGAGGAAGGCTCGCGCTGTAAGGAGCGAAAGCCCAATGGGCTGGGCTGCGACCTCGAACCGGATTCGGGAAATCCGACCGTCCGGGATCATAGGGGGGCTCTGGGAACCATAGGCCACGGAGGAATTAGGCACCCACTCCACATCTCGAAAGAGTGGAGCTGGTCACTCTCCTCCTATCGCGCTGTGCGCCCAGTTTCTATCCCGATCCCCGCTCGAGTGCCAAGAGCGCGAGTGGTCGGGTATATCTAAACCGGCACATCACTAATCGAGCGGGGGCAAGCCACCCTTCCTTACCTGTAAATTAGCTGTGGTGACCTGCAAATTAGCTGTGCTGACCTGAATTAGCGGGGCTTATGCGATCCTTTGAAGGATCACTGAGTCCTACACAGGTTCTACCGCTCCCCGTTTTGTAATTGAGTGGCTGGACACACTCCGTTGCGGCGGCGTTGATCGTAAAATTTATTTGATCGTCTTCACCGGTCCTGCAGGCTTTGCTGGTAAACGCGTTGGCTGTTTCAGACGCGCCAGGGTTTCCGCAATGCCACGCTCGAGCTGCGGGTCCTTTCCTTCCAGTACTGACTTTGGATCGTTATCTACTTCAATATCCGGATCAACGCCGTAGCCCTCGATTACCCATTGGCCTTTCGTATTGGCGAATCCGGATTCGGGAACGGAGATCCCACCACCGTCGATCAATTGGCCGCGGTTAGAGATGCCGACCACGCCGCCCCACGAACGTTTACCAATCAAAGGTCCTAGTCCGGCTTCGCGGAACATCGCCGGGAAAATATCCCCGTCCGAGGCTGAGTTGCCATCAAGCAGCGCGACCATGGGACCGGTAAACACCGCATCAGGATAGGTGTTAGCCTCGTCTACCGTGCGCGAATAGTTAAGAGCAAGAAGTTTCCGCCGCAAGCGCTCAATCAACATGCGCGAAACATTCCCACCACCATTCGCTCGCACGTCAACGATCAGTGCTTCTTTGCGAATCTGCGGGTAATACCACTTGATAAACTCGCGAATTCCGTTTGCGCCCATGTCAGGAATGTGAATGTAACCGACGCGCCCGCCGGTTGCTTCCGAAACTTTGCGCCGGTTCCCATTAATCCAATCGAGATAGATCAGACTTCCTTCATCAGTGATTGGACGGTATGACACTGTGCGCGCGCCTTCCAGGATAGGCTTCTTGTTGACGGTGAGTTGCACCGGATTGTCCGCCTTGTTACGCAAAAGCCGGTAGGGATCGTCGCCCGCCTTCAACTCTTCCCCGTCGACGGCGAGCAGGTAGTCGCCAACGCTGACATTCACTCCGATCTCCGTCAGCGGAGAGCGGTAAATGTCTTCCTCGTTTTGGCCCTCGAAGATCTTCGCGATGCGGTAGCGGCCCGCGGTCTTGTCTAAATCAAAGCGCGCGCCCGGTAAACCCACGCGCGGCCGCGGCGGAATCTGGAAATCTCCACCTTCAACATATGCGTGTTGAACGGTCAACTCGGAAATCATCTCGCCAATTACATAATTGAGATCCGAACGGTGGGCCACATATTGCAAGAGCGGCTTGTACTGCTCCCGCAGCGCCACCCAGTCATAACCGTGCATATTGGAAACATAAAACCAGTCGCGATAACGTCGCCAGACTTCGTTGAAAATCTGGTTCCACTCTTCGGCAGGGACGCGATCAACAAATAGTCCTGCCGTCGAGACGGGTTTACGCGTTTTGTCGCCCTGCGGGGTAGCATCGTACAAGTTGTATATCGGACCCTGCGCCACCAGGACCTTTGAACCATCGTCAGACAGCGAGTAGCCGCGAACATCTTCCGCAAGCGTGGTCTCTTTGCGATCCTTCAAAGAGTAAATGCGCAGCGACGCCTGCCGGTCGCCCTGCCTGCCGTAATAAAAGGCAGGTCCCACGCCGTATAACAGATGTCCCGTCTTAGCTGACAGACCTCCGTAGTTATCAGCACCTAACGGCACGCGCCCGACGCGCGCCGCGATCCCGTCGAACTCGATGACTAAATTCGCCGGAGGTTTTGTTGCATCGGGTTTCATTTCCGGAGAAGGTGAGGGAGATGGTTTGTCCTTTACACCTTCTTGAGCCGGTTCTTTGTTCAGTTCCTTGTTGAGATCTTTTGCGGGGTCTTTCGGTTCCAGAGCTGGCGGTGTGCCCTGTGGCTTTGCTTCGTCTGGTTTGGTTACACCGACCTCATCGCTCTCAGGGGGAAAGGGATGCTTTACATCTTTACGCAGACTCATGGCGTAGATGTAGGCATCGCGATTAGTGGCATAGTTGAACTCAATCTGAGAGATCTGTGGAGCAAACTCTCGATCGCTCAAGAAGTAGAGATAATTCCCCTGCGGATCCCAGGCCGGGTTGTAGGCATTAAACATGTCATCGGTAACTCGATTAACTTTACCATCCAAGGCGTTCCAGATGTAAACGGCTGCAAAGCCGCTGCCCGAGACTGCCATGCTGAAAGCCAGATAGTTTCCGCTGGGCGACCAGACGTAGTCGCGAATCTGGCCGCGCGGCGAATCGGCAATCTCTACGAGTTTGCGATCGGAGAGAGAGACAACATGGAGCTTGCCGTCTTTGTCACCGAAAGCAATCCGTTGGCCGTCGGCTGACCATTCCGGCTGGTAACGCATAGCGTTACCGCCGCGTGTGATTTGCTCAGGCGGCTTCAATCCGTCCTGTGGCGCCAGATACAGTTCTTCTTCCCCGCTCAAATCCGAAATAAATGCGATGCGCGAGCCATCGGGCGACCAGCTGGGCCACTTATCATGCGCGCCCGATGAGTGGGTGAGGTTGCGGGTCGGCCCCTTTTCTATGGGCACGCTAAAGATATCGCCCCGAGCAGCGACTACGGCCCGCTCGCCTTTTGGACTCAGACCAACCGATTCGATCTGACCAGCGGCTGACACCCGGCTTGGTCTGCGCGCGAGACCATCGTCTGCTACTGTGATTGAAATGCCATCGCTCTTTCGATTTTTTGTGTCGAGCACCCGCAGCTCGCCATTGAGTTCATAAACAATCCTGCCGCTATTGTCGGAACTGGGCCAACGAACGTCCCACAACTTGCCGTCGGTTACCTGAGTTGTTTTACCGCTCAGCACATTGTAGGCATACAGATTGAAGTGCCCGTCGCGGTCTGAGTTGAAATAAATTGTGTCTCCGATCCACATCGGATCGCGGCTGGGTCGCGGCCCTTCGGTGATCTGTTTTGTTGCGTAACTCTTCAGATCGAAGATCTGCAGACTATTTGCCTGACCACCGCCGTATCGTTTCTCAGAGCGGAAATCTCGCGATTGTGGTGAGTAAACAATCTGGGCGCCGTCAGGAGAAAAATCACCGGACCCGGCGGTGGGCATCGGCAGCGTTTCGGCCGGTCCGCCCTCAATGGAGACTGAATAGAGACGAGCGATCGGTAGTGTCCAGGAGTCGCGCAGCGACCGGAAGACGATTCGTTGTCCATCTCTGGTCCAACCATAGACTTGATTGTCATAGCCCCAGCGAGGCGCCAACGGACCACGGGCCGGATAAAAAGTAAGTTGCCGAGGTACACCTCCGCCCGCAGGAATGACATAGACCTGCTCATCGCCATCATACTGCCCGGTAAATGCGATCCACTTACCATCGGGAGAAAACTTTGCAAATACTTCGACTCCCGGATGAGCCGTCAGACGAATAGCCGACCCGCCGCCGGCCGTCGCGGTCCAAAGGTCACCGGCATACGTAAAGACAACTCGGTCGTTACTGATATCAGGAAAGCGAAGCAGTTTTGTCTGGGCCGAGGCGGTGGATAAAAACAGAATTACTCCGAGTAATATGGCCATAGAGCGGACAGTGATAACGACGCCGATCTTAAACAAGGGAAATCCTCCTCTGGGAATTCTGGGTTGGTTGTGCGATAAAGCCTGGGGAGCACGAACTGTCCAGCAAGCGAAAGCGAGGATTCAAAATTCTCGCTCAAGATCCGATCATTGCATCCTCCGGCGGGGGCGCGCAAAGCCTTGCCCCCTTCCCAACCTGAAAATTTTCTTCCCAACTTGACCTTTGTTTCGCTCACTTGCAATTCTTAAAAGCGTCGCTGAGGTCGGTGTGCCGGCTGGTCAAAGGTACATGGCGGCCGTCTATAAAGAGATGACGCACATGCGTACGTGTCTCGAGCAGGTCGCCGTCCGTGACGACTAAATTCGCCATCTTGCCTACCTCAATCGAGCCCAGGCGATCCGCGACGTTCATAATTTGCGCTGGATAAAGCGTAACTGCTTTCAATGCCTCAGCCCTTGGAAGTCCAAAGGCTGCCGCCATGCCTGCATAGAACGGAAGATTGCGGACGTTCGCAGCACTATCTCCGCTGGAAATGCAGAAGCGCACTCCTGCTTGCTGCAGCTTCGCCGCGTTCTCATAGAGAGTGTCATAGAAATCATCTTCGCGGCCGGGGAGGTCGAGAATACCAGTCAGGATCACGGAAACGTTTTTATCTTTGAGATAACTAGCGATCTTCCACGCGTCGTCTCCGCCGAGGATGACCGGATTCAGTTTCATCTCTTCCGCAAATCTGATGGCCCCGCGAATTTCGTGTTCCCGATCTGCGCGAAAGATCACCGGGCGCTCACGGCGAACATAAGGCACTAGAGATTCGAGGACGATATTTTGATCGGCTCGTGGGAGCGTTTTGTCTTTTGCATAGGCTTCCTGTGCGCGCCCGTAAGCTTCGGCTTCCCGAAGCAGCTTGCGAATCTGCTCGACCTGCCGATTTGCAGTGACGAGCGCTTCGCTTAGATTCGTTTGCTGTGGTTGCGCAAAGAAGCCCCCACCGCCGCCGCCGCTGGCGCGGGGATAATTAATGACGAGAGCTGAATACGGCTCCACTGCCATTTCCATGGGACTTGTGCCTACCAGATTGATGATCGCCGCCTGGCCGGAGATCAATCCGCCCACGGGAATGGAAACCACGCTGGTGACCCCGTCAACGCGGGTGACCGCAATATGGGCGCTGTGCGGATTGACAGCAATAATGGCTTTGGCATTTGGATTCAGATCGCCCACTTCGGCCGTATCAACTGTTCCCGAAGCGCCCTGGCCCACTTCCACCAGCCCCATAGACGTTCCCGCATCCATCATTCCCGGATAAACCCAGAGGCCGCGAGCTTCGATGGTTTGAGCGCCCGATGGAACAGAAACGTTTGTTCCCACAGCTTCGATCTTGCCATCGCGGATGACGATTGTTCCGTTGTTAATTTCCGGCCCACTAACCGTAACAATATGCGCGTTGCGAATGGCGTAGACGCCACGTGGAAAGGTAACCCCGTGCTGGATGCTTGGGTTCCCGATCTGCTGAGCAAACGATGTCCCTAAGATTGCAATGAGCGCGGTGCAAACCATAAGCGGCTTTGCCGCCCCACAGTGCGCAAAACCTGTAGCTTGTCGCCAGCATCGCCCCATCGCCGTCTCCGCGTATCGCCCCATCGCCGTCCCTCCGTTTCTCCCCATCGCCGCATCTCCGAATCGCCCCGTCTCCATGTTTTCGGCTCCAATCATGGCTGGTCGATCTCGCCTTTCAACATATCATCATGAGCATTGGTGGGCCGGCGGCGGCGCGGTGCTTGAGGCGATGCTCCACCTGCCGGCGGACGATTCGGCTCAGCCTGCTCCAATTCCGCACGTTGCTTCAACAGGTCGGAGCGGCGTGCCAGGTCCTGCTGGCGGTCGAAAAAAATTTCGCCATCGACAAAAGTTGTATCCACGCGAGAATAGACACTTAGTGGATGACCATTCCAGATTGCCAGGTCTGCGTCCTTACCAACTTCAATTGATCCGACGCGCCCGTGAATACCAAGTTGCCAGGCCGGATTCCAGGTGATTAGTTTGAGGGCTTCCTCCTCGCTCAGGTCACCATAGCGCATGGCCTTGGCAGCCTCGATATTCAACCGACGTGCGCGTTCATCTGAGTCGGAATTCATCGAAACATTGACACCGGCGCGCGTCATGATTGCGGCGTTGTAGGGTATCGAGTCGTATGCTTCGATCTTGTAGGCCCAGTTGTCGGCGAAAATCGAAGCGCCTGCACCGTGTTGCGCGATCTCTTTCGCCACCTTGTAGCCTTCCAGTGTGTGTTGGAAAGTCTTAATCTTGAAGCCGAACTCATTTGCTACGTTGATCAGCATCAGGATCTCATCAGCTCGGTAGCAGTGTGCGTGAACGTGACGTTTGCCTTCCATCACTTCCACCAGCGGATCAAGTTGGAGGTCGCGCCGCGGTGGAACTAAATTCTTCTCGCGTCGCGCGACGGCTGCACGATATTCATCCCAGAGTTTCCTGTAATCCCGCGCGCGCGTGAAAGCTTCGCGAATCACTTCTTCTACGCCCATGCGCGTCGCCGGATAGCGCCGCTGTTGTCCGATCTGCGCCTGGGAATTTGAGCGTTTGGGATTTTCGCCGAGCGCAAACTTGATTCCCGGCGTCGCCCCCGGAAGGATGAATTCTTCCACCGGACGGCCGTACTTGATCTTTACGATTGTGTTCAGCCCCCCGATTGCATTCGCGGAGCCGTGCAGGAGATTCAGCGTAGTTACGCCGCCAGCCAACGCACGATAGAGGTCAACATCAATCGGATTGAGTGCGTCACGCGTCCGGGCCATTGAAGTAACAGACAAAGTGCCTTCATTGATTGCGTCGAGCATTGAATGGGAATGGCAATCAATAATACCGGGCATCACGTATTTGTTCGTGCCATCGATTACTCGTGTATTTGGCCCACCCTTTAGGTTGTTCCCTACGGCTGCAATCTTTCCCTTCCGTATGAGCAGGTCGGAATTCGGCAACGTTCCGCGCGTGACGGTAAGAATGGTTGCGTTGCGGATGAGTGTATCTGACTGAGCGCTACTGTCCTGCCCCACGGCTGCCGGCATTACAGAACCGGCAAAGAGGGAGTACGCAAGGAGGTGGACGAATAACCTTTTCATTATTGCAGCCCTTTCATCATTGACGAGTTCTTAGTTTGGCTGACGGCGTAGGTGAGGCGGATGGCTGCGGCGTGGACGCGGGACGCGTTCCAGTAAATGAGCCTGGAGCACGACCGATTACATTCACCGTTCCTTGCATCTCGTTGCCATTTATCTTGCCCGCGAACGTCGCCTCCGCCGTTTGGCCCTCAAACGTTACTGGAACAGTAAATCGCAGATCTCCTCCTGCGCCTGCAGAAGCATTTGCTATCTCACGGCTGCCCAGTGCGCCTTCGATCGATCCCCGCAATCGCTCGCCTTCCTGCTGCAAAATGAGGGTCAGGGCAATATCGCCGGAGCCTAAATTGACGTTTAGCGTCCATGTGCCCGAGGCGCCGGCGGCCGAGCTTGAAGCTGTTACAGGTTGCAAGTCGACAGAGCTACCGTCGATAAACACATGAGCAATTCTCAGATTGTGATCAAAAAGATCGCCGCGTGTGACTGTCAAATTGGCAATCTTGCCGACTTCGATTGTGCCGAGCCGATCGGCAACGCCAAAGATCTCAGCCGGCCAAATCGTCAGTGCGCGTAAGGCGTCGTCGCGCGCGAGTCCGTTCTCAATTGCTCGCACCAGGTTTGCGGAAAAGTCATTCATGTTTGTCAGCGCGCCGGATTGGAAAGCAAAACGAACGCGGGCTTTAACGAGCTTCGCCGCTGTCTTGGGTGCTTCGACACGTTCGCGCAAGACTCTCACTGGTTCCGGGTCCGCCTCCGGCAAGGCCGCGGTAGTGCGTCTGGGGAAGTTTAGCGATAGCAAAACAGGAACCTTGCTTTCCCGCAGCCGCTCCGCGACCTTCTCAGACTCCATGCCTCCGGCGATGATTGCTCGCAGTTTGAATTCCTGTGCCAGGTCGAGGGCCCGGCTAATTTCGCGCTCGCGATCAGCGTACATTACAACTGGCATAGCGCCGTCAAGCACCGGCAGCAATGCTGCCAGAGACCTGTTCTGATCTGGTCGCCGCGTGCCGCGCGGAGATCGTTCGTAGGCTTGTTGAGCTTCGCGATAGCGCTGCGCATCGAGCAACATTTGCCGCAGCGCGGCAAACACGCCCATCAGCGAGTTTGGATATGTTCCTGAGCGTAGTGGTGTGAAACCGACATGCATCGCCACCGGTGAACGCAGAATCATCTGCTGCGAAGTGTTGCCGGCGAGATTGATTAGCGCAGATTGGCCCATCCAAATTCCCTGACGTGGGGTGGTTAACGCGGTAGTGATTCCTACATTCCGTGCTGCCTCAATCTGATCTCCGCCGGGCCTGAGGAAGTCCTCGGCAAGAACCTCGGGCTGCAGGCCTGGTGGCTGCGGTGAATTTAGCGCTGCTACCGATACAGATTGCCGCAACTGAGCCAAAACCGCGCCCGCTGCGCCCGGCGAAGGTGAAGGTGAAGGTGAAGGCGATGGTTGCGGAATTCCGAGCGCCGTACTCGAGTCAATGAGGCCGGGATAAACACTTAAGCCGGTCCCGTCGATCACACGTGCATCAGCCGGAGCGGTGGCATCAGCGCCAACCGCCGCAATCAGCCCGTCCCGAATGACAACTGTGCCACGCTCGATTATTGGTCCAGAGACGGTAATGA
Organism: Pyrinomonadaceae bacterium; assembly: GCA_051006135.1. Lineage (GTDB taxonomy): Bacteria > Acidobacteriota > Blastocatellia > Pyrinomonadales > Pyrinomonadaceae > PSRF01. Next base: position 18,381 of record JBPCIQ010000281.1, on the reverse strand, counting down.
TTCGCGCGTTTGTTATCGCGTATGTATCTATCGCATTACGTTGTGCGTGGGAAAATCTGGGTGCAAGAATTACCAGTGAGAGCAAGGCAATGACCGCCGCCGAGATCGCAGTTCGCAGGTGGGCTATTGGCATAGACGTTCCTGTCCGCATCTATTGTTCTGCAAAGCTGCTGTGCGCCAGTGGAGACTGACCAACCATTCTCGGGTCTTAAAGAGTGGCGAGAGCTTAGCGTAGAAACCGCTGAACAGTAAACAACTGATGACGGTTGTACTTTTGTTTCGATCGCTGTTTACGCAGGCTGATTGAATCGGGTTTCAATTGAGGCGCTCAAGTCGCTAAAAAAAGGGCGCCGGCCTTTTGAGCCGGCGCCCTTGACTCCATCACGTGTAGATTAGCCAAAAGGAATTGACTACTTGTTGTGATTTGCGTGGTTGGCGTTTGCATTTGCAGCGGCCGCAACTTTGAGCATGTCTTTGACGCTCTTCACGCCTTCGACCACTTTAGCTACTGCCACGGCCCTCGCCTTTTGTGCGGGGGTCGCAACGGTGCCTGTTAAAGTCACCACGTCGTTGTCAACATCGACGTTAATTGTCGAGTCTCTCAGATCGTCAGCGGCGGCCAATTCATAGCGGGTCTTAACCCAAAGCCAACCGTCGTTGAGGCCGCTGCCCACAGTGCGTCCTTCGTCCTTTGCCTCTCGTTGGTATCGGGCTTTCTCTCGCTCATACTCCTCACGAGTTAAAGCCCTTCGCGTGTTTGCGTTGGTATTGGCATTGGCAGTTACCACTGCTGTGTTTGCATTTGCCACTAGATTGGCATTTGTGTTTACGTTGTTATTCGCGGTGTCCCCGCAACCCACAAAAGCCATTGCGAGGCTGGCAAGGATCATCGTTCCTGCAAGTCTGTATTTCATTGTCTCGGAGACCTCCTGTTGATTCGTAATGGTAAAGAAAGAGTTCGAATAACCTACATTCGACTCAAAACACGCCAGTAGACCAAATAGTCTCAGCGTCAGAATTAAAAGGGGATGGCCTAAGTAAAAGGGTCAGCGGTCTCAAAAAGGGAACAGTCAATTCAGGAAAATATCAAGCAAGACCTGGGCCGAAGAAGAAGATAAGAACCGGCGAAGAAACGAATCAACGCACTTACCATTTCACACTACCTTCTTTGGTGGTATCGATATCAGCGACTTGTTGAACTTCGCTGAAGAGAAATCCCTTGATGTTATCGAAGAGGAAGTTTTGCGCGTCCGGGCTGGTAAGATCCAGACCGTAATGATTAATGATCTGAGTCTGCTTCTGTAGCCAGACGCTCCAGCATGGCTGGCATATTTCATTCGCGATTCTTTGCCCCAGTTCGTTGGGAAAGGGAGCAAATCCCAGACCTGGACGTTTCTCCCCACAATGTTTGCATTTCATCTTTTCAGTCATTCCGAAACTCCTGATTTGCAGCGTCGAGACCGATCCGCGCACAATCCTTATTACTATTCCAATTCTCCGCTTTCCTGTTTCAAGTCTATTCTAACTCTTAAACACGATACTGAAAAAGACAAATCGTAAGTAACTTTCACTCTTTCGCCTCAGTAAATGCTAACCCCATTCAATTACATCAGAACCTGAAGCGGAAGACAGTGTCAACCCTCCAGCGATCCTCAAAAGGACGGTTCAGGCGCCGCTAATTTGCAGGAAGGGAAATTTGCAGGTTGGGAAGGGGGCAAGGCTTTGCGCGCGCCCGCTCAAGATGCAAAGCCACTCAACTTATGAGGAAGGAATCAGTTGAGTTAGTTGGACTAATGTTGTGTGGCACCCGGCCCTGAGCGGGGGCGTGCAGAGCCTTGCCCCCTTCCCAACCTGCAAAGCACGTGAGCTTTGAGCTTTGAAATTTAAGGTTGAGCGTCTATGCGGCTCGAGCGGGGGCAAGCCTCCTTCCTCACGTGCAGATTACCGAAGACCTTTTTGAGTTTTGACACTGTCTCCACGGCTCCGGTTCTGTAAGTGCCGCCGCGTTCGTTTCGATCGCGGGCCGGTCTCTACCGTCCCTTGCGCTTCATCAGTTTTGCCCCAGCGGAAGGTGATCTGCGTCATCTAATCGAACTCAGGACGAGCGCATGCTATTATGACGACACGGAGTCTGAAGCCCCGCTCCGCATGTCGCGGCTCCGTTTTGAGTCCAGTCCATGACGCTTGAAGCACATCAAAGAGGAAGCGGACCCTTGCCAGCAGAACGCGCAGCGGGCCGATTGCGGCCTGCCTCCCCTGCTGAACCTTCAGCCGCCGATAACGCACAACAGACTCCCGCAACTCTAATGCGCCGAGTTGCGCCGGCGGAATTCAACACTGCGATGATCCACTTCTATCGCGGTGAAGTGCAGCGATCCAATACCTGGCGCAACCGTCTGGACACCACAACAAACTGGGCCGTGCTGACGGCCGGCGCCACTCTCTCGTTTGTTTTCAGTTCGCCAAGCAATCCGCATTTCGTAATTCCTATTAACTCGATTCTGGTGGCTATATTCCTGATTATGGAAGCACGCCGCTATCGTTACTACGAAATCTGGTCGAGCCGCGTGCGTGTGCTTGAAACGGGATACATTGCGCAATTGCTGGCGCCAGAGAGCATACCGCCGGACGAGGCGTGGGCGAAACACCTCGCCTCGGATCTGATCACCCCTCACTTCACTATCAGTGAGTGGGAAGCTGTCGGCAGAAGGCTTCGGCGCAATTATCTTTGGATCTTCGCGCTGCTCGCGCTGAGCTGGAATCTCAAGGTCTATCTCCATCCGTTGCCCGCACGCGACTTCGACGCTTTTATTGATCGAGCAACAGTCGGTCTGGTTCCCGGTTGGGTAATTTTTGTTGTGGGCGTCATCTTCAACGCCGCAATAACCATCTTCGCGATTGGGACGGTGCGTTTGCGCGAAGCCACCGGTGAGGTTCTTCCCCAGCATGAATTCTCGCTGCAACCACTGCGCACCATGAAGAAATGGACACGTGCGGCGACGGCCACTGGACGCACAACGGTTCGGGCCAAGCGCGCTCGCCAGCGTGTTCGCAGCGGTACCATGACCGGCGAGTTTAAAAAGATCGATATCACAGAGACTCCGGAAAGAGATTCAGGAAAGCTAGATATCAGCGAGACCCCTGATAAGGAAGTACCGGAAGAGACCCTGACCCGACGCTAGGGAGTCTGTGGGTAAAGAGATCTTGACCCCATTCACACCGTGGCTTTAGCTCGGTGATACAAACGACGAACCGAGTCGAGGAACCGTTTCAACGGTTTGCGGTGGGCCGGTCAATGACGCTTCGAGGGAAACCGGTAAACCGTTTCACTGTTATTTATCAGGCCCACATCACCGGGCTGAAGCCACGGCGTGAATGAGAGTGAGCCGTTTGCATCTTTCGACAGATTCCTAGAGACGGGGTTAGGTGGTTGGAATCTTCTGTGTGCTGACTCCTAACCCCTGGTTTCTGTCCCCCATCCCTATGCTTGAACTTGACGGCCAACGACTCAGTCTCCAACAGGTCGCAGATGTCGCCAATGGTCGAGAGCAAGTCACTCTGGCACCAAGAGCGCGAGCGCGGGTTGAAGAGTCCCGGCGTGTCGTAGAGCAGATTGTGACTGAAGGACGCACGGTTTACGGTGTGAACACGGGTTTCGGAAGACTCTCTGACGTTTCCATACAACCCTCGCAGTTACGCGAATTGCAACTGAACCTCGTTCGCAGCCACGCCTGCGGCCTGGGAGCACCGCTTTCTGAGGCAGAAGCGCGAGCAATGTTGCTGATGCGTGCCAACGCGCTGGCGAGCGGTTATAGCGGCGCGCGTGCAAGTTTGATTGACACGCTGATCGCTATGATCGAGTACGGAGTCGTACCCGTTATACCGGAGAAGGGTTCAGTGGGAGCGAGTGGTGACCTGGCCCCACTTGCGCACCTGGCGCTTACCGTAATCGGCGAAGGCGAAGCGTTCTATAAAGGGGAGCGGGTCTCCGGTGCGGACGCCCTTCGCCGCGCCCGGATCGAACCTCTGCGGCTGGAGGTGAAAGAAGGCCTGGCGCTTTTGAACGGAACGCAAGCGATGGCAGCGGTCGGAGGTCTGGCTTTGCAACGCGCTGAAACGCTTGTGCGTGTTGCCGATGTTGCCGGCGCCATGACGCTCGAGGCTTTACGTGGAACACCCGTCGCTTTTGATGAAAGGATCCATCGAGCACGTCCCCACCCGGGCCAGGTTAATGTCGCCAGCCACCTGCGGGAGTTGTTGCGTGACAGCGAGATTCGAAGTTCGCATTTGGAAAACGATCCGCGTGTCCAGGATGCCTACAGTTTGCGTTGCATGCCCCAGGTGCACGGCGCGGTTCGCGGCGCACTTAATCATGCGCGTGAGATTGTTGAAACCGAAACGGGCAGCGCCACTGACAACCCGTTGGTTTTTCCAGACACTGGAGAGGTATTATCCGGCGGCAATTTTCACGGGGCGCCGCTCGCGCTGGCTTTTGATTATGCCGCGATGGCGTTGACAGACCTTATGAGTATCAGCGAGCGACGTGTCGATCGACTGGTGAACCCTGATCTGAATGACGATTTGCCTCCTTTTTTGACGGCAACTCCGGGTACCTCGTCCGGGTTCATGATGCTTCAGGTCGCGGCAGTGGCCCTGCTGAGTGAGGCGAAGGTTCTCTCGCATCCGGCCAGCACCGACAATGTCCCCACCGACGGTGGCAAAGAAGATCATGTTTCGATGGGCATGACTGCAGCGACCAAACTCCGTTCGATTGTTGACAATGCAGAAATGGTAACCGCGATTGAATTGATTAGCGCGGCGGAAGCCCTCGAATACCGCAAGCCTCTGACCCCGGGTCGCGGGGTCAAACAGGCCTATGAAATCGTTCGCTCTTTTGTGGCACCACTTACTGGTGATCGCTCAATGTCTTCTGACATTCAGAAGGTCGCGAAGGCAATTCGGGCAGATGAATTTTCGCTTTTGTGAACTTGGTTTCTGCGGGACCGCTCAATTACGGAACCGGGAGCGGTAGCGACCGGCTCCGCGGCGCTGGCCGTCAAGTGCGGGAGATGGCGCGCGCAGCAAAACAACGTCGGCGCATTTAAATGCTTTCGACACTCGTTCTCATTTTGATTCGGTTGGTTTCGCTGGCCGAGGCTTAGGTTAGTGGCGCCGCTTCGGGCCGGTCCCGCTCCCGGTTCTGTAATTGAGTGACGTTGAAAAAACTCAATCGCGAGTGCGAGGATCTAAAGCAACAAGCAGCCTCACTAGTGCAGGGTCGCTAAATCCGTTAACCTGAGTTGTGCTTCAGTGAAAATTTGCCCGAAAAGAAAGTCCGGGCCGTTGTAACGGAATCTCTGAGAACGCAGCACTAGTTTGAGTTAAGGTTGGGAGGACGACTACATGACAGATAGTTTTGACGAACGTAGAAAGGGACTGGAAGAGGAATATTTTCACCGCAAGAACAAAGAGGCGATTGAAAAGCTGCGAGAGAAAATAGCTGTTAGCGAACAAGCGAAAGCCGCCGGTGCGTCGTCGATGCGTTGCCCGAGATGCGATGGTGACCTGAAACAGAATAAGTTTGAGGAAGTAGAAATCGACGTTTGCGAAAAATGTGGCGGTGTCTGGCTAGACTCCGGCGAATTGGAGCAATTGACCGGGAAAGAAGGTGGCGGGTGGCTCGGCCGGTTCTGGAAGAGTAAGCCTGAATAGCGCAGTTTGAATTGATTTCAGTAGCAGCGAACTAAAGGTCCTTAATCGCCGTTGAGATCCGGGAAAAATTGTCTGAACTTCGCAGGTGACTATGTCAGTAACTGTCCGCGCGTCGCGAGGTCCAAAACTGAGTTGCAAGAGCTGGCATCAGGAAGCGGCGCTCCGTTGCCTGATGAACAATCTGGACGGGGAAGTTGCCGAGCGACCGGATGAGCTGATTGTCTACGGTGGCGCCGGAAAGGCGGCGCGCAATTGGGCGGCGTTTGATGCAATCGTTCGGCAACTCCTGGAACTTGAGAACGATGAAACCCTATTGGTCCAGTCTGGTAAACCCGTCGGAGTGTTTCGCACACACGAATATGCCCCGCGTGTTCTGATTGCCAACTCGAATCTAGTCGGCGCCTGGGCCAATTGGGAACATTTCCACGAACTCGAACGCAAAGGCCTGATGATGTACGGCCAAATGACTGCGGGGAGTTGGATCTACATTGGCACGCAGGGGATCGTCCAGGGAACATTTGAGACCTTTGCGGCAATGGCCGATCGCCATTTCGGCGGTGACCTTAATGGCCGGCTCGTGGTGTCGGGTGGCATGGGCGGCATGGGAGGAGCGCAACCCCTTGCTGCAACGCTGAACGGAGGGGTGTTTCTCGGTATTGATGTTGATCCGGCACGGATCGAGCGCCGCGTACGCACCGGCTATTGCGACCGCATTGCGCTCGGTTTGGACCAAGCTCTTGAGATCTGTGAAGACGCTCGTGAGCAGAAGCGTGCGGTTTCGGTTGGACTCGTCGGCAACTGCGCTGAAGTCCTTCCCGAGATCGTGCGCCGAGGTATCGTGGTCGATGCAGTCACCGATCAGACCAGCGCGCACGATTCCCTGAACGGTTACGTGCCAACGGGCCTGACCCTGGTAGAAGCAGCGGCCCTTCGTTCCTCGGACCCCAACGCTTACGTCGAGCGCTCGACCCAGTCGATGGTGCGGCATGTAGAGGCAATGCTGGCGCTGAAGCGCGCCGGAGCAGTGGCGTTCGACTACGGTAACAATATACGCAAGCAAGCGCTGGATGCTGGCTGCAAGGATGCGTTTGAAATTCCAGGCTTTGTGCCTGAATACATTCGCCCGCTTTTTTGTGAGGGAAAGGGTCCGTTTCGCTGGGTGGCACTATCGGGCGAGCCCGAAGATATTCGCAAAACTGACGACCTCGCACTAGAGCTATTTCCTGAAGATAAGAGTTTGAATCGCTGGCTACGGCTGGCGCGCGATCGCATTCAGTTTCAAGGGCTGCCGGCACGCATCTGCTGGCTTGGCTACGGAGAGCGAGCGGAACTGGGCGAGGCAATCAATGAATTGGTTAAGCGTGGCGACTTGCAGGCGCCGGTTGCGATTGGCCGCGATCATCTCGATACCGGTTCTGTTGCCTCACCTTTTCGCGAGACTGAAGGAATGAAAGACGGCTCCGACGCGGTGGCGGATTGGCCCATCTTGAATGCACTGTTGAATACGGCGAGTGGTGCAAGCTGGGTCTCGTTTCATCACGGCGGCGGCGTCGGCATTGGTTATTCGCTCCACGCCGGTCAGGTATCTGTCGCCGATGGCACGGCGGAAGCTGCGAAGCGTCTCAACCGGGTGCTCACAAACGACCCCGGCATCGGGGTCGCACGCCACGTTGACGCGGGCTATAAAACGGCGGAAGAGACTGCGCGCGCGAAGGGAATCGTGATCCCGATGCTTAAAGCTAATGAGAGCAATTGATCCCGGATATCAAATCATGGGAGGGAAGGCTTTGCGATTAACTCTTAAAGTTGCGACACCAAGTCGGTCGACCTCGCCAAACGATCAGCGTTCTTTGGTCCGGTTCGCCCTCCTGGTGCTACTGGGTTTGCTCGCCTCGTACGGGCAAACGCATGCGGCGCCCGCCACGCGGGTCGAAACCATTCAGTTTCAGAGCAAGCTCATCAATTCAACTTTGCCCTATAACGTTGTCTTGCCATCGAACTATGACAGTCCTCAGGCAAGGACCACCAGGTACCCCGTTCTTTACCTGTTGCATGGGCTAACTGGGCACTACTCGGACTGGACCAGCAAAACCAGCCTAGCCGAATACGCGGCTGAATACGGAATGATCATAGTCACGCCTGAGGGTAACAATGGCTGGTACACAGATAGCGCCACGACGCCAACGGACAATTACGAAACGTACATCTTGCAAGAGCTGATTCCCGATGTGCGGAATCGCTTTCGGACGATCGAAACGCGTGAAGCGCGAGCCATCGCTGGTCTTTCCATGGGCGGGTACGGCGCGCTCAAGTTTGGGGTCAAACATCCGGAACAGTTTGTCTTCGTTGCTTCGATGAGCGGCGCACTGAGCGCCGCCTCTTGGACTGAACAAGACCTGCGCGGTCACGAATCTGTCTGGCGTTCACTCCGATCGGTCTTTGGCCCTCCAGATAGTGCGGTACGGGCCGCTAACGATCTTCATCAACTCTATCGGGGCCTCGCGGCAGAGCGTTTTGCGACTTTACCTTACGTGTACCTCGACTGTGGAACGGAAGACGCACTGCTGCAATCCAGTCGCGCTCTGGCCGATATTTTGCTCACGCGAAAGATTCCCCATGAATTCCGACAGCTTCCCGGAGCTCACAACTGGAATTACTGGAACCGGCAGGTGGCAGACGTCTTGCGAATCGCCGGCGGGAAAATGAATGGCGGCAGGAAACCGATCAAAGCAACGGCAAAATCGATCTCAATTCATTCCAAAATCGCACAATCGCGTCAGCAGGCAACCACGAACCACTGACCACGGACCAACCTTTGCTCAACTTCGCAATCCAAATAGCCCGAGAAGCCGGCGGCATTCTCATTGATCGCCTTGGCCCCGCGCTGCAGGTCTCGCATAAGGGCGATATCGATCTCGTTACCGAGGCTGACCTTGCTTCGGAAAAACTATTAATCGAGCGCATCAACTCGCATTATCCGCGGCACACCATTCTTGCTGAGGAATCTGGCGCATCAGCAGGCATTGGGGCAGTTCCGGGAGAGGGCGAGTGGCGGTGGATTATCGATCCGCTGGACGGCACAACAAACTATGCGCATGGCTATCCTTGTTTTTGTGTTTCCATCGGGGTAGAGCGCGCCGGGCGACTTGAAATGGCAGTTGTCTATGACCCAACGCGGGATGAGTTGTTTGCGGCTGAGCGCGGCCGGGGAGCGACGATGAATGAACGTCGGCTGCGTGTCTCTACGGTTGAAGATCTCAATCGCGCAATGTTGTGCACGGGCTTTCCCTACAATGTGCGCGAACGGCCTGACTTCGCCCGCGACTTTACAAACTTCACTCTGCAGGCACAGGCAGTAAGACGTGACGGATCGGCAGCACTCGATCTTGCTTATGTCGCTTGTGGACGTTTTGATGGCTTCTGGGAAAATGGTCTAAATCCGTGGGATGTTGCCGCGGGACTATTGTTAATCGAAGAGGCAGGTGGACGCGTTACTGATTTTCGTGGAGGGCCGCTTAATATTTATACGCCGAAGGTTTTGGCGAGTAATGGGTTGGTTCACGAGACGATGATGCGCGTCCTCAACGATTAGCAGGAAGATTAATGCTCATTATTGCGGGAGAATTGTAACATAACCTATTCTCCGGATACCGTTCCGTCTGCTTGTTGCGTTAGGTCCACGCATCCGGCCAATTGAGTGTGGCCTACGACGATCAATTACAGAACCGAGAGCGGTAGCGTCCGGATGCTAGAGTCAACCAACGTGATCCAAAGCCTCTAAGCAAGCGAGCAGTTCCAGCTTGAGTGCTAACATCCGGTCGCTACCGCTCTCGGTTCTGTATTGAGTGCACCACTAAGCGACATTTTGCAAAACAACAAACCGAAACCATTTGTCTGGATCGCGACCGCTCAACAGATCATCGATAAGGGCAGTCGTTGAAAAGAATTTCTGAGACACTACACTACATTGCCGCCCGGATGATCGCGGCCAGGCGTTCGCTTTCGCGCCGTGCGCAAGCCCGAGGCTCTTCGCCTGGTTGCTGCTCAACGTGATAGAGCGGATGATAAGTGATCCTGATCTCCCCTCCCCGAGGAAAGCGCATATCCGCAGGCCAGACCCGGTCAGCGCCAGAGATGGTGACCGGAAGTATTGGGACCTCAGCTTCTAAAGCCATTCGTAGGGCGCCAGACTTGAACTTAACCATCGAGCCATCTGGCAAACCGCGTCCACCCTCAGGAAAAATCATTACCGCCCCACCATCGCGAAGCCACTGCAGCGAACGACGAATAGCCGAGGGATCGCTCCCTTCTATCTGCAACGGCCAGGCTCCCAGTATTCTTATGAATTTGCCCACCAGCGGCCATTCAAAGGCCGCACTCCATGCCAGGTAACGCAGCGTGCGTTTGATCGGAATGGAGATTAGAAAAGGATCCATGTACGACTGGTGATTTGCAGCGATTATCAGGCCGCCATTTAACGGAATGTTCTCGAGCCCATTTAGTTTAAGCTTCCAGAGAGCGCGGCCTGCCAGGCCTACGACTGGCCGCACCAGTTCAAATATCCTTTGTGGCAGGACAAAGGTATCAACATTCTGTCTCGTGGTAGTCGGTTGGCGCGAGGATCTCACTGAGTTGTTCAAACGGGTTTCTGAAGCTGGCGAGGATCTAAGTTGTTAGTGAATGGAAAACTGATGTTGTTTGATCTCATCCCACCAATCTGAAACATCTTTCTCCGTTAGGGCGTCGTCGTTCCAGCGATTGCAGGGCACGCATGTGAAACCGCTGTAACTCTTGGCTTCCTGCTTCGTCAATCCGATCAAGACCCTTGCCTTGCAGTCCGGGAAGCAGCAACGACGATCAATCTCAATCAGAAGCACTTCGCTTGGAATAATTATACCTTTAGTTTCCGGCATTCGGTCGCTTTTCGGAAATCTCGAACTGTAATGCAGTCGATGAAAACTCCTGTTATCCGCCGGAGTGTCTGTGCGTCTTCGTCTCTCCGCGTCGCCGCGTCTCCCTATCGCCCGATCGCGGTTTTGCTCCCACCGTTCAGAGCGGCCACTCCTGACCGACGAATTCTACATGAATCCTACGAATTCCATCTGCCCCGGTGGTCACAGATCGCACGACCGCATGCAGACTCAGCTGGTATTGCTGACTGGTCAAGCGAATGAAGCGTCCTGCTGTCAGGTTGAAGCTGGTGAAAATCGTAGCACCCCCTGCGCTGATATTTTCAGTTACGGTGCTCTCCGATTGAGCTACCCCGCCCTTCTCATTCAGCGTCTCAAGCAACATATCGACAGGAATGCTGTGCCGCGTCGCGCGCTCCTCGGACGAGGTAAAAGGCTTGACCATTCCTTCCGAATCTTCCGTGAGCGTCTCCATAGCTGACCCTGCGATCTCATAACGTTTCGCAGGATCTTCTTCGTAACTTTTAGGTGCCCGCTTGCCAACAAAGGCCACGCCAATTTCAAAAGATGGGACCGTGTCATTTTTTGACCTTATAGGTCTTGCATAGCGCACCAGCGCCCAAACCCGGTACTGGTCCTCAACGTGATCGAACACTCGCAACTGACGCGGCATCGGAATGGTCAGGTGCAACAAACGGCCCTTTTCGATCGGTCGCTTTAGAGTGAAACCCGCGCCGAACGGCGTGACGTCTACGAGTCGCGTGATCTCGTCCCACTCAAAATCCGCGGTCTCGCGACAGTGCACCCGGACCGGTAGCTTTAGCGCTAGTCGCTCCCGAATGCGTCTGGACGGTTGCTTTTCCTTCATGTCGTTCCGAGTGTGCGTGTAGCTTGGTCTTCGTGGAGAGAAAACCACGCTCCATTGGCACTCCCAGGTGGCCCCGTTGTTTGAACTGTTCAGCAGCTGAAGCCATTGATGTGATTGGACTTTTCGGAGTTACCCGAGTTTGCCAAGACCCACTTTTCGGGCTACAATAATTCGTATTTTTGTAAGTCCCGAGCTGCCAATTTCGCGAGCGGAAAAAGACTTGATTTCACCACAAAACGATACCCATTGAACGGCTTGAACTCTGGATAAGTCGGCAGCGTTTCTTTGCTCGATCTCGGCTATTCTAACGAGTCGCAGAACCCAATTTCACAACGCGCGGATTGTACTGGAAAGGTCTATAGGATGGAAACTTCTGAACGCAATCATATAAATATCGAAGACGAGATGCGGCGTTCGTATCTCGATTACGCGATGTCCGTAATCATCGGACGCGCTCTGCCGGATGTGCGCGACGGGCTAAAGCCTGTGCACCGGCGCGTGCTCTGGGCGATGAACGAACTCGGGAATACCTACAACAAGGCTTACAAGAAGAGTGCGCGCATCGTTGGTGATGTAATCGGTAAATACCATCCGCATGGCGACACCGCGGTTTACGACACGATCGTAAGGCTCGCGCAGGATTTCTCCATGCGCTATCCGTTGATTGACGGGCAGGGGAACTTTGGCTCAGTCGATGGTGATGCCGCAGCGGCAATGCGCTCCACGGAAATCCGGATGGCGCGGGTAGCTAATGAAATACTGGCGGATCTCGAAAAGGAAACGGTCGATTTTCAGCCCAACTATGACGAATCGCTAAGCGAGCCCAAAGTCATGCCGGCGCGCATACCCAATCTGCTGATCAATGGGTCAGACGGTATCGCCGTGGGAATGGCAACAAAGATCCCGCCGCACAACCTGACTGAGATTGTTGAGGCGACGCTTGCTCTGCTCAAGGATCCCGAGCTTCCAATTGAAGGGCTTACCAAGATTGTGACTGGCCCCGACTTTCCGACGGGCGGCTTTATCTACGGTCGCCACGAGATTAAGAGTTCATATCTCGAAGGGCGTGGAATATTGCAGCTTCGCGCCCGGGCGGGCATCGACCGCGTTGGGCGTGGCACCCAGGAGCGTGACGCCATCGTGATCACGGAGATTCCGTTCCAGGTCAACAAGGCGCGCCTGATCGAGCGGATTGCGGAGCTGAGCAATGAAAAGAAGTTAGAAGGAATATCCGATCTTCGCGACGAATCTGATCGCACCGGCATGCGCATCGTCGTGGAACTGAAACGTGATGCAGTGCCGCAGGTAATTCTCAACAAGCTCTATAAGCTGACGCCGATGCAGTCCTCCTTTGGCGTGATCAATCTTGCAATCGTCAATGGGCAGCCACGGGTCCTTAATCTCAAACAGATGCTCGAGTGTTTTATCGAGTTTCGTCGCGAAGTTGTGCGCCGGCGCACCGAGTATGAGTTGAGAAAGGCCAGGGCACGCGCTCACATTTTGGAGGGCCTGACGAAAGCGATTGATGCCCTCGACTACATCGTTACGCTCATTCGGAACTCGCGTTCGGTTGACGAAGCGCGGCTATGGCTTACAGCCCGGATGGATACAATGATGGACACCTTGAGCGAGGTGAAGACCTGGAAGGGAGTTCCTTCCGATACCCCGCTCAAGACCTATCTCGGCAAGTTGCGGAAAACGATGGAGAGTCTCGCCTTTTCCGAAATCCAGGCCCAGGCGATCCTCGATCTGCAACTGCGTCGTCTTTCAGCGCTCGAGCGACAAAAGATCACTGACGAGTATGAAGGAATCATTAAACACATAGCAGAGCTGGAGAATATTCTCGCGAATGAGAGCGCCCTGCGACTGGTGATCAGCAATGAACTCGAAGATATCAAAAAAGAGTTTGGCGATGCCCGGCGAACCGAGATCATCGACGAAGGCGCGGAATTCTCCATTGAAGATCTGATTGCTGATGAGGACGTTGCGCTTACTGTCACCAATAGCGGCTACATCAAGCGTACGCCTATTACCACCTATCAGCGCCAGGGGCGTGGCGGCAAGGGAAGATTTGGCGCAGCGGCGAAGAACGACGACTTCGTCGAACATTTGTTTATCGCCTCGACTCACGCATACCTGATGATCTTCACTGATGACGGCATGGTTTACAAACTGAAGGTCCACGAGGTACCCGATGCCGCCGCCTCAGCCCGGGGCAAGGCAATCGTCAACCTGATCAGCATTCCTTCGGATCGCAAGCTTGCGGGCGTCGTTCCCGTGCGGGAGTTCTCCGCTGGGCGGCATGTCGTGATGGTTACGCGCAAGGGCGTGATCAAGAAAACTTCTCTCGACAATTTTCAGAACATCCGCACGAACGGCATCATTGCGATTAATGTTGACGAGGGCGATCAGTTGCTCGATGTCGTTTTGACTGATGGCACCAAGCGGATTTTCATCGCTACGCACAATGGTCTGGCGATAAGGTTTGACGAAAAGAAGGTAAGGCCTATGGGACGGGCAACGCGCGGTGTTCGGGGGATCGATCTCCGCCCGGATGACTATGTCGTTTCGGTGTGTCCGGTCTCGGCTGATGACACTGAGCGAATGTTGTCGATCTCAGAGCAGGGGTATGGCAAGCAGACCGCCATCACGACCTACCGACTGCAGTCGCGGGGCGGAAAGGGCGTGATCAATATGAAGACGACGGAGAAAACCGGTAAGGTTGTGGCTGTCTTTCCTGTGGAAGACGACTCTGAGATCATGATTATTACGCAGCAGGCTAAACTCATCCGCATTGAAGCGAACCATATCCGCAAGACGGGGCGCAGCGCCCAAGGCGTGCGATTGATCAAGACCGATGAGGGCGATATGGTCACCAGCGCCTCATTGGTTGAAGCAGCCGCGGAAGTTGAGACGGAGGAGACGCCGGCAAGCTAACGAGAAGCTGGGCCCTCGCCTTCTACCCAGACCTCACCATCTTGGAAGACTTCTTTTTTCCAGATGGGAACTATGCGCTTTAGCTCTCTGATGGCCCATTCGCAAGCTTCAAAGGCCGCCCGACGATGGGGCGCGCTTACCGTTATCGCCACACTCGTATCGCCGATTTCCAGCTTACCCGTGCGATGAACTATGCCGATGTGAGCGATAGTAAAACGCGCGTGAGCATCCTGGCCCAGCCGTCGCATTTCACTCAAAGCCATCGGCGCATAAGCCTCGTATACCAGATGCAGCGTCCTTCGTCCTTTGGTCCATTCGCGAGCATAACCGTCAAGCGTAACCGTCGCCCCACATTCGGGCAGTACCACCCTGCGGGCAACCACTCCCACATCGATTGCGTCATTGGTTAATTCAAAGAAGTCGTGCGTGGAAACGTTTGTTTTATGGACTGAGGTCTGTGCTAGTCCATCTGTCGCCGTGTCTCGGCTTCTCGCCGTCTCCCCGTCTCCGGCGACCCCGCCGCTAACTGGAGGAAACACCGCCAACTCATCTCCTTCATGCACCTCTCGATCAGCCGGCGCATACTCTTCATTAATAGCGAAGAGCAGTGAGCGGCCAAAGCGGCGGAGTGTGGGGAACCGGTCGAGCACCTGCTCGAAGGCACCGGCCCCGTTTACCGGGCCACTCAAGGAGATGGTAGCCTCACTGTGTCCCGCAGCATCGCGTGCTGCGCCGAAGAATAGGACGCGCACCGTAATTAGATCGGTCTGCTGGTTATCCTCTTTCCCCACATTCACTCGATTTCAATTTTCTTCCCGCTGTGTCCATTGCCCTTAGCAAGCTCGTGAACTCGGGCACGCTCTTCGTAACTGGTAACCGCACTGCCAAGCATATCGCTCAATCGTCGCAATCTCTCGGAGGTAGAGCGAAGTTCGAGCAATTCCTGTTTTACCTCCGCCTCACTCTCCATGGCCGCGGCAACAAGAAATGAAAGGCGTTGCGGTTCCGTATCGGAAATATCCGGCAAACTTGCCCTTTCGTCGTTTATGATGCGCACCGCACGAGCAATGCGGGTAAAAGTTGCAGCGACATCACGCGTGCTTTCGTCGAGCAGTTCAGCCGTTTCTTCATCGTCCTCAAAAAAACTAACTTGCGCTACAAGGTAGGGATCGCCTCGCTCAACGTAATCCTCAACTCGATACCTGACGACGCCAACAGTAAGGATGTTTGAACGCCCGTCTGGTAACGATTGTGTATCCGTAACTTCAGCCACGCAGCCGATGTGTCCCACAGGCGGCAGATCTGTTTCCGCGCTGCTGGAATCAAAGTAGGAGAGTCCGAAGAAATTATTACTCACACGGATGTCGCTGAGCATCCGCCGATACCGCGGTTCGAAAATATGCAGAGGTAACGGCACGCCTGGGAACAAGACAAGGGGGAGGGTGAAGAGAGGCAGTTCGCGCACCCCTCGAACTCTGTCCATCAATTCACTCATGAATTAGAGAATAAGGCCGCTGCAAGAAATCTCACTGGAGCAATCTGTCCTTGATCGAACTGCAAACGAACAACTTTGCGTAAGGTCATTATCGCAGACGGGTAGACAGAAGTCAGTAGCAGGAGCCAACAGGTACAGGTCGGGAAGGAGAGGCACATTGATTTGGTTAAGACGATTGATAGGCGATCTGGCTAGGGCTTCTCGGGTGCAAAGTCTTTCTCATCGATTTCATCAATAACCTTCAACTCCGCGCCAAACTTCTGATAGCCGCGAAAGCGAATCTCATTGCGACTTTGGACCAACTGACTCTTGTTGACCATAGTTATTAGGATCAGCGAGTGAGTTGGTAAGACGTACTTGCGTTCGCTAATTGTGACCCAGTCGTAATCGATCAGACTGCTGGCCGCCCTGATGGGAAAATCTGACGGAATCTCGGTAGCAATCTGTTCAAAACGCAGCACCCGGTTGGTTTCTCTATCAATCCAAATCCGCCCGCGCGAACCAACGTTCGCCGACAGACTGCGGTCGGCCGTTAATGACAGGCGCGATAGTGGCTGCTTGACTTCATATTCGTAGACTAGAGTTCGTCTGGCGTTGAGCAGGTCCGTGTCTACTACATTGAACGTCGTTTTAGACTCCGGCTTGAACAGGTCAGCAAGAGCGGAAATGTACTCGACTCCGCTGGAACTGGCGCCGCCCACATACTTACTGTAGTCCTTGCTCTCTTTCACTTCCTGACCCAGCGGCAAACCGTTAACGGTGAGAATCTTGTACTCTTCGCCGACATTGGCCCTGGAGCTTACGGCAATGCTCAGGTTATCTTGTGGGATCCAATTACTGGTGTTTCCGTAAGCAATCGTTCGCTTGATCAATTGCCTAACGATGAAGTCAGGCATGGCTTCCGCGGCGGCCAATGTTGCCATACGCGTGCGCTCCAGCAGTTCATTCGCCTCCGCCTCTGAAGGACGAGCAGAATCTGTGGGATTCACTCTTCGTCGCTCGGCTTCTTCCAGAGTGCGTCGGAGCAGTGAATCGTTGCCGCTTTTGGTCGCCACCAGCGAGCGCAGACCAGTTGTGAGTGGAAATCCTATGCCGCGTGTGCGAATTGCATCGATTATCTCATCGCGCATTTCCGGGTGCTTGGGCAGTTGGTAAATGAGACTTACCATCTCCCTGTCCGTCAATGGTCGGTTCAACGATTGGGGAAAAGCGCAGGCACACCAAAGGCAGACTATGACTATGACGGAGAGCAAAGACTGTTGGAATTGACGCATCACTGGAGAACTCTTTATGAAAGTGGAATAGTCTGACGATGAGTCCGATGGAACTGGTTGTGTTGAGGTTGCCTCTAAAATCACCTGGTTAGCATAACCCAACATGATCCAGGCAAGAAACGGCAAGCTACATACACGTAAATTCAATGGCTTTAGTAAGGATTTCAACGCAGCGATTGAGTTCATCCGTGGGCACGAATTCCCCTGTTCGGTGTGCAACGCGTATGTTGCCGGGTCCCAGGACGATCGCTTCGGCGCCCAGTTCAATCATCTGAGCGGCTTCGGTGCCAAAAGCAACTGTTCCCGCCGTTTTCGCTGTAAGTTTTTCAAGCAGTTCAACAAGCGGCGAGCTGGCAGGAATTTCAAAGCCAGAATCTGTTCGGCTCGCATCCACGACACATTCGAAATCTGGATCAATCTTTCGTTCTGCTGCTATCGCTGACTGGAGCAGATCCAATAGACGTTCGGATCCCTGTCCCGGGATAGGACGCCACTCGAGCGTCAGGCGGCATTCGCCGGCTATTACATTCTTGGCAGTGCCGCCCTGAATCAGCCCGACATTGAGAGTAGTGTAGGGAGGATCGAAAGCGGGATGCTGTTCGGGTTGCAACGCCTCAGCCATTTTTTCGATCCGGGTAATCAAACGGGCGGCGCGAAAGATCGCAGAAGCGCCTAGATCTGGATAGGCACTATGAGCTTCGTGGCCGCGCACAATCACTTCTGCAAGACAATATCCTTTTCCGGCGCGCATGGGTTGCAGCGAGGTAGGCTCGCCGACAATGCAGTAGCGCATCCGCAGGTGTCGCGCTTCGGCGAGTCGCTTTGCGCCCAGCAGTCCAACCTCTTCGTCGGCCGTAAAGACCAGCGCCATTGGCTTGAGCAAACTTCTCAGTTCAATGTTCTCAAAGGCACTGAGGGCCGCGGCAATGAATCCCTTTGTATCACAGGCACCGCGCGCGAAGAGTTTGCCATCGCGTTCCTTCAGCGTGGTGGCGTCCGCCCAGTTTGGGTCGTAAGGCACAGTGTCAGTGTGCCCAACCAGGGAGAGCTCCACTGTGGTCGCATCAGAGAAATTGGTTCCGCAGAGCGCCACGAGGTTTATCTTCTCAACACCTTTTTCATCCAGGTAAGGGAAGCGCTCTACCTTGAGTCCCAGAGCCTCGCAGCGAACCGTAAGATAGGTTG
>JBPCIQ010000280.1:0-39958 GCA_051006135.1 Pyrinomonadaceae bacterium | reverse complement strand
GATTAGCGCCACGCCATAGTCTGCGACCGGAGACGGGTGAAACAAAAAATGAAAAGCGCCGAACACTCGCTGTGAACGGCGCTTTTCAATGTTTAGATTTGGGCTTCCGGAATCTTAAACTGAGGCTGAGGATCTGAGATCTCAAATTTAAGATCTGAGAATCACCGGATGATTAACTCTCGCTTTTCTCTCCGCGACCCTGGCCTTTCTTGGCAGCCTTGGTGGCCTGCGGAATTGGCAAGCCCACACCACCAGAGAGTGACTCGACCTCCTCGGGTTCTTCTTTCGTTCCTGGCAGGTCTTGAATCAACGCCCCGCCCGAACTCTTACAGAAGGTCAGCTTGTGAGTAACGGCATCCACCTCAACGTGTACGAGGTCGCCAAGCCCGATCTGACCAGTGGCCACTAAATTCGAAAGCGGATAGACCAGGAAGCGTTCGACGGATCGCTTCAAATGCCTGGCGCCGTACTTGAAATCCAGGCCTTCCTTCAAGAGCATGTCCTTGGCTGTGGTGGAGCACTGAAACACGAACTTGGTTCCGGCCGATTGCATGATTCGCTCCTGCACCGCTTGCAGTTCGAGATCCAGAATCTGACGAAGATGATGCTCTTTCAGCGAACGAAATACGACCACTTTATCGATACGATTCATGAACTCCGGAGAGAACTTCCTGCGTGCAGCTTCAACCGCAGTCCTGTAAATTTTCTGATCTACCTCAGTATCATTTGGATTCTTCGCGCCCTTAGCAGGCGCAAAGCCAATGCCACCGGAGATCAGTTCTGACATCTCGCGGGCACCCAGGTTGGACGTCATTACGACCATTGAGCGGGAGAAATCAACACGACGATTATCCCCAAGAGTGAGAGTAGCCTTATCAAGAATGCCCAGCAGTAATTGCCAGAGGCTGTCTGAAGCTTTTTCGATTTCGTCGAAGAGCACTAACGAGAGTTTCAGATCGTCGGTGTGCATCCGATCCAGATTCTCCTGCGTTAGCATCGGGGAAGTCTCCCGATGACCGAGGTAGCCTGGAGGGGAGCCGATCAGCTTCGCGATTTCATGCGAATGTTGAAACTCGGCACAATCGATTTTCACTATAGCGCCCAAGTCGCCGTAGAGAACGTCAGCTGCCGCTTCAATGACGCGAGTTTTTCCGGAACCGGTCGGTCCCAAAAACAGCATCGTTCCAATAGGCCGGTTAGGCGGGCTCATACCGGCGAGGAAGATCTGGTAGAGGCCGCTCATGCGGCGAACCGCTCTTTCTTGTCCTACAATCCTATCGGAAAGCCTTTCCTCGAAATCTTGAGCACGAGGGCTTTTCTGTTCTGGGTCCAGGTAGACCTTACCCAGGGTGTCGTTTGGGGTTTCTATCTCCATTTCAGCCATCATGACCGCCGTCCTTCCGTGTCGCGCTGAGAGCTTCCGTACTCCCTGTTTTCCGGCTTTGCCGGATGCTAGCTCTTCAGTCATAAGCAAGGAACGATCCGCTGATTAATTGATGCGTCGTTTTATCCCTCAGTTCGCCTGAATCCAGATACGCAGCTCCGAGCGGGGCCAAACTCGGCGCTATATCTATGGACCCACGCAAATGGTATCACAAAATATGGCACAAAAGGGCAAGTTGACCTTCTTTTAAATATCACGTCAGACTGTTATACCTGTGACATTTCATGTCAGACGATCACTGACAATATGTGTTTCGTTGAAGTGTGAGACGCGTGGACATGCACCTTTTAGAGCGCAACAAGACGTAAAGGTTTAGTCGCACTTCGCCTGAGTTTGGCTCTTCCAGATAGGGCTGGACTGGTTCAGTCGTAGTACTCAAGTCCGAGATGGGTGATCAGATCTTCACCGCGAAGGTGTCGCAGCGTGTTCTTGAGTTTCATCAACTGAATGAAGAGGTCATGCTCGGGATAAAGTCCCGGGGCGGATTGAGGAGACTTGAAGTAAAAGGACAGCCACTCCTGAATTCCTTTCATGCCCGCACGCTGGGCAAGATCCAGGAAAAGGGCGAGATCCAGAACGATCGGCGCCGCCAGGATGGAATCTCGGCACAGGAAATCGATCTTGATCTGCATGGGGTACCCCAACCAGCCAAAAATGTCTACGCTGTCCCAGCCTTCCTTGTTGTCGCCACGCGGTGGGTAATAATTAATCCGCACAACGTGCGAGAAGTCTTTGTAAAGAACGGGATAAACTTCAGGCTGCAGGATGTACTCGAGAACGGACAACTTGGACTCTTCCTTCGTTTTGAACGACTCCGGGTCGTCCAGAACTTCACCGTCGCGATTGCCTAAAATATTTGTCGAATACCATCCGTGGAGACCAAGCATCCGCGACTTCAGACCGGGGGCAATAATGGTTTTCATTAGCGTTTGCCCGGTCTTAAAGTCCTTGCCGCAGATTGCTAACTTATTCTGCTCGGCAAGAGTTCTCAACGCTGGAATGTCGACCGTTAAGTTCGGGGCGCCGTTAGCAAACGGAATCCCCGACTTCAGGGCGGCATAGGCATAAATCATCGAAGGCGCTATCGACTTATGGTTTTCGCGCATCGCCTTCTCGAAGGAATCAATGGTCTTGTGCACAGGATGCTGCTTGAGAAAAATTTCGGTGGAGGCTGCCCAGATCATGACCACTCGTGAACATTTGTTCTTCCGCTTCCATTCGGCGATCTCCGCCATCAACTGCTTAGCCAGATCCAGCTTGTTCGGGCCGCTCTTTACATTGGTGCCATTCAGCCTTTTCACGTATGACTGATTAAAGACGGCCTTCATCGGCTTGATCTTTTGCAGCGGTGTTTTCAGTTGGAGGAGCAGTTCCTTCTCCAGAACCCCTGCGTGCGTTGCGGCTTCGTATGCTGAATCCTCAAAGATGTCCCAAGCCCCAAATACAAGATCTTCGATCTTGGCGAGTGGCACGAAATCCTTGATCAGGGGAATGCGGTTGTCGGTCCGCTTACCGAGGCGAATAGTGGCCATTTGGGTAAGGCTACCGATCGGTTCCGCGATGCCTTTCTTGATCGCTTCAACACCGGCGACGAAAGTGGTGCTTACCGCACCGAGCCCCACGAGCAATACTCCCAGTTTGCCCTGTGGCTCAAGGATCTTCACACCTTTTTCAACCGCCATAGTCCACGCTCCTTCTCAGTCAGAATGGTCACAATCATACTGTTGCAGCAGATCTGTGTCCCCAACAATCTTGCGCTTTACTATCGTTAGCTTGCGGAGTTTCCGGCAGGGAATGGCTTAGCGTGAAACCAGCGCCTTGCGAAATGCGCGAGGCGTGAGACCCGTAGCCTCCCGAAAGGCTTTCGTGAAATGACTGGGACTTGAGTATCCAACACGAGAGCTAATTTCTGTGACCGAAAGGCCGGCATCGGCCAGCAGAGATTGCGCGCGGGTAGTCCTAATGCCTGCCAGATATGCGTGAGGTGTAGATCCGGTCAGTTTCTTGAAGAGTCTGGCAAAGTGAAATGGCGACAAGTATGAAGCCGCAGCAATAGTCTTGAGTGAAAGATTATGGTCGAGCTGAACGTGCATTAGTTCAACCGAGCGGCGTATTCGTCTATCGATCAGTCCTACGCGAGAAAGTTCCAACTCTGGTGAGCGCCGCATGTTTGAATAGTGCCGTAGAAGGTGCACCGTGAGTTGCTGAACCGACGCCAGAATGACAATTTCGCGGCCGGGACTGTCCTCTCCAAGCTCCAGGGCAAGGTCATGCGCCAACTGGCCTAAACGATCATCTCCTGCCACAAGCGTCTGCGGAAAACTCACAGTGGCTTCGGGTCCTATGAGGCGCATGCGAACAGCGTGGTCAGTAACGAAAGCAGGTGCAAGGGTTAACAATAAAAATTCTACCGCTTGACCAGTCGTTCTCACATTGAAAGAAGGATCGATGAGCAGCGCTTGATCCTGCGACAGCTCGCCGGAGTTCTGCCGTGTCACAAACTTCAAACGTCCCCCAAGCAAGTATAGCAATCCGTATTCGGCTCGCGCCGCGTTGGTCCATTGAAGTTTTTTCAACCGCCTATAGTAGATCGAGTATTGAGGTGAAACCAGGAAGCGGTTTAGCTGGGACGGGGAGAGGTTCATCAGCGCAACTGTACGCGAATACCTTTTGCTGCTTCAAACTAGAGTCAATCAACGTTGATCCAATAGCCGCTAAGAAAAGCGAGTAATTCCAGGCTGAGTGCTCACATCCGGTCGCTACCGCTCCCGGTTCTGTACTGTGTCAACTATTGACCGAACTCGCCTGGTCCGTCTCTGCCTCTGGAACTGACGTTTCACATAGCCTCGGTACCGAGCGGTTTAGAGGTGCGTCACTTGATCGCTGCCGTAATATGCCAAGGCCTTGTCGGGCGACTGCCTTGGGCTAACGCGCCTCGGTTCTGAACTTGCCTGACATTACCTCCTATTCGCCAAACCATTACGCTCAGACACGGGCACGAATCATAGCGGCAGGATTATTCGTGATCAGGGCAGCAATACCTAAGAACCGCGCACGCTCGATCCAGTTCGGATTATCAACCGTCCAAACCACTACGCGCAGCCCAGAATGCTTCGCCTTCTCGATGATGTGTCGGCTGGCAAGCGAATAATGTAGCGCTATCTCGTCTGCCCTGCAGTCTGAGGCTAACGTTACGAGTTTCATACTTGGTATCAGTGAAAGGGGCCGGGACACCTTCGGTTCGAAAAGCGCAGCCGTTCGGATCTCTGAATCGATTCTTTTTACCTCTCTAATTAGCGATAGATCAAAGCTTTCAACAATAACGCGCGCACGCAGCGAGTATTCATGAATAGCGCGTACGACCTCGCTGGCTAGCCGGACGTCGCTGGTTTCGCTCTTCATTTCGAGATAAAGGAGTCCGGTGTTGCGACTGAAAAGATCAAACACTTGCGTTAGCGATGGAAGGTTCTCACCCCGGAATTCGGAACCACTCGCGCGGGAACGTCGACTAAACCAACTGCCAACATCGGTCTGCTGCAGTTCCGTGGAAGAGAGGTCAGCAACTCGTCCGCCAATCAATCCGGTGCGTTCAAGAGTGGCGTCGTGAATTACAACCGGCACTCCGTCGCGTGCCAGTCTTACGTCGAACTCGATTCCATCAGCGCCGTCGGCCATTGCCTGCTCAAATGCGGCGAGTGTGTTTTCAGGAGCGACGGCCGAAGCCCCCCGATGTCCAATTATGAGTGGGAGGGAGTGCATGAAACACTTTGGTACTTTGAACTTTGTACTTTGAACTTTGCGCTTTGTGCTTTGAACTTTGTACTTGAACTTTGTACTTCGTCGTGACGCTTCAGATGGGGCAAGAATTCCAATGTACAAAGTTCAAAGTACAAAGATCCAACAGAGCATGCGAGGCGTTGAACGAAAGTCTGGGACCAGGAGGCGGAGAGCGAAACGGTGACCAACTACCGCTTTGTCAAATATTCTTGCCGGCTGGGACTGTGCACAACTTTCTTAAGCTTGATGTCGAATGTCCCGAATTCGCTTTTGATCCTGGCGCTGACTGGGATGCGCCGCCAATCATCGGTCAACCAAATAGAAAGTGCGCCTTCGCGACGAATCATCCCGTCGAGACCAAATAGTCCCGCGTCAAGTCGTGTGACGCCGACGCGTCCGAGCACGGTTTTCATTCGTTTCTTCTCAACTACGCGGATGGGAACCCGGTATACCTGCCCGGAATCGCTTACGGAAAGTTCCAAGGTCTTTCCCGTTTGCAAAGGCTGAGTTCGCAGGTAATAGACTGCCGTCAGAAGATCCTGCACTTGACCGGTAAACTGGGAGCTGACTGTGCGCGGTTCGCGAGACGGATTCCTGGGGTCGAGCTCGGTCCATGTAACCTTGCCATTACTCTTATCGAAAACAGCTTCACTAGTGCGCACACGCTTACCTTGCTCATCCAGTTTTTTCGTGTTCTGAACCGTAAAGGAGGCAGGGTCCACAGTCGACTCTAACCGCTGCCGGAAGCGCCAGTTAAAGAGCTTGCTAAAGAACCCTTTGCTTGTGATGTCGCCGACAAACGTCAAAGTGTAAGGAACCGTGTTTTCCCGTGCAGCGGTGGCGGCAGTTTTAGAATTCTGGATCAGAGGCGTGCGGGCAGCAGTAAAATGAAAGTCCGCCACATCCATCCTTCTGAGTAGGGCCCGGGAAAACTCCGCTTCGTATACCAGTTCCTCCGACGGCTCGAACGGTCTCGGTTCTGACACTCGAATGGTTTTCTGTGCATGCGCGACTCCCGCACCCAGCGCCAGAAGGAGAACCAGGCCGATCGGAGCGTAAATAATCTTTATTCTCGAATTCATCTTAAGTAATAAGCTTTGAATGCTAAGAGGCCCCAAGCAAATAATAGTCCGAATGCTGCACGGTATTCCCGGTAACGCAGATAAAGATTGCGATCGAACTTCGTCGGCTCTGCCGCGGCATGGCGATATCGGGTGAACCGCGGGAAGAAAAGCGGCACTTCCAAAGCGTAACGCTGATAGTCTTCGCCAAAGATCCCCGCAATCGTCCCGGATTCGACGCGCATCACCGGAAAATAGATGCCAAGAAACAGTCCTGCGAAGAGGATCAGCAGGATCCACTGCCCAGCGCCGATCGTGAATCCAAGACCCAGCAGAAAGCTACCGAAGTAGAGCGGATTACGGGTGTAAGCGTACGGTCCTGATGTAGCAAGGGCCGTGTTCTTCCTGATGTGACCGGCTGCCCAGGCCCGCACGGCAAGCCCGAGAATCGAGACGGCACCTCCGTTTATCAGAGTGAGAGGGCGTGGCTGGGCCAGCAAAATAAAAAGTGCCGCACACAGAAAACCAAGCGGCACGCGCCAACGTTGAAGCCAGGAACCTTCTTTCGTCAACTGTGGTTCAACTCCGCTGAAGAATAGACAACGGTGTCTCCGATCAATTCTGGAATCACAAACTGAGAGGTACGAATGCCTGGGCTGCCTCTTGCGAGAGTCTATCAGCGCGTTTTAGCCTTTCAGACACGGCCTGCAAGACACGCTCGACTTCGATGTCCATGCAAATCCACTTGGAGCAGGCACGACGGTGACAGTCCTCGCGGCAATCAATATCTATCCGCTCCACACAGATATCGCGCGCGCGCGGGCTGCCATTGCGCCACCATTCCGTCGGTCCAAAGAGACCGACAATTGGAGTGTTGGCGGCTACGGCGATGTGGGTGGGGCCTGTGTCGCCTCCGACATAGACCTGCGCTCTCCGCGCCAGGGCGTAAAACCCCTTCAATGAAATACTGACAACACGCGCTTTGCCCGAGCGGGTGGAATCTAAGACCCTATCCGCCAATCCCTCTTCACCCGGGCCGTAAGTTACCAGTGAATGGAGACCGTGATGCGACCACAGTTGGTCGGCCAGGTCGCCAAAGCGCTCGGGGCTCCAAAGCTTGGTTGGCCAGCCACCCCCCGGGTTTAGGATCGCGAAGTTTCCGCTAGTTCCAGCACTCGCACGTTCTGCTTCGTTTTCGTGATTGGGATTCGTTGCGAAAGGGAATTCGAGATTTTCAGGGTCCTCGACGCCGGCGAGTCCCAGGGCACCCGTTACCAGGGCAAGGTTCTTGGTAATAATGTGCGCATTTTTCTGAATAAAAACGGTATCGGATAGGAAGAACCGGCTGGCGGGCTCACGCAAGCCGTCGCGAGAGAAGCCAAAAATACGATGCGCGCCAGATAGGCGCGCAATTATTGCTGACTTGAGTAGACCTTGAAAGTCCAGTGCAATATCGAAGGCAGAGGCGCGTAACCGACGTAACTGCTGGCGCGGTGCCCGCAGCGTCTCCCCAGACATCAGTCCGCGCCTCAGCGCCTTCGTGTCGACTTCGATGAGGCGATCAAGAAGCGGGTTGTCTCTTAAAATTTCGGCGACGCGTTCTTCAACCACCCAGGAGATTTCGGCAGCGGGCAGGGCATGCCGGATGACCGCCAATGAAGGCAGTGTGTGAACTATATCGCCAATGCTGCCCAGTTTTACGATAAGGATACGCACCTTATGAATGTTAGATGGTAATTAGTGATTAGGCAAAACAGACAGGCAATATGTCGGTTTGAAGTTAGCAGAGAAAAAGTGAAATCAGCCGCGGATTAACGCGAATGAAGGCGAATCAGAAATAAAAAGCGAAAATGGAGAAACTCATGCGTATGAGAGAAACGGAAAACCATCACGCCAAATGATTTTTCTTGCGTCCTTTCAGTTCCCGTCCATCCGCCTCAACCCGCGGCTGATTTCAAACTGACCCGTTACAGTGAGGCTAGGAATTTTGTTCGCGCATCTTCGCGACATCAGGATTGGCGCTGATGCGATCCAGAATTTCGGAAGTCGAATGATTTTTCGGATCACCGACGATTGCCACGCGCCCGCCGTAGGAACAAACCACGTCGCGTTCAGGAACCGTTTCCTCCGTGTAATCTGTGCCTTTGGCGTGTATGTCAGGCTTAAGAGCGAGCAAGAGGTTTTCTACGGTCGGTTCGTTGAAGATAGTTACCAGGTCCACTGATTCAAGGGAGGCGACAATCTCAGCGCGCTCGCGCTCTCCCATAACGGGACGTCCGGCGCCCTTTAGAACGGCCACCTGACTGTCGGCATTGATTCCGACCACAAGCAGGTCCCCCAACGCCCTTGCTCCCTGGAGATATCGCACATGCCCGGCGTGCAATACGTCAAAGCAGCCGTTCGCAAGCACAATCCTCGCACCCTTTCTCCGCTGGGCGCTCACACGTTCCCTTAACGCGTCGCGATCTAGAATCCTGGCAGTCGCGTCAAGTGCTGAGATCTCATTTTCGACCATCGTTTAGCTAGTTTCTGAATGGAGCACAGAATTCTTGAGTTCATCAGTGGTGATCGAAGCAGTACCGCGTTTCATCACGACCAAGCCGCCAGCATAGTTCGCTAGTCGCGCAGCATCCGAAAATGAAGCATCGGAAGCGAGGGCCAGCGCGTAGGTGGCAATAACCGTATCTCCCGCCCCTGTGACGTCCACCGGGTCTCGTGAGCCGACGGCAGCTATGTGCTGGGGAGCGACGCCTTCTTCGAACAGCAACATTCCATTGCTTCCGAGAGTCGTTAGCAAGGCGCGATAACCAAGTTGTTCGCGCATTTGTTCACCAGCCGCTTCCAAATCTTGAATGGCGACAAAGTGTTTTCCGAGCAATTGTTCCACTTCGTCCTCGTTCGGCGTGGCAGAAGTGAAACCCGGAAAGCTCGACAGGCGAAACCGTGAGTCCACTAGGACCGGAACGCGTCGGGTTGCCGTAGCATCTCGAATAGTCGCGCCGAGCTCGGCATCAACCACACCATAATTGTAATCGGAGATTATTACGGCATCTGAACTCTTGCCTGCCTCTGCTACACTTTCACGCAGCCGCTCTCGCAGGTCGCCGCTATTTAATGCGCCACCCTCGTAATCCAGACGGATCACCTGCTGGCGAGTGGAATGCAATTGACCGGCGAGAATCCTGACCTTGGTGGTTGTCTGGATCTCTTCAGAAACAAGTAAGCCCGAACAATCGATGCCAGCTGTTTTGAGCGTCTCGACGAGAGCTCGTCCCGCTGTGTCCTCGCCGGCAACACCCACAAGTGAGACTCGCGCGCCAAGAGAGACAAGATTCATGGCGCAGTTTGCTGCGCCACCCGGTACGGTTTCTGTTTGCTCGTGGTGAAGAATTAAGACCGGAGCCTCCCGCGAAACTCTGCTGATTGCTCCGTAGACAAACTGGTCGGCTATAGCATCGCCGACAACGAGCATACGTCGTTGCGGGAAACGCTTCACGATACTAATCAGTCGCTCTTGCAATAAGGTCCGGGTCATCGTCATGCCTGGATCCTGGCTGCTGCCACGCCGATTGCTTCCACCGCCTCCAGGAGATTCTCCGCGATCAGGTCTGGCTGGTGTTCCCAGTTGGTTTGCTGGTGCTCCCACTCCCCGCGACCGTAACCCGTCATTACGAACGCCGAATGAATACCAGCATTGCGCGCCAGTTCAACGTCGCTGTAACGATCTCCCACCATCCAGCTGCTCGACGGATCGATGTCAAACCTTTCTACGGCGCGGCTGATCAACCCCGGTTTCGGCTTTCGACAATCGCAATCGAGACGATAAGGAGGCTGGCCCACCGAAGGGTGATGGGCGCAATAATAAATTGCGTCCAGCCTTGCACCGTCGGTTTCAAGGTCTCGCTGCAGGCGTTCGTGGACCGTCTGAATCATCGTTTCTGAAAAATAGCCGCGGGCGACGCCGGCCTGATTGGTGATGACAATTGCGAGCCAGCCACTCTCATTTAGTAGCTTGATGGCAGCCGCGGAAAAAGGAAACACACGAAACCGGGAAGGATGATTGATATAACCAACCTCTTCTGAAATCGTGCCATCGCGATCGATGAAAACTGCTCGGCGTTTCATGTCTCTTAGATTAAGCCGCGCTGTGTCTTTGCGCTTCCTTAGCTGAACTTTCCAGTCCAAGCATCACGTGTGCGCGAGCAAAGACCTCTTCCGGGCTGATAGCCGTCATGCAGCGATGATCTATCGGACAATCGCGCAGCATGCAGGGCGCGCAGTCCGGCGGATGGCGCACAAGTTCAGCCACCGATGAAAAAGGTCGGGTCGTTAATGGGTTAGTGGGACCAAAGATCACCAAAGTTGGCTTCCCCAGCGCCGCCGCGATATGAGCGGGGCCGGTGTCATTGGTGACGAGCAGGTCCACAGAACTTAGAACGGCAGCAACCTGTGCCAGATCCGTCTTGCCTGTCAGCATCACGACCCTATTGCGCATGCCACGACTAACCTCCAGGGAAACATCCAGCTCGTCAGGCGAGCCAATCAGAAGCACTTCAGCATTCAATTTCTCAATCAAACTATCGGCAAGCGCCGCGTAGCGTTCGGCCGGCCACCGTTTGGCGCGACTATTTATTGAACCAGGACATAATGCAACCAGAGGGCAATTACCGCGAATTCCCATTGCACGAAGCAGAGCTAGTCCTTCAGTTTGCCGCGTTTCAGAGACTCGCAGAAATGTATCCGGCTGCTTCTCCGTTACGGTTTGCTTCCCAGTTTGCTTTACATCTTGCTTAATACTAAGCAGCCGTTCCAGTTCGCCAATAATATTCAAGTAGTAAAAGACTTCATGCTTTGAACTGCGCCATTCAGGCAAAGGCAGAGGATTGGTTAACAGACCGCTTCGTCCATCAGTCGCATAACCAATGCGAAAGGGAACGCGCGCAAGGGCTGGAATCAGTGCTGCCTCAAACGCATTGGGAAAAACTACAGCCAGATCAAATCGACTTTTGCGCCAGGCCGCGATCTGGCTGACTACTGACCCGAGTCCACGCCTGTCGGAAATCAGCAAATCATCAACAAAGTCAGCATCCGCGAAAAGCCCTCTGGCCCATGGGCGAGTGGCGAGTGTCAAATGAGCATTGGGCAATAAGCGTCGCAGCTCACGGAGGGCAGGCACGGTCATCACTGCATCGCCAACCCAGTTTGCGCTGCGAACGACAACGCGCTTAATGTTTTCCGGTCTAAAGTCCGGCATAGTCAGTGCCCAAAGGGCCTACAACAAACTCCGTAGTCCTTCCTCAATTCCGACCTGTGGCTGCCAGCCCAGTTCTTCGCGAATCCGTGCCAGATCTGAAACGTAATTCACAGGCACGGGATGCGGCAATGTGTCATTGTTTTCAATGATTGGGTCGATTTCGATCAACCTGCCGATCGTCTCCAGAAGCTTTGTTAACGGCGCCGCATTGTCCCTTCCGCCGCCAAGATTATACAACCCGGAGGAGCGAGACGACTCGATAAACGCCTTGCATGCCCGGGAAAAGTCGTCAACGTGCAGAATGTCACGAACCGGATGCCCGCCCAGTGGAACTTGAATGGGCCAGCGCCTCTTAACGGATTCGACGTAATGGGTGACAAAACCCGACTCGTTTCCGTCAGAGGGCCGAGCGTAGACAGTTGACATGCGAAAGATGCAGGCGCGCACGTTTCTCAGGCGAGCGTAATAGTCGACGTAACGCTCACCAATTAGTTTCGACCATTCAAGAGCTGTCTGGCCGGCATATTCGGTTGGACACGTCTCCGGAACTGCATCGTAAGAATCAGCGTGCAGTCCATACACGTCCTTCGTTGAGGCATAGATGAAAACGGAATCAGGCTGCATCTGCCTGAGGACATTGGCGGTGCCTTCTGCATTTGTGCGAAAGCAGAGCTCGGCGGCCGCGGGGTCTTTGTCAAGCAAGGCCGCCAGGTGAATTACGACGTCGTAGTCTGCTGCGAGCTCGACATCACGCGGGTCGAGAATGTCGAGACTGGACCGGCGTGAGAAATCGACCGCATCAAAAAACCGCCGGACGTGAATCCCCAGGTATCCGCTGCCACCGGTAACGAGAACTTTCATTGATTAATCCTGGGAACGTCCAAGGTCCAGGGTCCAACGCCAACGTCTCTGTTGCAAATACTGAAAGCTATTTCGTTAGCTGGTCTGAGGATGATCCTCGTGTGACTTCGGACCTTGGACTTGAGAGTTGGGACTCCTTGATTCCCTTGGTAAGGGCAGTCAATTTCATCAGCGACTCAGCTTCTCCAATCGCTATCAAGATATCGCCGGCTTCGATGATTGCATCGCCGCTCGGATTGAAGACTATCTGGCCGTTGCCGCGCTGGATGCTGACGATCACGATGTCCATTTCGGAACGGATGTTCGTCTCGCTCAATCGCTGTCCGGCAAGCATCGAAAAGGGCCCGACCTCAAGTTGTTCAAAGGCGAGTCCAAGAGTGTTCGCGGTGATTGAATCAATGAAGTCCGCCACTGCGGGCTTTGTTAGGGCGACAGCCATGCGGTGTCCACCGATAATCGTCGGCGCGACGACGCGGTTGGCTCCCGCCCTGATCAACTTCGCTTCCGCTTGTTCCTCGACGCCCCGCGCCACGATGTGGAGTCGCGAATTCAGATCCCTTGCCGTAAGCACAACGTAAACATTGTCGGCATCATCAGGCAGGCAGGCAGCCAGACATCGTGCGTGCTCAACACCCGCTTCGCGCAAAGTCGCTTCGAGAGTTGCATCTCGAACCAGAATCCCTACTCCCAGATCAGTCAACTCAGCGACCTTCTCCGGATCTCGCTCGATGACTATGAAGGTTTCCTGGCTTGCCTGTAGAGTGCGCACCAAACGCGATCCGACTCGCCCGGCCCCGCAGATGATGAAATGGTTTCGCAGTTTGCTCATTTTGCGTAATTGTCGCCGTTGGCCGAAGGCAGCTACGAGTTCTGACTGAACGATCGAGTGCACTGTCGAAGTCAATGCGTAAAGCACGATCCCGACCCCGAGGAGCATAAAGATTGTTGCAAATATGCGACCCCGAGTAGTCGCTGGGGCTACGTCACCGTAGCCAACAGTCGTAACGGTTTGGGTAGCCACATAGAGGCTATCGAGTATTGACCAGCCTTCGATTAAATGGAATCCGAGCGTCCCCAGCGCGAGGGCTAACACGACTGCCAAAACCGCATACCTGATGCGAAAGCGGTTTCCCGCAAATGGACCCGGCCCTTGGGGTGTTAAACTCATAGGTCAGGGATTGCATCTAAGAGGCAGCGTTCCGAAGCGTTGTCACGTTAGCCAAACAAAGTGGGGCTGTCAATTTTAGCTGCGGTGATAGGTGATAGGTCATAGGTGACAGGATGAGGACCGGCGAGTAGCTGGACAGGCCGAAAGGGAGGTGATAGGTAATAAAACGTTTTATGCCCGTACGCTATCCACCTCCAGACAGAATTCCACCGGTTGCTCGCGGTAGGAATTCGAGCCGGCTCGTCCGAGTCGCCGCTTATGAAGAGGCCGGGACAAGCTTGTCGCGTCGGGTTACACGGCGACTCTTTAGTGCCCCGGTGATTATCCCGCTCGCCTTATTGGCGGCCATTATGGTCGCAATCCTGGTTTACTATTGGACGATCTTTTCCGGGCGCATCGACAATCTTCTCAGAGGCGAAATCTTTACACGCTCAGCCGGAATTTATGCAGCGCCAAAACAGCTTCGTATAGGCGAGACTCTTTCACAGGAAGATCTAATCGCTTACCTAAAGCGCGCCGGCTATGTCGAGAAGGGGCTGCAGGCTGACACCTCTCGTGGAAGGTATGCGGTCGATGGAGGCACCATTGATGTAGAGCCCAGCGGAAATGCAATCGTCGATGGCCAACCTCAATTTCAAAAACTCCGCGTGCAGTTCTCGCGTAATGCGAAGGCCATTAGGGCCCTTGGGGGAATCGAGCAAAAAAACAAACTGGAAAAGGCATGGCTCGAGCCCGAGTTGATAAGTTCCGTCACCGGAAGAGAGCGCGCGAAGCGAAAGGTCGTTGGGTTCAACGATCTTCCACCACACCTGGTCAAGGCAATCACCGTCACTGAAGATCGCTCGTTCTTTGAACACTACGGGGTGAACATTCGCGGAATTCTGCGGGCCCTGGTACGGCGTTACGACAACTCAGATCCAAGCTCGCCAATAGCGCGCCAGGGTGGGTCCAGTATCACGCAACAGTTGGTCAAGAATCTTTTGCTCTCGCCGGAGAAGACTTTGCGCCGCAAGGTGGCCGAGGCCTACATGTCGATCATTCTCGAAACCCGCTTATCTAAGGAACAAATATTTGCGCTTTACGTCAATCAGGTCTACCTGGGCCAACAAGCGGGTTTTTCGATCAATGGATTCGGCGAGGCATCCGATGCATATTTCAATAAAGACGTTACAAACCTGACGCTGACGGAGTCGGCGTTTCTCGCGGGACTAATTCGCAGCCCGAACCGTTATAACCCTTACCACGACATCAACACCGCGACAGCTCGGAGAAATCAAGTGTTGGACTCGATGGTTGAGACATCGGATCTTTCGCGAGCGGAAGCGGACGCAGCGAAGGTCGAGCCACTAATAGTGGCTCCCTTGAAGGGTCGCATTGACGCTTCTGACGCGCCATATTTTGCTGATTACGTGCAGAACCAGCTCGGCGACATCATCGCTGGTCCCGGGAGTGCGGAACATCTTCGCATCTATACGACGGTGGACATGGATTTACAGCGCGCGGCCTATGCTTCGCTCACTAAGCAGCTCGCAGCGCTGGACAAGGTTGAGGCCAAGCGGTTTGCTCCCGGAACGTTGCAGGCAGCCCTCGTCGCGATTAATGCCAAGACAGGTGAGATAGTTGCGATGGTGGGTGGGCGAGACTATTCAAAGAGTCAGCTCAATCGCGCCGCGGGCGCCTTGCGGCAGCCCGGATCAGTTTTCAAGCCTTTCGTTTATGCCACTGCCCTCAACACTGCTTATGATCCCGTTCCCCGGGTCATAACCCCGGCCACAGTTTTTATCGACGAACCGAAGACGTTCAGGTATGACAACCAGGAATATTCGCCGGGTAATTTCGGAGGAACCTATCGCCATGGTCCGGTGACCCTGCGCGATGCATTAGTGAACAGTCTCAACGTTGTGACAGTGGATGTGGCGACGGAGGTCACCATCGGTAGGGTCATGAATCTTGCCGCCAAAGCAGGATTACCAAAACCACCGCGAGCTTATCCGGCGATGGCGTTGGGAACGAGTGAAGCAACACCGCTACAGGTCGCTTCGGCCTATACAGCCTTTGCAAACCTCGGAACCCGCACAAGCGGGATCTCGATCAATCGCATTACGACCGGAAATGGCATCACCATTGCCGCGCCAACGCCGCAAAAGAGTCAAGTGATGCGACCCGATGTCGCTTACGTGATGACTTCGTTCATGAAAGACGTGGTTAATCGAGGCACGGCGGCCAAGGTAAGGGCGCGTGGCTTAAAGGCAAACGTTGCGGGGAAGACAGGAACTTCTCGCGACGGCTGGTTTGCCGGGTATACGCCAAACCTCGTTTGCGTGGTCTGGGTGGGATTTGATGATGGCTCGCAACTGGGTTTGACGGGTGCCAATTCGGCTCTGCCTATCTGGACCGACTTCATGCAGGTGGCATTGGGTGAACATCCTGAGTGGCAAGGCGATTGGCAAATGCCCGAAGGCATTGAACAAATTGCGATAAACACGAAAACGGGTGAGGTTGCGGCCCCGGATGATCCAGATGTGCGGACCGAGTTGTTTATAAATGGCACGGCGCCCTCCACTACGGCACCCGCACCTCCGGAAGAAGAAGCATCCCCTGAAGGCGAAGAGCTGGATATCCCGCCTGACCCTGGAGTGGAATTTGGACCTACGCCTGATCCGTCACCGGCGGCTTCTCCTGCCGTCGGACCTTCTCCCCGAGTCGGGCAGGACGGTCCCCGGCTTGAGGGCACGATCACCCTTGATGTC
This sequence comes from Pyrinomonadaceae bacterium, assembly GCA_051006135.1. Lineage (GTDB taxonomy): Bacteria > Acidobacteriota > Blastocatellia > Pyrinomonadales > Pyrinomonadaceae > PSRF01. Next base: position 23,643 of record JBPCIQ010000280.1, on the reverse strand, counting down.
GATCCCGCCACGGGGCTAATTGCAGTTGAAAGTTGTCCCGTGATCCGCACGAAGACCTTTGTCATTGGTACTGAGCCTAGGAAGTACTGTGGGCCGGAGTATCACAGAGCAAAAACAATCGATCCATCCGCCACGCGTCCGCGCGTTGTGGCAACTCCGCAGCGCTGACACGACGAAACTGACAGCCAAGGAATGCCGCTGGCAGGAAATCTTGCAAACCAGTGTAGTACCCTGTGTTCTATTTAGGATAGGGCTTGACATTCCACTGGACGGGGGTAGAATGCGCCTGTTTCCTCAGACGCACTTCGCCAACTTCCCCGACAGTGTCTGGCTTTAACTAACAAGGTGTCCGGGTTATGTTTTCTCGACTCGCTCCGACTCGCTCAAACCGGAAAGCGATTCCGCTTTTCACGTTCGAGGTGTGTCGGGTAGGATCTTCTGCCTGCGTAGTTGGCAGCCGTTGATTAGATGACAAGACGCCAACACCGCTCTGTAGGCGGCGTTGGCGCCTTCTAACAACACAGCCTCCGCCGCATTTCTGCGCCGAGGATGCATCGCTTAGTGGGTGGCATATTAGCGCAAAGTGCGGCGGTGGCTCAACCTTAGAAAGGAGAGTCACCAATGAAAACGATCAAGATTTGTTTCGTCGCGTTGAGTATCTTCGCTCTCGCGTTGTTCCCTATGTCAACTATAGGTCAATCAACAATAGGCGATAGAATAATCTATCCGCCTGAGTTTTCGCCGCTCGTCGCTTCGCGTCCCCGCCCGCAGCAACTGTCACTAGTGCCGCCAACTAAGTTTGTGAAGGTTCAGAACGCGATCCCGAATAAATACATCGTGGTGCTGAATGACGATGTTGTTTCCAGCCAAGCCGCGCTTGAAACACGCGAGCGCAGGTGGGTGCAATAGCTAATAGTCTCGCGCAGCTTCATAGCGGGAGGGTCGGCTTCATCTACGAAACCGCGCTCTTCGGCTTTTCGATTGAACTGCCCAATGAAGCGGCAGCTATCGCGCTCAGTCAAAACCCACAAGTCAAGTTTGTTGAGGAAGAAGGGATGCTTCAGTTGTCAGCGGTTCAGTTCAACCCACCGTGGGGATTGGATCGCATTGATCAAATGTCCCTGCCTCTGAACGCGCAGTACGTGTATGACGCCTCCGGCACCGGTGTCAGAGCGTACGTGCTTGACACCGGCATTAGAGCGACCCATGTCGATTTCGGCGGTCGCGCGTCCATTGCTGCCGATTTCATCAATGAAGGAAGCTCCGGCGGCAACAATGACTTCCATTTTCACGGCACGCACGTGGCCGGAACGCTTGGCGGTGCGACGTATGGCGTAGCGAAAGGAGCGACCATTCGCTCGGTCAAAGTTTGCAACGCTGGAGGCAGTTGTCCTACTTCCCCCGTTGTTTCAGGGGTCAACTGGGTAATGAATGACCATAACGCCAATCCTTCCATCCCCGCAGTCGCCAATATGAGTCTTGGTGGACCCACCAACTTTTCAATTGACACCGCAGTGGATAACGCGACCAAAGCCGGGGTGACAATTGCAGTCGCCGCAGGTAACAATAACGGTCTTGATGCTGGGAACTTCTCTCCAGCACGTGTTGTGGCGGCCTTGACTGTGGGTGCTACTGACATGAACGATTTTAGAGCGGTTTTCTCAAACATCGGTCAGTTCCTGGATTTCTTTGCGCCAGGTGTGGAGATCCTCTCTGCGTGGAATGGCAGCGATACCGGTACATTAACCCTTGATGGAACGTCCATGGCTTCACCACACGGTGCGGGGGCGGTTGGTTTGTATCTGGAAGGTCGTACGGGTATGTCGGCGTGCTCTTCGCATCCGATCACTGGCCCGGCGTCAACATCCGGTGGTGCCGTGTCAACCTGTCCTGACAGGGTCAGTCAATTCATCAAGAGCAATACGAGCCTGAACAAGCTAAGCAACATCGGCACAGGCTCACCTAATCGCTTGCTCTGGACCGGCACCCTTCCAACCACGACGAATCCGGTAGACAATCAACGGTTCTTCATCTGGGAGCAATATGCGGATTTCTTGACCCGGGACCCGGACGAAGGCGGGCTGGATTTCTGGACGCAACAGATCACAGGCCCTCTGGGACCCAACTGCAATGTAGGAATTAACGGCAATAACGCGTGCACTCGGAGCCAGCGCGTCCTGGTGTCGCATGAGTTCTTTCACATCGCGTATCCGGCGGCCTTCAACGACAACGCTGAATTCGTGCGCAAGTGTTACGAAGTCTATCTGCGGCGCGCTGCTGATGAGGGCGGCTTCCAATTCTGGCTGAGCATCTTAAACCAGTACGGCAGTCCGGCGAGCGATGCGGGGCACAATGGCATGATTGATGCCTTCATCTATTCGGCCGAGTACCGCCAACGATTCGGACAGCCGTGACGGTGAATGGCGTAAGTAGTTCTGAGGTAGTTTATCGGGACTGAATAGCGAGTGACGGGGCAACAGGGTGTTGCTGATCATTTCCAAGTCTTTTGCAGGAGGCTTTCAAACTTTAGCAACACCTGTTACTCCAGGGCGGTTCCCAATTCCTGGCAGAGGTAAGAACCGCCATTGAAGAATCACCTTCATCACATTTGGGTGAAGTACGCTGGATCTGGCTGCGAAACTAAGGGGGTGCGTGTGTGTTCTACCGATCGTTTTACTTCGCTGTCTGTGTGTTCCTCACGATTTTGAGTTCCGCCGTCAGCGCCCAAGAGAACGCCTCTCCGGTATCAAAGAGTTTCGATTTCCGCAACGGGGCTCTCGGATGGCGGGCGGGTTTCGCTGACTACCCACCGGCCACGAATAAGGATGGTTTCTACCAACTGCTCGCTGAGATAAGGAGCTTACCGCCTGAACTCGGCATCAACGGAACAGGTCTCTATATCCAGGGGAGTAATCATTCCGACGATCTGTTTATGTTCATGAAACGTCGGCTCGATACTGCTGACGGCATCGTCGCTGGACAGACATATCAAGTCACTTTTACGCTGGTCTTCGCCTCCAATGCGCCAAGCGGGTGTGGTGGGATCGGAGGCCCCCCGGGCGAGGGCGTGTATTTAAAAGCTGGCGCTTCCGCTTCTGAGCCACTTGCACTTTTAGATGCCAGTCGCCCTTCCCATTTGCGTATGAACGTTGATATCGGGGTGCAAGCCAATGGTGGGATAGCAGCTTCGATTACTGGGAACATCGCCAACGGGCGTCCGTGCGATTTGGGTCCCTATCCATTTGTTTCGATTCAACGAACGCACCAACATACTTCACTGGTCAATGCCAACTCGAGAGGAGAGTTGTGGCTCCTGGTAGGTACAGATTCGGGGTTTGAGGGGTTCACGAGTCTTTACTATCAGCGGATCGATGTAACTCTAACACCCGTAAGCCCGCCGCCGCCCAAGCTGTTTGCCGATGGAACTACAGAAAGGGCTGCAGCTCTCGATTCGGTAACGCTGATGAGCGAACCTTATCCCGTAGTTTCGGCGCAAAACTTCAGCTCGGATCAACGCACCCGTCTGACCCTCTTTGCTTATAATCTGGAACTGAAAGCCGGCGAAGGCCTTTCAGCTATCACAGCTCAAGCTGAGGATGCTCAACGTAGAATCTATCCGCTAGCTATTGAAGCTATCAACGAACTGCCGAATTTCAGTTGGATAACGCAGGTTACCCTCAAACTTCCTGACGAACTCCAAAATGCAGGAGACGTGTCGGTGAGCATTTCGCTGCGTGGCGTAACTAGCAATAAAGCACTCATCCGAATTAAGTAGCGTTATCTCCTGCGATTCGAAAGAGCTGTGCGCGTGCCCCCGCCCCTACAAGCCGTTCCACCGGACGCGCTTGGTTGACTGCTGCCATCGAGAAATCATGAGCCGCGCCACTGAAAATCAACTTCATCACATTTAGGTGAAGTATTCTGGATCTGGCTGCGAAACTAAAAGAGGTGCGTGCATGTTGTGCCGATCGTTTTACCTCGCTGTCTGTGTGATCCTCACGGCGACTTTTAGTTCCGCCGTCAGCGCACAAGAGAACGCCTCTCCGGTATCAAAGAGTTTCGATTTCCGCAGCGGGGCTCTGGGATGGCAGGCAGGTTTCGCCCGCTATCCGCCGGCTACCGATATAGATGATTTCTACAAACTGCGGGCCGAGATGCGAAGCTTACCCAACGAACTGGGCGTCAGCGGAACCGGCTTTTATTTTCAGGGAAATAATCTTTCCGATGCTCTCGTCATGTTTATGAAACGCCGTCTTGATGCTGCTGATGGTGTCGTCGCCGGACAGGCATACCAGGTTAATTTTACGCTCGTCTTCGCCTCGATCGCGCAAAGCGCGTGTTTTGGCATCGGCGGCAGCCCAGGTGACAGTGTATTCCTGGAGGCCGGGGCTTCTCCCGCTGAGCCGGTTGCGCTTCTGGATACCCGTCGCCCTTTCAATCATTTGCAAATGAACGTTGATATTGGCGGCGGAGACGGTCCAAACAAAGATGGAATCGCAGCTTCGATTGCTGGAACCATAGCCAATGGAGTGCCGTGCGATTCCGCTCCGAAAGAATTCATTTCCATTCGGCGAAATCATCAACACACAACACTGGTCAATGCCAACTCGAAAGGGGAGGTGTGGCTTCTGGTAGGTACGGGTTCTGGGTATGAAGGGCTGACTGCTCTTTACTACCAGCGGATCGATGTAACTCTAACACCCGTAAGCCCGCCGCCGCCGCCCAAGCTGTTTGCCGATGGAGCTACAGAAAGGGCGGCTGCTCTCGATTCGGTAACGCTGATGAGGGAACCTTTCCCCGTGGTTTCGGCGCAAAACTTCAGTTCGGATCAACGCACCCGTCTGACCCTCTTTGCTTACAATCTGGAACTGAAAGCCGGCGAGGGCCTTTCAGCTATCACGGCTCAAGGTGAGGATGCTCAACGTAGAATCTATCCGCTAGCTATTGAAGCCATCAACGAACTGCCGAATTTCAGTTGGATAACCCAGGTTACCGTCAAACTTCCCGACGAACTTCAAAATGCTGGAGACCTGTGGGTGAGCATTTCTCTGCGTGGCGTCGCTAGCAACAAAACACTCATCCGAATCAAGTAGGGTTATCTCCCGCGATTCGCGAAGGCGCGGCGGACGCATTCCAGCGCCGATTTATTCCCTGCGAAATTAACTACGCGAACGTATCAAAATCCAGGCCTTTCTCCGAGCAAGCCCTTTCCTGCACAGCTTAAGGAGTCTGTCGGGAAAGTCCCGGAGGGACGAAATGTCCGGCGCTCAGCTCGAGAGAAGTTCACTGCACCCCGATTCAATTGCCTTGCGTAGTGTTTCAACGGCAAGAGCCGCTGCATGTTGCTTGCGCGAAGGGAGTCCGCCCAGAGCATTCAAGAGATCGGTTCGCGTGAGCTGCATCGCTTCCTGTACAGCCTTTCCCTGAATCAACTCAGTTAAGATTGATCCACATGCGAGCGTGGGCGGGCAGCCGTAAGCGAGGAAACCTATCGCCTCGATCCGACCGTTTCGCACTAGTATCGATAGCCGCAATCGATCGCCGCAGACTGGATTAGTCTCTTCGGCGAGGGCGTTTGCGTCCGCGAGTTCACCGGCATTACGCGGATGCAAAATATGATCTTTGAATGTTGGTGAATAAGACAAGTTTTGAGTTTCGAGTTCCGAGTGCGAGAGATGCCAAGTGCCGGATAATGTCACATCCAGGCGAAAGCATACCGGTACGATGTGGTTCTTAACTCGAAACTCGAAACTCGAAACTCGAAACTAGAGATTTGTTGAGAGGGGACAGTTTCCTCAGCCTCTCAACCACGCGCGGCAACACGGAAAGCACATAATCAACGTCTTCTACAGAGTTGCCTTTCCCGAAGCTGAAGCGAATGGAGCCGCGCGCAAGTTCGTCGTTGTGCCCCAGGGCTCGAATCACCGGCGACGGCTCGAGCGTGCCGGAGGAACAGGCTGAGCCTGTCGAGACAGCGATGCCCTCGAGATCCAAACTAATCAGGATGCCCTGGCCTTCAATGAAGCGAAACGAGATATTCGAGATATGTGTGAGCCGGCTCTCGCGATGTCCATTGAAGATAACATCCGGAATGCGCGCCGAAACAGCCGTCTCAAATCTATCGCGCAGACTTTCGGTATGTGCGTCTCGCTGGATTAACTCTTGTCGAGCGAGCTTTGCGGCAGCGCCCAGGGCTACGATTTCGGGGACAGCTTCCGTGCCGGCTCTCCTTTCACGCTCCTGGTGGCCGCCAATATTCTGGCTCAGTACCCGTACGCCACGACGAATGTAGAGAGCACCGATGCCCTTTGGCGCATAGAGTTTGTGAGCTGAAAGCGAAAGAAGATCGCACCCCAGTTCTTCCACATCGAGGGGAATCCGTCCGGCGGCCTGCACCGCGTCTGTATGCAACCGCAGTTTGTGCCCGCGTGCACGTTCCTCGCGCACATAGTCACCAACTTCCTGCACCGGTTGAATCGTACCAATCTCATTATTAGCCATCATCAACGAGATGAGAACGGTGTCTGGCCTAACTGCGGCACGCACATCTTCTACCCTTACGATTCCATCTTCATAGACCGGCAGCCGCGTGATCTCCCAGCCCCGCCTCTCCAAGGCGTCGCATATTCCGCGCACGGAAGAATGCTCGATCTGCGAAGTAATGATATGGCGGCCCTGCTGTTCCGCAGCTTCGCACAGACCTCTTATCGCCAGGTTATTAGCTTCGGTCCCGCCCGAGAGAAAAACAATCTCGTTTGCTCGAGCACTGATCAGTTCAGCAACTTCGCGCCGGGCGCGGTCCACGGCAGCGCGCGCCTCCTGACCGAAGAAGTGGACGCTTGATGCATTACCAAAGCGGTCAGTGAGGTAAGGCATCATTGCTTCCACCACGCGCCCGTCGACCGGCGTCGTAGCACTATGATCTAAATAGACTCGGCGGGTTGCTGCCATCGAAATATGTTCCAATCCTTTGAACAGCCTAACAACCAGCCACTTGGGACAAGCATCTGAGGGCTAGCTCTGCTGGAAGAAGATCGCAACTTGCACGAGTCTATGGTGCGGCATAAAGGTGGTCAAGCGCCCACTATTGCGTTGGTAATAGCGGTTACAGTGGTCGAAAGGTTGTGATAGCATCTGCTCGCACGAGGTTGGCTCTCCTAAGACTTTATGGCCCTCTTAAGGCCCTATATCCTCTGGAAGGAAAAAGTAATGAAACATTTGAGAATCCCCCTGGTGGTATTGCTCGGCTTGACCATGACTTCCTGGATTAGTGCAGTTTCAATAGCCGCACCGGGCGCGATTGCACAGAACCAATCGACTGCATTGGAGCGTGGTTACCGGACAGGTTATTCAGACGGCTACAACGTGGGTTACAAGAATATTGGGGACCAGGCCGCTCGGGACTATCGAAGCAAAGAGGAATACCAGCGAGCCGACCGATCCTACAACGAAGTGTGGGGCCCGTTGGAAGACTATCGCGACGGATACCAGCAGGGCTTTGAGGCCGGGTATGACGCTGGCTATGACAGGCAGCCTTTCAACTCCTCAATCCCAACCGGGCTAAGCCGTCGCGGGAACTTAGAGCCGACGACGAACACGCAGACGAGCAATATTCCTACCGACGACGACGCGTCCAACACATCCAGCTCGACGTCGGTTTCTGGTGGACCTTCCAGTGCCCCCATCAGCGGACCGATCTTGATTCCGGGCAATGTCATGATGGTGATTGAGCTGGACTCAAGCCTTTCAACTGAAGCCACCCAGCGCGGCGATCAATTCCAGGCTCGAGTGGTGCAGCCCGGCGAATACCAGGGTGCGATAATTGACGGTCGTGTGACGCGAGTGAAGCGACCGGGTAAAGTAAAAGGCGTTGCCGAACTTCAGCTTTCCTTCGAGCGCATTCGGATGCCCGATGGTCGCCAGAGTAACTTCACCGCCGAGGTAGTTGAGGTGGTCGACATGGGTGGCACGGACCGTGGGGAAGTGGATCCAGAAGGCGGTGTGAGGGGAAGAGACTCCACGAAAGACGACATCTCGCGTGTCGGTGCATCTACTGGAATCGGTGCGATAATTGGTGCGATCATTGGCGGTGGCAAAGGAGCCGCCATCGGCGCCGCGGTCGGTGGGGTAGCCGGAACGGGCTCAGTTTTGAGCAAGCGAGGCAAGGATATTCGCCTCGACCGTGGACAACAACTCAGGATTCGCACTGCAACTGAGACGCGCATTCAGTGAACAAGCGAAAGGGAGAAAGGGAGAAGGGGCGAAGGGGTGTCTCCCCTTCTCCCAATCCCCCCATCGCCCAATCTCTTCATTCCCCCGCCGCGCTGATCACGCTTCTCACCGACTTTGGCACTGCTGATTATTTCGTCAGCGCGATGAAGGGTGTGATTCTGTCGCTTAATCCCTCTTCGCGTATCGTGGACATCACTCACGATATTCCGGCGCTCGACATCGACGCCGCCGCGTTCACGCTGCTAGCCGCCCACTCATCATTCCCGGCAAAAACAATTCATGTTGCAGTTGTCGATCCGGGAGTGGGTTCTGCCCGCAAAGCAGTCCTGATAGAGGCCGCGGGTCAATTTTTCGTCGGGCCGGACAATGGAATCTTCAGCTATGTCTGCGAACGAGCAGGCGGTGCAAGATTTTTCGAGCTCAGAAACTCGGCCTATTTTCGCCCTGCCGTAAGTAAGACCTTCCATGGACGCGATATCTTTGCTCCCGTGGCAGCCGCCATTGCCAGCGGCATTATGCCGAAGAAACTGGGAAGAGAGATTCAAGACCCGGTGCGTTTAGCGCCGTTGCGACCCGCAGAGACTAAAAATGGCAAGCTCAAGGCTCGGATTATTCACATCGACCGTTTCGGCAACTGCATCACGAATCTTACTGCGCAGGATCTCACTGCTAAAATGATCGCGGATGGCGCGTATCTCGCGGTTAATGGTACGAAGATCCGTTCGTTTCGCAGTTTTTTCTCTGAGCAGGGAGCAAGAGGCAAGGACCTATTCGGCATTTGGGGCAGCGCGGGTTTTCTTGAACTTGCCGCGACAAATCGCTCGGCCGCAAAGATCCTGAAAGCGAAAAAGGGACAGAGCGTAATTGTCGCTTATGCAAAAGGGTAGTTCGCCAAACCCGGATTGAGGTGTGGCTTGTCACTGGTCAGGGTCTTTGTTATCTTCGGTCCCCATTTAAAACAATCTTATGGCGGATAAAACAAACGCACCCACCGCTGGTTCCGCAGCAGGACTCAGAGGAGTTGTTGCGGCAACGTCCTCTGTTTCCGACGTCAACGGCGAAAAGGGCCAGCTCATTTATCAGGGCTACGATATTCATGATCTAGCGGCGCACTCAACTTTCGAAGAAGTCACGTTCCTGCTCTGGCACAAACGACTTCCCAAACGTGAGGAACTCGACGAGTTGAAGCGGGCACTCTCGGCGGTCTACGAGCTTCCACAGGAAATCATTGATTTGATGAAACGCTTCCCGCGCGAAGCGGATCCCATCGATGTGCTCAGAACAACAGTTTCGGCGCTTGAATTTTACGATCCAACGTCGCGCGATTTGTCACAAGCGTCGAGCATCAAAACAGCGATCCGGCTTACTGCCCAGTTTCCCACACTCGTCGCGGCCGGCGAACGAATTCGCAACGGCCAGGAGCCTGTCAAACCGAATCCAGAGTTGAACATCGCGGCAAACTTTCTTTACATGCTCAAAGGCGAAGCGCCGTCCGAGTACGACGCTCGCGTCTTTGACGTGGCGCTCATTCTCCATGCCGATCACGAATTAAACGCTTCTACGTTCACTGCACGAGTGGTTGCCGGAACACTCGCTGACATGTATGGAGCGGCAACGGCTGCGATTGCCGCGCTTTCCGGACCGCTTCATGGCGGCGCCAATACGAATGTAATGAAGATGCTTCTGGAGATCGGAGAGCCTGCAGGAGTAGAAAGCTATATCAAGAAGGCGCTGGCTGAGAAGCGTAAGATCATGGGCTTCGGCCACGCGGTCTATCGTACCGAGGATCCGCGCGCCACGCATTTGCGAAGGTTTTCAAAAGAGATGGGCGAGCGGGCGGGCAATACGAAATGGTACGAAATCTCTCGCCAGGTCCAAGAAGTGATGATGCGCGAGAAACACCTCTTTCCGAATGTCGATTTCTTCTCTGCCTCGATGTACTACATGATGGGAATTCCGCTTGAACTCTACACACCAATCTTTGCCGTCAGTCGAATCAGTGGTTGGACCGGCCACATCCTGGAGCAATATGCCGACAACAAACTGATCCGCCCTCGCGCGCAATATGTTGGTGCTCGAGAGGTACGATACCTTCCCATCGAAAGGCGATAGTTCAACCACACCACCATTTTTATCCTGACTCATGGTCACACGACCGTCAGTAATTGCAAAAAGAGCCGCCCCGGCGCGGCCCTTTTTTTAATAACATTGTTCTAGATGACGTTATTCACTCGAGACGTTTTCCCACGGCGGTCGCACAGACCGTCATGGTCAAATTGCCCTTTCACTGGCCAGGTGGTCAAAACGATCCACGAAATAACACGAAGTCTCACGAAAAAAGTTTAGTGTTGCTTAGTGTTATTTAGTGGATCGTTTACTTATCTTCTAAACTGACATGCTACGCTGAGAGCTCGCTGACTGAAGTTGTTCAGAGATTTGAAAAGTAATCTGGTTCGTTATTATTTTGAAGCTTCTACCGCTCCCGGTTCTGTAACTGCATTATGGTTGAGAAGATAAGGACACTGATCGTCGATGACGAGCCTCTTGCGCGACGCAATCTTCGTCTACTGCTAGAGAAAGATCCACAGATTGAGATCATTGATGAGTGTCGCAACGGACGAGAAGTCGTTGAAGCCGTCAAAAGCTTCTCACCTGATCTAATCTTTCTTGTCCGACATGCTTTTAGCTTGTCGTTGCGTCACGACAAACTGAAGGTTGTCGGACACTCCGGACGAAGCTGACCCACTGCTGCTTTAACCGACTAGTTGCATCACCTGCGGGCTGCGAGTTAAGCTTCAAACCGCGCGTTTCACTTCAATTCATTCCGCTGAATACGTATGAGACATCTACATAAAACTCTAACTTTAGCGATATTCGCCATCACCATTTTGGTGACTCCCGTGTTGGGGCAGACCGCCGCGCAAGAGCGCGCTGCGAAGCTTCGTCAGCAACTGGCCGACTTGCAGATGCAACAAACGGAAATACAAACCCGTCTGCAGCAAGTTGAAGAAGACCTGAAACCTGAGAACATTGAGAAGGGTCTTGCAGGTATAGGCAGCACGCGTCCGGAAGACCTGCGCGAGAAACGCCGACGCCAATTGGAGGTCGAGAGGAAGAGTCTACAAACCCGACTAGACCAGTTCGCTACCAGCCGTGCAAGGTTAGAAACAGGAATCGCCCAGGCAGACGCCGATGTGTACCAGCGAAGCGCGGGCGGCCCCATAGTGGGAACGCAACAAACAAGCGCGACACAACCATCGACCAGCGCACAACCATCATCAATTAACCCTCCAACAATTCGACGTCGCGCCCGGCGCCCAAACAAGAAACCGCGACGCATCCGCCGCCCACCTCAAGACCAGCATCACGCTAGCTAGTTACGGAAGTTTTGCGTCACCATCAAGCCGCGCTTGCCACCGTCCATGATGCCGATGCCGACGCGCCCGAATTGTGGCCGCAAAATATTGGCGCGATGTCCTGGCGAGTTCATCAGGCCAGTGTGCGCTATTTGTATAGTCGGGCCGTGGGCCAGATTTTCACCGGCGACGAGAAAACTAACGCTCGCTTCGCGCATCCGGTCAAACGGGTCGCGGTTCTCAGGCGTGTCGTGTGCAAAATAGCCGCGCGCGAACATATCGACTGAGTGACGCCGCGCAACTTCAGTGAGTTCGGGGTCAGGCGCAAGAGCACCGAGTCCAGCCGCGATTCGTTCCTTGTTTATCAGTCTCAACATCTCGGCTTCCAAATCCGGTCTGGGGCGCGAGTCTGCAACGGTGTAAGGCAGGGTGACACGCTCGTCTGAGTCAGGGCGGATGGTAAGCAGATTGAGTGTCTGCGCGATGGCATCATCGAAGACGGGAACGAGCGCAGTTTCCAGTCGTTCGGTGTAGACGGCGAGGTGATTGACTAACGCGCTTCCGCGGACGCGTTCGCGCAAGCCTTCGTTAAGCGGTATGGCGAGCAGCAACGCGGCAGCGATTGCCGCGGTAATCAGGCCATTTGCCAGACCGGGTACGATGCCGAGCATTTTATTGATTAGCCGCTCATGAACACCCTCGGACAGACGTCTAAGAATCGCGTCGCTGAGGAGGTGAACAGCCAGGCCGACACCGATTGCAACCATAAGAAAAGCGATCGGCTGATCCCAAACCTCAGACCATAAGTCGACGCGCGGCCCCAGCCAACGTGCAAGCGGCTGATAAAAACGCAGGCCCGCGAGTAGACTCAGGATCCAGCCCAGCAGATCGAGCACACCCACGATGAAGCCTCGTCGCCAGCCATTGAGCACGCTCAAAAACACGAGCAGAGCGAGTACGACGTCAATTACATTGAAAGTCATTTGCGTTAAGCCGATATGGTTCCCAATCGCTCCTATTCTCGCTGGAGATGTTGCGCTGAAAGATGGCTGGTTCGCAACCTGCCGCAAGGAGGGGTAGTGGGCAGCTTTGAAGTTAGTGGTAGATCGATCGAACATTCAGCCGCGGATAACGCGAATGAACGCGGATCTAAAAAGAAGAAGTATTACGGTCAACCTAACGGTTACCGTCCGATGTGAGGGACACACAATCTAGCAGGTTGCTGAAAACAGATACGATCCTATTGGGCCTTCGAGGTGGTCGTTGCTTTCTCTGTCGCGGTTGCCATGTAGTAACCCTGGCGCGAACTCACTTCAAGTTTCCGCAGTTTGCCTTTCGCATCGGGCGCTTTCACGCGCACCTCGAGCGCGTGTAAACGTCCGTCGTCTTTTTCTTCTTCGGCGAGCGTAAATCCGAGACTGTAGCGGGCCGTGAGATTCCCAATGATCTTGCTGAGGCCGCGCGCGTAGTCGCTGGTGCGGCTGACCTGCACTGCCTCACCGCCCGTCTGCTTCGCCAGATACTTCGCACTTCCTGAGAAGCTCATGCCAATCCAGTTGCCGACTGGCTTGGCGAACGGCAGCAGAAACTGGTACAGGGTTCGCATGCTTACCGTCAGAGAATTAAAAGTCACATTCGAACGGATCAGAAGATCCTCGCTCGCTTTGCGATCTTCAATAATGATCGGAGTGATTCCGTCCGTGACCCAGATTATTGCAGCGCGCGAATTAGGACGTTGCTGCGTGGCTATGCGGGAAACTTCGCGCGCAGCAGCATAAAGACTGTACTCCTCGCCTGTTGCGACATTCATGTTTCCGCTCTTGTCAGTGCGCCTGGTTCCCACCGTGCCGTCTTTCATGATGGTCCGCGTAATCGTGGCACCCGTTTTCGGATCTTTATAGGTTTCAACAGAAAGGACATCCTGATTAGGGGCCGCATTATCGGCAGGCTTATTGACCTCCACCTGTGATGGTATCGGTCGCTGATCCGCTTCCGATTTGTCGACCTTGATACGATCGGAAGTTGGTTCTGATTCCGGTTGGTCTGGACCGCTGGCCTTTATCATTGCAGCCACGTTTTCTTCTTCGGAGACCAGCAATGAAGGCACCCTTTTCAGGGCGGCGGCAATCTGGCCACGATCACGTGTAAAGTCTGTGAGCATTTTTCGGCCGGAGTCTTCGTTGAAATTAGTGATAATTATCGCCACTTCGTCTTCCGGCGAAAGTTTGGCGAGCTCTGCTGCCATGGTCTCGAGGATCTCCGGCCGTTCTAGAAATCTCCCAGCGCCATCATCTCTGAGATCGAGAACCAGGACCACCGCCAGCGGCTTCCGGGCCTGGCCGTCACGCGTGAAGTAAGAGATCGAACGTGGCTTGCCATCGTCAAGGACCTCGAAGTTCTCGGGTTTAAGGTCAGAAATAGGAATACCGGTCCGTTTTTCTTTTACCAGGGCTTCCATGAATACGACACGAGTGTTTACTCGTACCGTATCGGCCACTTCCTGTGCGGCCACTTGAGTCGATCCAATGATCGCAACGCCGAAAAGCAGCGCCCGGAGCACTAACCTTTTCCCGCAACGGCGGAAAGGCGCAAAGCCGAGCGGCCAAGACGCGGGTTTGAGAGAGCGGTATCGCGTCAGGCTGGCTATTTGTCGGAGGTAAGGCTCGTCTTTGCGCCTTTGCGTCATCGTGAGGAATTCTATTTGTGGGTTCATGATCCTACTCCTGATCGTCGTTATTTATTGCGTCGTCGTTAATCGCTTTTCCCATCTCGTTTGGGTCTTGCATCAGCATCGCGAGTGTCTGGGGCGCCAGAGTAACCTGAACCACGGAGGCTTCGCGTTTTTCTATCGTAACTACCAGAACCATATACTTCGGGCCAGCGTCACGAAGAAATATATAAGTCTGAGCCTCATCACCTGGTGATAGCACCTGGATGAACGGCAGCCATTTTCCTCCGAGTGTGGAAGTGACCCGTGCTCTGAAGTTTGCAATGCCGCCCCTTGAGTTGAATTCCTGATCTTCAAAGAACACCACTTTCACGCTGCCGGCTTCGGCCAGTCTTTTCCTGACACCGCCGGAAAGGCGTGCGGCAACTGTTGCTGTTTTGATTCCTGCTCGCGCGATGAAGGGCAGGCTCTTGTGCTTGACGTTATAAAAATCTTCAATGACTTTAACGACGGTGCCAAAGTCGTCGCTCTTTGCCACACCTGTAGGCATCGAGATCCAGAGCAGTGAAAGCAGCAGGGCGGTGATTAGCAATCTTTTCATGTTCGTGCTCAATTCTTTTGCTTTGGTTTACGCACCTCAATCTCCAATTCGGGAATACCAAACTGACCCTCAAGTTGGCTGAGTTTGTCGAGATCCACTGGACCGAGGATGTTCACCACAACCAACTCCTTTGGGTCACTCGCCAAAACCACGAGACCACCGATTTGCGTAGCTTGCTCATCAGGTAGACCTCAATGCTCCCGTCTTTTTTGCTTATCACATTGACCAGTCTGGTCCAGCCGGGATTTGTTAACTGCGACCGAATGGAAGCCATGTCTGCCTGGGTGTACTCACCCTCGCGTTCGAATTCGAAGACCTTGACGTAAATACCTTTCAGTCCGGCAACAACTTCCTTGATCTTGATCTCGTCAGGATCCTTGCTGGAGAGAAACTTGGCTGCGAGCTGCATCATTCGCTCGTCGATACTTACATCTACCGATTGAGATGCCTTGGCCCCCAGCCTATCAAGTTGGCCCATCTCCAGTCTTGCGGTTTGGGCCCGTGCCGTTATTGCGGCGCCGAAGAATAGCAGCAGTGCCAGCGACGCGAGCTTGAGTAAAACTTGTGATCGTCCGTTCATAATTACTCCGTTCATCCTACTTTGTGTTGGTTACGAATCATGTTTGCGGGATATGTTCCTTGCGTCCTCTTTTGAGCGAGACTTAATTTTGCACTGGCGACGCGCAAGGCCAGCAATAGTTGCTCTTTGGCGGCTTCAGCCTCGATACGTTCACTGGTGATCGCTTCATACCTTTTTACAACTTGCCGGCGACCGCGGGAGACATTGCCGGCCAGCATCTGTGCCGCTCGACTTCGGCGAGGCTGCGCTATCTTGTCGTCCTCCGTGGATCTGATTGCGGATCTGAGTGCATGTTCACTTCCTCCGACAGCCTTTGAAGCTACTGACGCTGGATCAGCGGCAGTTGCTGCGGGTGTCTGGCGCACCCTTGCTGAATCTACGGCTCGTCGACTGGTTAGTAACAGCCACCATCCCGCGCCAAAGACCATGACAGCGATTGCCGCGGCAATTGCAAAGTGAGAGAAGTGAGACTGCTTCTTGCCACTTTGTACTTGCGCCGGAATCGCTAAGGGCCGGGGCTGATAACGCAGTGTGCCGAGAACCTCTTCGAGTTGTTGAATCTCGGGATCCGGTTTGCCTGTTCGATCCCACAAGTAATCGTCGTTCATAAGCGCTCCTTAAAGCCGAGCTTTTCGCGTAAGAGTTTCATCCCGCGGTGCAGGTTTACGCGGACCGACGCGGGCGTGAGTCCTGTGCGAGTGGCGATCTCTGGTCCGGTCATTCCTTCCACGAGCCGGAGGACGAGGGTCTCGCGATAAGCATCAGGAAGCGACCGGATAATCTCCAACATCTCTGTCGCTTTGGCGGCGGAGGAGTTTTGTGCTGCCCAGGTCCTCGGTCACTCCCACGGTCTCGCGCGATTGTCTATGAAAGTCCATTGCACGGTTACGAGCAATCATCGCGATCCACGGTCCGAAAGCGGTTCTGTCGCGCAACGTATGCAGTTTCTTGAGCGCATGGAGAAAGATGTCTTGCACCAAATCTGCCACCTCATTTCGCGGTACGCGCGCGAGCAGTATTCCATGCACCAGCGGTGCATAAAGATCGTAAAGTTGAGCGAACTGGTCACGGTTACCTTCGACGACAGCAGTCACGAGCATCGCTTCAGGCTCGATTTCGGCCTTTACCTGAGCAATCGAAAGTTTCCCCCGCGCGGTAATTAGAGGCATGTTACCTATGGCTTCAACCTCGTACATTGCACTGCCTCGTCTGAGATCCGGTATTCATGCTGGCTTTCGATTTACACAAGAGTTGCAGCTATCGCTTGCATGTCGGTGGCTTCAGGCCTTGCTTGACACCGATTAAGACGGGATAGAAGGGACGAGTGTTAACAAAGGACGGCTAACGATGCTGGGTCTCGGACCGACAAGTCCCAACTAAGAAGCGCTGGCGAACAGCATTTTCCATTTGTCATTAGGCATATTTGGCATTTCTCATTGGGTCTTTGGCGCTGTACGCAGTCTGACGTTAGGCGACATCGTCATAATGTGAACTCTGTTTCAAAGCAGCTACCTCTGAAAAGAACTCGTGGCTGAGCAGCAAATGACGACCGATAAATGTCAAATGACAAATGGAAAATGGATTGAAAAGACTTGACTCAAAATCACAACACCTTCCCTCTACAAGTGATCTAATGGGCGCCGGGACCATTTGACGGGGCTCTGGATACTGCGGTGGATACTACGAGATTGGAATGTGTGGGGTTCTCCTGCGAGGTTAGCGTCCTCAATTCATCAGTCGCCGTGACTAGTCGTGTGCGCCAGATAAACAAAGTTGAAATAACCAGAGCAACGGTGCATGCGAGGCCACCTTCAATGCCATAACCCCCTCCTGTCAGCCAGGCTGGTCCCAGATCAGTTCCCTGTACCAGCGGATGAGGCGCTAGTTTGGTTATGCCGCTCACGGGCAGACCGAAAAGCGAACCCTGGGTCCAGTTCCACGCCCAGTGAATTCCCAGGGGAAACCAGAGGCTCCTTGTGCGCAGGTAAGCTATTGCAAACCACACCCCCGCGAGTGCTGTATTCACGAATGTGAATCCCTGGACCACATTGGGGTTCTGCAGATGGATAGCCGCAAAAGGGACGGAAGTGAGTAAGACTCCTAACGATGCGAGGCCGGCTCGAGTTAAGGTCTGCAAAGGATAACCTCTGAACAGTACTTCTTCGGCTAAGGCAGCGACAATAAATATGATTGCAGAAAAAAGAAGCGTCTGGCCAACTTGAGAAAGCGTGGCCGCTGTAAAAAAAGAGAAACGCAGCCCACCTCCGGCGGTCGCAATTCCCGTAGCGAGAGCCAGAGAAGCCACTCCAATGGCCGAGCCAATCAGTAGGTCTCGCAACCATCCTTCATGGCACGACAATCCCAGAGCACGCCATGGCAGGCCTTCAATCGCGCGAGTGCAGAAAAAACCAGCGCCGACCGAGGAGATTAAGAGGATCAGCCTGAAAACAAAGTCCGCCAGATTGTTAGGCCACACCAGACCGGGCAAGAGATACGTCGCCAGCGCGTAGACCACGCGCATTCCGCTCGTGAGTAAGAAAAGGAGAAAGGTATAGATAAGGACGAACACCAACAGGCGCCAACCACTGCGCAAGCGGCCTGCACGATTGATGAAGATTTGTCGGAGTTCCATTAGGACATTTAGGCCTGGGTTAGATTGGAGCGGGCATTCTAGACGATGGTCGGGAATAATTCACTGTGAATATGTAACGGTTGCAACGTTAGTTGAACTCAATCAGCCTCGTGACAACAGCACCTGGGCAGTGCAGCTTTCCTAGAGCAGCATCAAATGCAGCTTTGTGCTGACCAAAACAGATGCGGATCGGATAGTCGCGAGGTTACAGAAGTCACGGGAGAGGTAGCGACCGGGTGTTAGAGCTACCAACGCTGATCCGAATAGCCCCTCCATACGAACCGGGAGCGGTAGCGATCGGATGCTAGAGCTACCAACACTGATCCGAATAGCCCTCCATACAGAACCGGGAGCGGTAGCGACCGGATGCTAGGTCAACCAGCGCTAATCCAACAGCCGCTCCATAGAACCGGGACCGGTAGCGACCAGATGCCGGTTGACGTTGCATTCGAAGTGTTCCTGAGTAAAGCGAAGCAAATCCGGCTGAGTGGTAACATCCGGTCGCTACCGCTCCCGGTTCTGTAGTGTGATCGTTCTTTAGTGCGTTCCTAATTGACGAAGACCTCGGGATGGTTGGCTGCCCCTGTCACTCCCGTGTGCTAAACTTTGGCCCGCATTTCATGAGCAATCAGGCGCAAAATTCGGTTTCCGAACCAAAGAAGTTGACGCGTCGCCGGCGCCTCGTGCTGTGGAGTCTCGGCGGCATTGTGCTGTTGCTGCTGGCAATAATTGTTTCGCAACAGTTATGGCTCTGGAATGTTGTTCGTCCCGATACAGCTTCTGACACCCTGGTCCTCTATGCACTTTCAACCCTCAATTTCGTTGCCTTCGTTGTTTTCTCTTTCATATTCTTTCGTAACCTCCTGAAACTGCGCCGCGAGAGACGTGATCGACAACTGGGCTCAAAGATCAAGACGCGGCTGCTAATTTATTTCATTACCATAAGCTTTCTGCCGATTACGGCAATGGCCGTGTTTTCTTATCTGTTTCTGAATCGTTCGCTCGAAAAATGGTTTAGCCCTATCCCGGACGGTCTCGTGCAGGAGGCGATCGAAGAACGACGCGAGTCCCTTGTCCGGCAGAACCGCAGTTTACGCGAAACTGCTTCGCTGCTTGCCGCCATATTGAGCGAACAACCTGAGATCGGAAGACAAGAAAATCTTGATCATATGGTCGCCCAAGCGCAGCTCGCCGCAGTTGAAATTGTTAACTCAGATGGCAGCCTGGCGATGGAGAGCAGGGGCAGGCTTTCCCCAAACCATGCCGTGGAATTGGAAACGCTTCTTGCGCGCGCACGCGAGGCCAGGTGGCAACTCGGAGACACTCTCGCCGATGGTAAAGGATTCGACGTAATGGCATTTCCGATGTCGGAATCCCAGACACTCATCCTGGCACCGGGGCGCCGCTCCGATACCGATTTAAACGACACGATCGCCAACTCCAAGAGCGAGTATCAAAAGCTCGTCAAGAGGCAGCGCAATGTGCGACTGCTAGGACTGACCACGCTGGGTCTGATGACCTTGATGCTGCTTTTTGTATCGAGTTGGGTTGCGATCTACCTGGCGCGTGGCATCGCCACACCGATTAAGGCCCTCGCGGAAGCTTCTAACGAAATAGCCCGGGGCAATCTTTCACATCGCGTGCTGACGGGCGCGGAAGACGAACTCGCCTTGCTTGCGCATTCCTTTAATCAGATGACTGCCCAGCTCGAAGAAAACCGCAGTAGAATTGAGGAGGGATCCGCCGCACTCCGCGACAAGAACCTTGCGCTTGAAGAGCGTCGCAATTATATCGAGACGGTGCTGCAATCTCTCTCAACGGGTGTTGTGTCGCTCGACGAAAAGGATCGGGTCACGACCATTAATGCTGCTGCTGCCCGGATGCTCCGGTTAAGCGACGTTGTGAACGGTCACGAAGAACTCAAGCAATTGATCGGTATTGAGGATGCAGTTGTTCTGGATCGGCTACTGCGAAGGGCTCGCAGAACCGGGCAGGCAAATGAGCAAACACAGCTCCTGGGCGCTTTGGCAAAAGAAACCGGGCCACTTCCGGTTGCTCTTGCCGCTATAGCGTTGCGTGGCTCTCCGGGCGAGGGACAGGGAGTTGTTTTAGTGATCGAGGATCTCTCCGAGCTATTGTCAGCTCAGCGCGCAGCCGCCTGGAGCGAGGTTGCGCGACGTATGGCCCACGAGATCAAAAACCCATTAACGCCGATCCAGCTCTCAGCAGAACGTATTGCCAGGAATTATCGGTGGCTTGGGGGAAATGGTGAAAAGAATGGATCCAACGGTAAACCGGAAGACGTGCTGGACGAAAGCCGGAGAGCCGCCGTAATAGACGAATGCACTGAAACCATCACGCGTGAAGTCGCCGGGTTGAAGGCAATGGTTGACGAGTTTTCACGTTTCGCGCGCTTGCCGTTGGCACGTCTGGAGCCTGGCGATTTGAATGAAGTGGTGCGCCATGCGGCAGCCTTGTACGAAGATCGCCTGAACGGAGTGAAGATGGAGCTGGAGCTGCATCCGTCGCTCCCTTCGGCGATGCTGGATTCGGAACAGTTGCGCCGCGTCTTTGTAAACTTGATTGATAATGCGCTTGGCGCTTTAGCGGGTGTGGAAGGAGAGCGAAAGATCACGATTGCCACCATTCATGACAACGCGCGTAGCCTCTTGCTGGCAGAAGTTTCGGATACGGGGCATGGCATTCCTTCCGGAGATTTTAAGAAACTCTTCCAACCCTACTTCTCCACGCGCGGCAGCGGCACCGGCTTGGGCTTGGCTATAGTGCAGCGAATCATTCTTGAGCATCGCGGGCGAATACGAGCCGAGCCAAATCGTCCGCGGGGTGCCCGCTTTATCATCGAATTGCCCGCTTGAAAGCAGGCAGGAGGCAGGAGGTAGACGGCAGGAGGCAGACGGCAGACGGCAGGAAAGTGGGAGATTGGCGGGATCGGGAGGCGGCAATGGGCAGCGATGGAAAATACCCCGTTTTTGGTGGCGGTTTCGAGGTAATGATTGGTGCAAACGGCTCAACTGATCCAACACCTGTCTCCTGCCGTCTGCTCCTGCCTCCTGCTGTCTGCCGTCTGCCAGCTGCCTCCTGACTTTCCATGTCTGATTCAATTCTCATAGTAGACGACGAACGTGGCATTCGCGACACCCTGCGCGGAGTAATGGGTGATGAGGGATTCGTGACAGATGCCGTCGCCAGTGGCGAAGAGTGTCTGAAAGCCCTGGAGCGGCGCGCCTTTGGCTGCATCCTGCTCGACGTTTGGCTGCCTGGCATCGATGGGCTCGAAACTCTGAAACGGCTGCGCGCCGGCGGATCCGATGCCGCTGTAGTGATTATCTCGGGCCATGGCAACGTCGAAACCGCGGTGCGGGCAACAAAGCTCGGCGCCTTTGATTTTATTGAGAAGCCTCTCTCGATAGAAAAGACCGTGCTAACCGTTCGCAACGCCCTGCGTCAAAGACGGCTAGAGTTGGTCAACGCGCAAATGGCCGCCGAGCTAGCCAGGGAATACACAATGGTTGGCGAATCCGTGGCCATGCGAGCCCTGCGCAAGCAGATCTCTATCGTGGCTCCGACGGACGGGAGAGTGCTCATTTATGGCGAGTCCGGAACGGGCAAAGAACTCGTCGCACGTTCCCTTCACGCCCAATCCCGCCGCGCTTCACTGCCTTTTGTTGAAGTCAACTCCGCTGCGATACCGGAAGAGTTAATCGAATCAGAGCTATTTGGACACGTTAAAGGTGCCTTTACCGGCGCTACGGCCGCGAAGAAAGGAAAGTTTGAAATTGCGGATCAGGGAACTCTTTTCCTGGACGAAGTTGGTGACATGAGTGCGAAGGTACAGGCAAAAGTCCTGCGAGTGCTCGAAGAGCAACGATTTGAGCCGGTTGGAAGTGGCGGCTCGGTCAGCGTTGATGTAAGAGTGATTGCCGCAACAAACAAGCGCCTCGACCTCGAAATCGATCAAGGAAAATTTCGACCCGATCTTTTTTATCGGCTGAATGTGATTCCGTTTGAGTTGCCGCCATTGCGTGAACGTCCGGAAGATGTGCCTTTGCTGGCGGAACATTTCAACCAGAACTATTCGACCGCTTACGGAAGAGCGCCAAAACAGTTCGCCCAGGAAGCGCTCGAGGAACTGCAAGACTATTCCTGGCCCGGTAATGTTCGAGAGTTGAAGAATACTATTGAGCGCGTCGTGATCATGCACCTGGGTATTGAGGTTGCTGCCGGCGATTTGCCCGCGAGAGGAAAAGAGGAGGCGCCGGTCGCATCGTTTAGGTTTCCTTCGTTCAAGGAGGCTACTGACGCTTACCATCGCGAATTCATCCAGCGAAAACTGGAAGAGGCAGAAGGAAACGTTTCTCGCGCGGCAGAGTTGATGGGCGTAGACCGCAGCCATCTTTATCGCCGCATGCGGGCCCTGGGTATTCATAATCGTGGCGACCGTGTGGGCGCTTCGTAACCTCGAGCTGGCAAAGGGGAATTTCGGCTAGTGGGCAGTTTGCTTTTGGTGAACCATCTCATTCACACCGCGGCTTTAGCCCGGTGCCAAGCGAGTCTCCGCCAGCTGCAACCGTTTTCAACGGTTTTTCTTTAAGCAATCTCCACTCGGCCAGCTCCAAACCGTTAAAACGGTTAGAGAAATCAGGGGCAACGTTCTGCCACCGGGCTAAAGCCGCGGTGTGAATGAGAGTACCCAAGCTGACGACCCTGACGAGGAGCGAATAGCGACGAGTCACTGGTCCATGACAAAGTAGAGATCTCTTCAGACTGACCCATTACCGGATTTCCCTAAGAGAGAGGCCCATATGTTTCGAAAAACTCATATTGCGAGACTTTTCTTAGCGCTTGCGCTTGGTACGGTTCTGGTTGTGGGCATCATTTCTGCCCAAACGGCATCTAAGCGGGGGTTGGTGGCGAATTTGAAAAATACGGTTGTTGATAGCTGTGGCTGTTACTTCCGATTTCGCGGTAGCGCGCGAAACGCGGAACGCTACATCTTCTCCTCATCTATTGATGATGATCAAAAAATGGCCTGGATGAATATCGCCGGACGCGATTTAAAGCTTACTCTGGAAAAAGAGGAAGGACTAAAGGGAAGAGAGCAAGAACGAGTGGGAGCGCGGTCGACCGCGAGGTTCGCCGCGGGTGATATCAAGGTAAGTGCGACATATGTTGTGACACGAGTTTGCGATACCAACGATGAGAGTTGCGAGTCGACTGACTACGATGCAACATTTGTCGTCAGAAAGGGTGGAAAGTCGCAAGTGGTGAAGGCGGCGGGCAGTTGCGGTTGTTGATGATTTTGGCCGCGTTGACATTACAGGCATGAATACCGTATCAGTTAAATGTGGTTGTCTGCGTATAACAGAAGGCGCCACGCTTATTATCGGGAGCATTTATTGAGGCAATAATGGATTTCACAACAAAAGAGCTTCTGAAGCGTTACGCGAAACTCGCCGTGGGTCAGCCCTTTGCGCCGGTTTTGCTTAATATTTTGGTGACGTCTGTCTGTGACATGCGTTGTACGCACTGCTTTTTCACGGATGAGCTTGATGA
>JBPCIQ010000279.1:0-31455 GCA_051006135.1 Pyrinomonadaceae bacterium | reverse complement strand
TCCACACCCGGCCTCAGCTGGCTGGCCGGCGAGAATTTAAGACGACCTCGTTAAAGCGCTCCTGATTGTGCTTCACAATTCCGCCGCAATTCTTCATACACTTGCAGGCTGCGCTTGCGGGTGGTTTGAAATCCTTCTGAGGTGTCGATTAGATAATCTGCAAACTTCTGTTTCGCTGCTTGCGGCATTTGGGCGTCAATCCTCTTCTGCGCTTCCTCGCGCGACAGGCCATTCCTACTCATCACGCGCTCTAACTGTACCTCCGGCCGACAATGCACAACAATCAATTTTTCAAATCGTTTGTAGCCGCCAGACTCGATCATTAAAGCCGCATCGACGACGGCGATGCCATCGGCATTCTCGGCTTCCCATTCGCGTAACTGCTCGTCCTGCTTTGCAATAATATAAGGGTGCAGTATGGAGTTTAAAAGCTGTCGCTTCTTTTCATCGCCGAAAATCAAAGAACCGAGCAGTTGCCTATCAAGGGTGCCATCGTCCAGCAAGACTTCTTTCCCAAAAGCGGCGACCACTGCCGAGCACCCAGCGGATCCAGGTGCAACCACCTCCCGCGCGGTCTGGTCTGCGTCTAACACATGGCATCCGAGTTCAGATAGGATTCCCGCGACGTATGATTTCCCCACTCCGATCGATCCTGTCAAGCCAACACGCAGCATAGTCATTGCCAATTGCCGATTGTCAATTGCCGATTGTGGTGTTGGCGAGTAATACCCGAATAATGGTTTCTGCTCGCAATTGGAAATCGGCAATCGGCAATGCTCACCTCAGTCTCATCCGAGCGGCCTTGAGCGTGTTACGCATCAGCATCGCCACTGTCAGCAAGCCAACGCCCCCCGGCACCGGACTGCGCCAACCGGCAACCTGGTCGGTTTCTGCCGGATGCACATCACCTAATAATGTGTAACCTCGTTTCTCTATGATCTCCACTCTCCGCTGTGCCTCATCACCGAAGAGTTCACGCGCCAGGGCTTTGTCCGTAACTTTATTCATTCCCACATCGATTACCGTCGCGCCAGGTTTGATGTGGTCTTTTCCGATCAAGCCTGCGCGACCGATTGCTACCACGAGTATGTCAGCCTGCCGTGTCACCGATTTAAGATCCCGCGTCCGAGAATGGCAAATCGTTACCGTCGCATCATGCTGGATGAGAAGCTCGGCCGTTGGATGGCCGACTATCTGGCTGCGGCCAACGACGCAGGCACTCGCACCGCTGATCGGAATCTTATTGCGCTTGAGCAGCTCGAGAATACCTGCTGGGGTGCACGGCACAAAGGTTGGCCTGCCCATTGCCAACCGTCCCACGTTCACCGGATGAAAACCATCTACATCTTTCGCTGGATCCAAGGTTTCAATGATCTTTGCCTCGTCGATTTCCCCAGGCAGTGGCATTTGCACCAAAATTCCGTCCACCTCCCCGCGTGCGTTAAGAGAGTTTACCAGTTCGAGCAACTCAGCCGCTTTTGTCGAAGCGGAAAGGGCGTGGTGCTCTGAAGCAATTCCGACTTCCTCGCAGGCTCGAATCTTATTCCTAATATAGACCTCTGATGCTGGATCATCGCCAACTCGTACCGCGGCCAGGCACGGCCTCCGCTTGTAGGTCTGCCAAAACTGGACGATGTCTGCGGCAACTTCCCGCTTGATTTCAGCAGCCAGGCCGGCGCCATCAAGCAGACCTGCTCGGCGAGAAATCGTAGAGGTGCTGTTTTCTTCATGAGCCATTGGTCTTGCCTACGCTATCAATCGCCTTGATTTGGGCAACTCGGCTCGGTTTGGGAAATCCCTCACCGTAGCCGATAATTCCATACGTGTACTATAAAACCAAACTCATCAACCTTGCTTGGGTAATCTTTGGTGCGCTCCTTTTTGCCTTACCGATCACTGCACAAACTCCGCAGCAACGACACGAGCGCCTCAAACTGACCCTGGCCTCCGGCGATCTAAAAATGGCCTTAATAGAGCTTAACTCATTACGAGGTGTAAGCCCCGTTACCTTTGCGGCCAATAACTACGACTATCTCTCCGGCCGCCTTCAGGAGAGAACAGGCGAGACAGCTGAAGCTTTGGCGAACTACCAGGCAGTCGTGGCCCGCAATTCCCTGCTTTCTCAGTATGCGCTATGGCGCCTGGCTCGAATAGCTCGCTCAACGGGCGACTTAACGCTCGAGCGCGAAAGGTTACGGCAGATGGTTGCCATCGCGCCGACAAGCCTGCTTCGCGAGGCCGCAATTTTGAGACTGGGCCAGAGCTTTTTCGAAAGCAAAGACTTCCTTGCGGCAGTTGCTGCTCTTCGTCCCCTCGGAGAGTCGAAAAACAAGTCTGACGCACGTGCGGCTCAGGTCCTTATTGCGGAATCGTTGTTGGCTTCGGGGCAACGGGACGAGGCACGCGCTGTCTTCACAAAGCTCGTAGCGCTGATGCCTGACGCATCCCGGCCCGACGACTTTGCACTGGCCGCGGTACGTGGACTCGACGAGCTCGACGCCGGTAATGACACTCCATCCGCAACAAAACCAGCGTTACCAGAATCTGAACATCTTATGCGCGCTGCGGTCTATCAGTTTAACCGCGACTTCGATGCGGCTCGTCGGCATTATCTCGCCATTGCGCAGCGATACCCGCAAAGCCCGACGCTGGCAAATGCACTTTACCAAACCGGTCGCGGCTTTTATCTCCACTTAAAATATGATGATGCGCTGAAATATTTTCAGCAGGTTTTAGAACGCTTTCCCGACAGCATGAGCGCCCGAGATGCGCTCAGTTTCTCGGCTGGAACCTATAATCGCCTGAAAAGAACCGATGATGCAGTAGCCGCTTACCGGCTTTTCATCGAACGCTTTCCGGATGCGCCAAATCCCGAACGGCCCTACCTGAACATCATTGATGCCCTGCACGAAGTCGGCCGTCACCAGGAAGCTTTGGACTGGGTGAATCAAACACGAACCCAGTTTAAGGGACAGGTTGGGGAGGGCCTGGCTCTCTTCGCTCAAACGAGAATTCACCTGGCACAAGGTTCATGGCAGACAGTTGTTGCTGATACAAACGAACTCCGTCAAATTTCCGAGCTTGGTGGCAACAGGGTACCCGGCGGGACCACGCTCGCGGAACTAACATTCTTGCGTGCATACGCTCTCGAGCAGTTGGGAAGAACCGGGGAAGCTGTTACTGAGTACCTCTCACTTCCCGACGGACGCAACGAATACTACGGCCAGCGGGCGACCCAGCGTTTATTGGCTCTCAGCGGAGACACTAAGAGTCGGGCCTTGATTGAGGGACGTGCACGCGCCCTCCGAACTGATGCTGAGAGTGCGCTAACCGCGGGCCAAACAGAACAAGGTCGCCGAACGGCCCAAACTGCTTTACGCCTGACTACCGATCCCGGCCCTCAGGAGGAATTGCGAACGCTTGTAAGAGACGCATACGAGAAATTGCCGGCCTACCGGTTTCCGTTGTTCAAAACCGTTCCGCTGGGCAGACAAGTAGTCTTCGATCGCGGAACGGAGGGCGACAACCGAGAACTCAGCCATCGGGCCGTTGCCGAGGAACTTCTCTTTCTAGGTCTTTACGATGAAGGGGTTTTGGAATTTGCTGCAGGTAGATCGGAGGGGCTGGCCGGCGCGCAAGATCATGCAAATTCCAAAGGAACTACCGCCGTCGCAAAACCGCTGCGCCCAAGCGCTTCCCCGCCAATCGACCTCGATTACACTTTAGCTATCTATGCCTTAAGAGGCGATTTGGCCAATCGCGCTGTACGTTTTGGTGAACAGGTCTGGAAACCCATTCCGGCCGACTATGTTCTGGAAGTTGCGCCCCGTGAAATGATTGACTTGTTGTATCCAGTGCCCTACCGCGAATCGCTCCTGAAACATTCGGCACAACGCGCTATCGATCCGCGCTTTGTCATATCAATCGCGCGCCAGGAATCGCGTTTCCAACCGGACGCGAAGTCTGTCTCGGCAGCGCGCGGCTTGACCCAATTCATTGCCGAGACCGCCAACCAGATAGCACATCAACTCGGGGTGCGCGACTTTACTCAGGACGAGCTCTACAATCCCGATACTGCGATTCTGTTTGGCACGCAATACCTTGCGAACCTTTTCCAACAGTTTCCGGCCCAACCACAGGCAGTCGCTGCCTCTTACAATGGCGGCCCCGAGAATGTCGCCCGGTGGCTGGTAAGGTCGCGTTCAAAAGAACCTGACCGGTACGTAACGGAGCTTGGTTTCTCACAGACCAAGGATTATGTATTTAAAGTGATGACAAATGTTTGGGTGTATCAGGAACTCTATAATGAAAGGCTTGAGCGCAAATAGCGGATGCAATATGAGTCAGAGATTGCACAGTAGGGACACACAAACAAATCAAATGCTAGCAAGTAAATTTATTTTCAAACCGTATGCATTTTTGATCTTACTAGTTCTGGCGGTCCCAATTGGCACAAGCTGCCGGCGGGACACGTCTAATGAAAAGCGCTATGAGCTGAAGGGCAAAGTGTTAGCTGTAGAAAAAGACAAGCACCTTGTCACTGTGGCACATGAAGAGATTAAGGACTTCATGGAGCCCATGACAATGTCCTTCATGGTACGAGATGATTGGGCCTTCGATGTGCTCGGAGTGGGCGACCAGATAACGGCAACGCTGGTTGTGGACAGCTCAGAGTCCTGGCTCGAGAACATTGTGATCACGAAAGGCAGCCCCGAACCGGCCGGGACCGGTTCTCCCGGTGCTCTTGGAGCAAAGCCAGGCGACGAAGTGCCTGATTTCGCCCTGGTCAATCAGAACAATCAACCTATTCACACGGGGCAATACCGAGGCAAAACCCTCCTGTTGACCTTTATCTACACGCGCTGTCCTATTCCTGAGTATTGCACATTGATGAGCAACAACTTCTCGCAAATCGAGCGTGAGTTGCAGAAGCAACCCGAAGTTCAGGAGAAAATACGGCTCTTGAGCATCAGCATCGATCCTGATTACGACACGCCGGCAGTTTTGCGCAGCTACGGCGCCGCGCACACTGGCCGCTATGCCGAGGAGAAGTTTAGGCACTGGGAGTTTGCTACCGGCACGAAGGAGCAGGTGAAGAAGGTGGCGCAGTTTTTTGGTCTGCAGTATTACCCAGAGAAAGATCAAATCACCCACGGCCTGAGAACCGTAGTCATTGGGCCCAACGGAAAAGTCGCCAGCGTCTATCGCGGAAACGAGTGGAAGCCCGCAGAGGTGCTGGAGGATCTTCAGAAGGTTGTTAAATGACTCGACGGGTCCGTACATCCGGTGAAGCAGCAAATCGTACAGAGTGGCGACGTGGCGCAGTGGTGGTAACTGCTCTCTTCGGCCCTTAAGGTTGCATTCAAATCCTGCGGCAGACGCCATTCAAAAGAGCGCCTTCTTCGACGACTAGAGCGGGCGCCGAGACGCTACCGATGACGCTTGCTGTACGGCCGAGCACGAGTTCTTTACTGGCGCTGATGTCGCCCTCGACTGTTCCGTTTATCTTCGCCACCGCAACATTTATTACGGCTTGCGTAACTCGCGCGCCATTACTTACTATCAGCGTACCATCCGTGGAAGTGACGCGCCCTGAAAAGTTCCCATCGATGCGTAACATCGATTTGAAGAGCACTTCGCCACTGAAGTTCAAGACATCGCCGACGAAGCCCAGCCAGTTGTCTTTGGGTACACTTATCCTTTGGCGGGCCTCACCGGTACCTGCAACCGCTTGACTACTCATCTTCTTCCTCCTTTCTTAACTTCCTTACAACCTTAAATAAAGGTGGGCCTGGGAATCGGCTCTGACGCTTCGGCTTTTCATTAGGGAGAAAGGAAGGCAATCCTCAATTGAGCCGACAATATAGCACCGTGCTGTTATGGAAATATTACGATTAAGTTGCCGTTCGGAGGCAACGCCCTCGGCTTAAGCCGCTTACTAACAATAGGCGTTCCTTTGCGACCATCCGTGAGAGTTGTGGTCCGTTGTTTTTCGGGCTTAATTTAAGGAAAGGCCCGCCGGCGGTTTTCAGAAATGTGCTCGGGAAGCACTTTACGCTGATAATAACGGGCAGGCGCCCGAGTCAAAACGTAGTAAGCGCCACTTCACAGAACAAACTTGAGTAAGCTTTGAGGATTAGAGAGAATGCGACTGGTATCGCCTCAGGAGGTTGTTAACAACGAGGAGATCGACTGGTTTATCGAGACATTCCCGGGCACCGGCAGCCAGGGCCTCAGCTTTCCACGAGTCGTGAGACATCGCGGATAGAGTGACTATGGGAATGTGAGAGGTAGCTTTTGAGGAAGTAATAAGTCGCGTGGCCTGCCAGCCATCCATCGCCGGCAGATTCAAATCCATTAGAATCAGATCTGGTAGTTCACTAGCGGCTAACTTTAACGCTTCGATTCCGTTCTTGGCTTCCAGCGGGGCATAACCCGCCATCCGGATCATCATCATGACCAGATAACGGGTATCATCATGATCCTCTACTACCAATACTCTCACTAACCCCCCAGTGGCTCGGGAAATCTCTTGTCTCAATTGTGGGGGGATCGGGTTACCAATAATATAACAGAAGATCAAACGAATTAGTGAGGCGTTTCCTTCCGCACGCGGCGGCCAACCAGCGCTTTGCCGACATTCTCAGCGCATTTTGCACACTTGCAGCCGATTGGCTTGATGTGCATATCAAAATATTCTTTGCCGTAGTCATAGTTGAGCTCTTCCCCAGCTTTGATCGCTCTTTTTGACCATATCCATACACGTCTACCAGAAACAATTGCTTCAGAGTTTGGCCTGCACGAATGATTAATATAGCGGGCAAGATTGCTCCTGGGGCTACCATCAACAGACCACTCCGTATTGACGCAAAAGAAATATTTGCCGTTGGGTTTACTGTCTACCTCTTCGTTTGAGACCAGCGGACCTGTGTACTCGATGATCCGTTTTCCGGCCGGAATGGGTGCCAAAGTAAATAATCCTAACCCATGCGCGGTGCGCTTGATAACGTAATTATGGATGCCGTTGGTCATGTGTCTGATCGTATCAGCTGTCCGATGTGAGGTAAAATTCACGGCGAGTTCTGGCTTTCAGCAAGCCTTGAGTTTAGACTAGGCTAGCTACCTATTGAATCTCTAAATCAACAGGTGTTGGGAGCTGCCACATGGACCAGAAAAGCCCTCGGCGTCAGATGCTTCAATACCAACCCGAGCAATGGCGAAGTGACGAATACTTTCTCTCTCGAGAAGAGCGTGTTTTTGCTAAGCTTCGCCGATCCGACGCCCCCCCTGCTCCGCTCGCTCAGAGCCGACTGCTGGAATTGCTGGGTCTGATAAATTACAGAATCCTGGCCGGGAACAGAGTCTATGTTGAAGTTGGCGGAGTAGTTTACAAAACTCTCTATGGCGGTTACTGGCGTAGCGTTTTTACAGGCATACAACATTACCTACTCAGGTGTGAGGAAGTCTCCGGCTCGACGTGGATTGAAGGAAGCGACACCACAACCATTGTTGATCTACCCATTTCCTATTCGAATGACGGCTGGACTGCCAGGGGTCATTCGCTGTCGCTTATGCTATCCCAAGATTAACTAACCGAGACACGCTTCTACTTTCGCTCGCACGCTCGCAACGATTGCTCTGGCCTCGCCCTGAGTTTTTGCCTCTCCCACAACGCGGATCACCGGTTCTGTGTTTGAGCCTCTGACCAGGAACCAGCCATTAGGCAGCGTAACTTTAATGCCGTCGCGGGCATCTCGAGGATAGCCTGCATACGCTTCCCGCAGCATCTTTGAAACCGCTGCTAGTTTATGCGAGGGACATACTAGTTTCTCCTTGACCATGGCGTAATGCGGAAAATCGTTTAGCAATTCGCTAACCGATAGGTTCTTCTGGGCAAGCAGGTGCAAGATCAGGGCCATACCGACCAAGCTATCGCGCGCAAAATTGATTCGCGGATAGATCACTCCACCATTACCCTCGCCCCCAATGACGGCGTTTTGTTTCTGCATCTCTTCAGTGACGTTGACCTCACCAATCTTCGTGAGAAAGATCGGGCAACCAAACCTTTTGGCAACTTCCTCAAGAGCGGATGTGGTCGAGAGGTTGGCGACCACCGGGCCCAGCTCGCAGCCGAGCACATAAATGGCGGCAAGCACAAGCGTGTAATCCTCGCCGATTGGAACTCCTTGCTCCGATACGACGGCCAGCCGATCGGCGTCCATGTCCTGAGCAAACCCTATGTCCGCACCATGCTCTTTGACAGCCGCGCAGAGATCGCCAAGGTTTTCGGCCAATGGTTCCGCTGGTCGCGGAAATGAGCCGTTAGGCGTCACATTAATGGAGATGACTTCGGCACCGAGTGCCTCAAGCAATTGCGGGCCTACCAGCGAGCCCGCGCCATTGCAAGCATCAAGCACAACCCGAAGTCGCTTCGGAGTTTTCGGCAGTGGTCCCAGCGTCTCGAGGATTGCCCGAATGTGTAGATTAGTCGCTCCAGCCACCTCTTCAACCGTTCTGATCTCTGCACTGGCCACCTTCGTGTACTCGCCCTGATGGTAGATGTCCAGCATCTCGCGCGCTTGTCCGGAATTTAGAAACAGTCCGTTGGGACCGATGAACTTCAGCGCATTCCACTCTGCCGGGTTATGACTGGCGGTAATGGCGATACCACCGTACGCGCGACGCCGCCTGACAACGAGCTGGATTGTGGGCACGGGGCACATACCGATATCGAGGACGCGGCTGCCGCTCGACAAAATCCCCGCAATCACGGCTTGCTTGACCATCTCGCCCGACGTGCGCGGATCGCGACCAATGACAACTGTGCCCGAACTAATGTAAGTGCCGAACGCTTGAGCGAACCGCGTCAGCAGGCCGGGTGTTAGTGACTCACCTATCACACCCCGCACTCCAGAGATGCTGATCTTGAGAGTTGGTATCGCTCGCATATGTAAAACCAGGCAACTACCTGCTTAAGCTATCCCGCACCCAGTCAAGCAGATCTCGTGCGTCTTGCGCGTCGTCGGCCTCTGCGATAATGCGGATCATTGATTCGGTATTCGACGCGCGCACATGTATCCATCCTTTTGGCATCGTCACCTTAAGACCATCAAGCGAATCGTAGACAAGCTGTTCCCGCTCCACGGCCGTGCGAAAGTCCTGCAAAACCGAGTAAAGACGATTGGGTTCCACTGCGATATTGTGTTTCAGAATCGTTAGCTGCGGCAGTTGCTCTACTAGTTTCGAGACTGGCTCGCGCGTGCGCGCCAACCGCTCGAGCAGAAGGCCAATTGCCGCAGCGCTATCGTGAGTCAGATGCACTTCGGGAACCGTAATGCCGCCACTGCCCTCACCACCGAGTACGCCGTTATGTTCGATCATACCTTCTGAGATGTAAGCCTGTCCCACGCGAGTACGAACAACGCTGCCAGCATAGCGCGCGGCGATCCGCTCGATGGCGCCAGTGGTGGAGATATTGGTGACGACCGTACCACTCTTCTGCTGAAGCCGGATGTCTGCCGCGAGCGCAAGCGTCCTCTCTTCCGAGAGTGGCACTCCAAGCTCCGTTACGATTCCCAGCCGCTCACCATCCGCATCATGAGCGAATCCGATATCAGCGTGGCCCGCTTTAACCACGGCACAGAGTTGAGCCATGGTCTCCGGCCGCGGCTCAGGCGCGTGAGGAAAAGCTGCGGTCGGATCGTTATTCAGCGCCAACACTGCGCAACCCAGGCTTTCAAGCCACAGTGGACTAAGCATTGAACAGGCGCCATTACAACAATCCACCGCCACCACAATCCTTCGAGACCTGATCGCCTCGACAGCGAACGCCCTCTGGAGCACCTTGATGTGTTCCCCCATCGGGTTCTCGTACTTTATAGCTTGCTTGATCGTATCCCAGGTGGCTTTGGCAAACTCTGCCTGGTGGAAGATATCCAGCAACTCTTCGGCTTGAGTAGAATTGAGATACAGCCCGTCACCACGGACAAACTTTAGCGCGTTCCACTGCCATGGGTTATGACCAGCCGTTATCGCAATGCCACCATCCGCCTCTAGCCATTTGACGGCCAGTTGCATGCTCGGCGTGGGACAAACACCAAGGTCAACGACTTCACAACCTACTGACAACAACCCGGCAATAACTGCTGAACGAATCATTGGCCCGGACGCCCTGGTGTCGCGACAAATCAGAATCCGCCCACCGTCAAGGTATGTTCCGAATGCCTGGGCAAACCCGACAGCAAGTTCTGGTGTAAAGGTCTCGCCGACGATGCCGCGAACGCCGGTGATGCCAATCTTCAGAGGTTTCATCAAGCTTTACGAACTGACTGCCTCAAGAGACGATGGTTGCTGCTAAACGTAGATAGTAGCTCACCTGGCAGATTTTTGACTGCAGCTGTCTATGTTCGTTTGAATTATCTCAGAAACCGCACTGGGAGGCATATCACAACCGAACATCAGTGCCTGTAAACTTGATGATGACTGATTTTTATCTGGATTTTTGAGGCTGATATTTCTATTCTGTAACTCCTGCTTGTGCACCTGTTATCGCTACGACAGTTTGAATCACACAAACGAGGCAGAATCTATGAGACGAACAATTTTTGCCGCGATAGGAATCTCGCTCTGTGTTTTCATCGCACTCTTCGCACAGGCTAAAACCCGCTCAAGCCGTCCGAGATTGCAGGCCGAAAAGACGAATCTAGCTGAGCGGCTGGGGTACCCCCGCGATGCAAAACTTCTGATCGTACACGCCGACGACTTGGGGATGGCGCATTCGGTCAACGCTGCGACAGTCAAAGCACTCGAAGGTGGGCTGGTTAATTCGGGAAGTATCATGGTGCCCTGTCCCTGGCTTTCAGAAATAGCGACATATGCGCGCAGTCATCCTCAAAGCGACCTGGGCCTGCACCTGACGCTCACCAGCGAATGGACGTCTTATCGGTGGGGTCCAGTGCTGTCAAAGGATCGTGTGGCTTCGCTGTTAGACAAAAGCGGTTACCTCTATTTATTGGAAACCGAAGCTGCTTCTCACGCAAATGTGGAGGAGGTCGAAGCCGAGATTCGTGCTCAGATTGAACGTGCTCGGTCTTTTGACATTCAACCTACACATCTTGATTCGCACATGGGGACGCTCTATCAAAACAAAGAGCTGTTCGAAACACTGCTACGAGTTGCGCGCGAGAATAAACTGCCCACCAGACTCTCCCGAGAACAGATTGCTTCGACGACCTATTTGCCTTCGATACTTAAGCCTGACGACATCATCATTGACCGGGTGATTAGCATCGACCCGAGTGTGCCGCCGGAGGGTTGGGCGAAGTTTTATGCTGACGCGATCAAAAGCGTACAGCCTGACGTTACCGAGGTGATCGTGCACCTAGCCTACGACGATGCAGAAATGAGAGCCGCAACTCACGACCATCCGGACTGGGGTGCTGCCTGGAGACAACGCGATCTGGACTTTTTTACCAGCGATGGTTTCCGAGAGTTGCTTCAGGAAAATCAGATCAAACTCGTCACCTGGCGCGAAATCGGGAAGCTGCAGTACGGTCGGTAGAAAAGGTCCTTTTGTCATTCGACATTTTCATTCGGTCACTTTTCTGATCTCATTTCGTGGTGATTCGTTTTACTTCGTGGATCGCTTGTTTAGCTGAGAGCTGAAGAACGATCCACGAATCACACTAACTGACACGAACAATAGGCCACAAATGGGAATGAAACATGTCAAATGACAAATGGAAAATGAATCGGTTTACCCGCCGCGACTTCCTAAAGACTGGCGCTATTGGAGCACTGGGCGCTTTTGCATTTCGCGGGACCGCGTGGCCCAAGCAAAGGGCCCGCGAACTCACACTTTATGTGGGAACCTATACTTCCGGCAAGAGCGAAGGTATTTATATCTATCGTATGGATCGTGATACCGGTGAGCTTGTCCGTTTCAACTCTATCAAGGCAGTCAATCCTTCATTCCTGACGATCGACCAGAGCAGACGAAATTTGTACGCAGTTAACGAGGTAGGAGAGTTTGCCGGACAGTCTAGTGGCGCCGTAAGCGCATTCGCCATTGATTCACGCACTGGCAATCTTACCTTCCTGAATCAACAGGCTTCATTGGGGGCTGATCCTTGTTATCTGACCGTCGACCGTTACAGAAAGTTTTTGCTGGTTGCGAATTACACTGGAGGGAACCTGTCAGTCCTGCCAATTCAGCGTGATGGAATGCTGGGCCCCGCAACAAACTTTGTCCAACATGAAGGCTCAAGCATCAAAGATCAACAGAAGGGTCCACATGCCCATTGCATTATCCTGGATCATGCCAACCGGCACGCGCTTGCAGCGGATCTGGGGATAGACAAGGTAATGATTTACCGTTATGACGCCTCCACTGGAAAACTTAAGCCACACAATCAGCCCTGGGCTCAGGTCAATCCTGGCGCTGGCCCTCATCACCTCACCCTCCATCCGCGCGGCAGGTACGCCTATGTCATCAATGAGCTTGATTCAACGATGACGGTATTCAGATACGACAGGGCCAAAGGAACTCTAGGCTTGCTTGAAACGGTGTCGACACTACCAGGCGACTTCTCTGGTCAAAGTTACTGCGCAGACTTGCACGTGTCTCCTTCTGGGAGGTTCCTTTATGGCTCAAACCGAGGGCACAACAGCATTGTAGTTTTTGCGATAAATGAAAATACGGGTAGGCTGAAATATGTTGAGCACATGGCGACGCAGGGAAAATGGCCTCGTAATTTCACAATCGATCCCACAGGCAGGTTCTTACTAGTAGCCAATCAGCATACTGACAATGTCGTTACTTTCAGGGTTGACGCACAGACAGGAAGACTCAAGCCTACCGGCCATGTTGCAGAAATACCGGTTCCGGTGTGTTTGAAGTTTACCTAAATTGGTCTTTGGGCTTTGATTTGTACTTTGAGCTTTGTACCTCAACTCTTTGACTGCCAGCGCCCCTACACAATTGATACCTAAGGGCATGATCAAACTAAGTTCTAAGTACTAGGTTCAAAGACCAAAGTCCAAAGGCCCGGCCTTTGCGGGTTCCCCTCATTACTTATTGAATATCCCGTGTAAATATAAGAAAATAGCACCGCTCCTGCATCCTGCCCGAGGACAGCAAAATAGATGAGAAAAGTGGTACTCGCCCTGTTGGCAGTTAGCCTTTCACTGTGCTTCGCTCTCCCATTACAAATGGCAAATAGCGCACGACCCTCCGACGCGTCCAATGCCCTTTCGGCGAGTTCGGAACGCGCTGGTTCGGGCGACAACTTCGTCGAGAGTCCGAACCTGACGCCACAATCGCCGTCGGATATCGTCGACAGCGACGAGTTTTTCCGGACAGCTATACGAACAGCCGGGCCCGAACGCGACAATACGCAAAAGATCGAGGCGCTGCTTAAGCGCATGACGCTCGAAGAGAAAGTTGGGCAGATGACCCAGCTCACGATCAGCATGATTGCTTCGGGGAGCGACCAGAATATCAAGATTGATCCAGCCAAGCTGGAGAAAGCGATAGTAAAGTACGGAGTTGGTTCGATTCTTAACGTTGCTGATCAAGCTCTAACCGTCGACAAATGGCACGAGTTCATTGGTCAGATCCAGGAGGCCGCCACAAAAAGAACGAGGCTCGGCATCCCGGTAATCTACGGCATCGACTCAATTCACGGAGCCAACTATGTGCAAGGCGCCACGCTCTTTCCGCAAGAGATTGGTATGGCCGCGACCTGGAATCCGGAGTTAATGAAGCGCGCGGCGGAGATTACCGCAGTTGAGACGCGTGCGGCAGGCATTCCCTGGAGTTTCTCGCCTGTACTCGATTTGGGTCGTAATCCCCTTTGGCCACGTTTCTGGGAAACGTTCGGCGAAGATCCTTACCTTGCCAAGGTGATGGGAGTTGCTTTCGTGCGAGGTTTAGAGGGATCGGACGTTTCCTCGCAAGACCATGTTGCTTCAAGTTTGAAGCATTACATGGGCTATGGTTTTCCCTTAACCGGGAGAGACCGAACTCCCGCGTGGATCCCTGAGAATTATCTACGTGAGTATTTCCTGCCGCCTTTCGAAGCCGCGGTCAAAGCGGGAGCACGCACGCTGATGATCAACTCCGGAGAGATCAATGGCGTTCCAGGTCATATCAATCATCACATCCTCACCGACATCCTGCGTGGTGAACTCGGATTCAAGGGCTTCGTCGTATCTGACTGGGAAGATATCAAGAAACTAGTGACCATCTGGCGCGTCGCTGCAGACGAGAAGGAAGCAACTCGCCTCGCCGTCATGGCGGGAATCGATATGAGTATGGTGCCGAGCGATTACAGCTTCAGCGATCATCTGCTTGCTCTCGTTAAGGAGGGCGCGGTCCCTCAGTCGAGAATTGATGAGGCCGTGCGACGCATTTTGCGAGTTAAGTTTGAGCTGGGGCTGTTTGAAAATCCGATGCCTAATCCGGCGCTCAAATCCAAGTTTGGACTCCCAGAATCCCGACAGGTGAGTTTGCAGGCTGCCCAGGAGTCAATCACGCTGCTGAAGAATACCGGCAACGCTTTGCCGTTAGCGAAGAACACCAAGGTGCTCGTCACAGGACCCACAGCCGACTCGATGATCTCTCTGAACAATGGCTGGAGTTATGTTTGGCAGGGTTCAGAGGAATCTCTTTATCCGAAAGATCGACATACGATTCGACGGGCAATCGAGGCGAAGTTAGGCGCCGGCAATGTGACCTACGTACCAGGAACCAGAATCACGCGGGCCGCTGGCTCACCATCTAACAGCACACCTACCGATAAGGAAGAGGAGGTTGACATCGCTGCTGCAGTTCGCGCTGCTCAAAGCGCCGATGTGGTTGTGTTGTGTCTGGGCGAAGGCTCCTACACTGAAACGCCCGGAAACATTACGGACCTCAACCTCGGCGAACCGCAAATCAAACTTGCCGAAGCAATCCAAGCCACCGACAAGCCTGTGGTGATCGTGCTGGTCGAGGGACGTCCCAGAATCATCAATTGTATTGCCGATGGGGCGAAAGCGATTCTGATGGCTTACAACCCGAGTAATGAAGGTGGAACGGCGGTCGCCGATGTGTTGTTTGGCGATATCAACCCAAGTGGCAAACTTCCCTTCACTTACCCTCGCACGCCGAATGGTTTGATTAATTACGACCACAAACCTTTCGAGACTGAGAACACAGCTTTCGGCAATATGGCTTTCAAACCGCAGTTTCAGTTTGGCGAAGGCCTGAGCTACACAGCTTTTGCCTACAGCGATTTGCGTCTGGGTAAGAAGACAATCTCCGGAAACGAAGAATTGACTGTTAGCGTGACTGTTACAAACAGCGGTCGGCGGTCCGGCAAAGAGGTCGTGCTGCTTTACGTTAGTGATCTCGTTGCCACGTTTTCTCCGCCCAACAAACGACTCAAGCGCTTTGCCAAGGTGAATCTCGAGCCAGGTCAGAGTCGTACTTTGACTTTCAAGCTGCGGGGAGACGATCTTTCATTCATTGGAGCAAATAATAAACCCGTTGTGGAGCCGGGAGATTTTGACGTGACGATTGGTGGCCTCACAAAGAGATTTACGCTGAAGTGAGGTTGCGCAAGACTAGGTGCTTGCTTTGTGATGAGAGTCCGACAGTTTCTTGTTTTTTGAGCAAAGGTTTGACAGAGGCAACGGTCCACAAAATCACTCGAACTGAAACGAAATCGCCTTAGTGTCGTTTCGTGTAGCTTCGCGGGTCGTCTCCCTTTGGCTGGCGGCCGCGCCCTGAGCAACTAAAATGAAACTGTCTATTACCCAGCGTCTCTCGACCCGGAAAAACAAACAAATGACAACTAATAGATACCTATTTCTATCGCTGCTCTTAATCTGTGCGTCGATGGTTACCGCACAAGAAGCGACTCCTAAACTCAATTTGATGCCCGTACCGGCCGCGGTGAAGTTTCATCCTGAGCGCCTGGCGATAGATGGCTCTTTCAGGGTAGCCACACGGGGCCATACAGACGCTCGACTTCAGGCTGCCATTGCCCGGTTCATAAAACGGCTTGAGGGACGCACGGTCCTCTCATTCACTCCCGGGCTGGCGCCAGATGATCAGACTACCCCACTTGTGATCCACTGCGAGGCAGCAGGAAAGAACATTCCCGCGGTTGGTGAAAACGAGAGTTACCGCTTAGACATTACTAGTCGACGCGCATTGCTGAGCGCCCCTACGGTAGTTGGGGCTCTTCGCGGTCTCGAGACTGTGCTGCAACTCTTAGACGCCGACCGGGATGGGTTTTACGTGCCGGGAGTTCAGATTCAGGACCAGCCTCGCTTTCCCTGGCGCGGGCTAATGATTGACGTGGCCCGGCACTTCCAGACTATAGAAGTCCTCAAGCGCAATCTCGATGCAATGGCGGCGGTGAAGCTCAATGTTTTTCATTGGCATTTGACCGAGGACCAGGGATTCCGTGTCGAGAGTAAGAAGTTTCCCAAGCTTCATCAGCTGGGTTCCGATGGCAACTACTACACCCAGGATCAAGTGAGAGAAATCATCGCCTACGCCCGCGAGCGTGGTATTCGTGTTGTTCCAGAGTTTGACATACCCGGTCATAGCACCAGTTGGCTGGTCGGTCATCCAGAACTTGGTAGTGCTCCAGGT
Organism: Pyrinomonadaceae bacterium; assembly: GCA_051006135.1. GTDB lineage: Bacteria > Acidobacteriota > Blastocatellia > Pyrinomonadales > Pyrinomonadaceae > PSRF01. The sequence continues at coordinate 14,810 of JBPCIQ010000279.1, read as the reverse complement.
CCATACACCATTGAACGCCGGCCAGGAATTTTCGAGCCGGCCCTCGATCCGACACGCGAAGATGTCTACAAGTTTCTGGACGCGTTTCTGGGCGAAATGGCAGCGCTCTTTCCTGATGATTATCTCCACATAGGTGGAGATGAGAATGAAGGCAAACAGTGGGACAGAAATCCAGCGATTCAAGCCTACATGAAAGTGAAAGGAATCAAGGATAACCACGCGCTACAAGCCTACTTCAACACGCGCCTATTGAAGATTCTTCAGAAACACGGCAAGAAGATGATCGGTTGGGACGAGATTCTGCAACCGGGATTGCCAAAGGACGTAGTGATCCATTCCTGGCGCGGAACGGCGGCCCTGGCTGAAGCCGCGCGTAAAGGCTACGACGGCATCCTGTCCAACGGCTACTACATTGATTTGATCTACCCCGCCTCGCAACATTACATCGCCGACCCGCTTCCTACAAACAGCACCCTGACGCCTGAGGAAGCGAAGCACGTTTTAGGAGGCGAAGCCACGATGTGGGCCGAGTGGGTCCTTCCTGAAACCATTGACTCGCGCATCTGGCCCCGCACCGCAGCCATCGCCGAAAGGCTTTGGTCACCGCAAAATGTTAAGGATATCAATGATATGTATCGGCGGTTGGCTGTGATCAGTTTGCATTTGGAAGAGTTGGGTCTGACTCACAAGAAGAACCAGGACATGATGTTGCGCCGGCTCGTCCGGAATGACGACATTGGTCCACTGCGAACACTCGTTTCTGTTATTGAACCAGTGAAAGAATATCGCCGTCATCAGATGCGGCCGCAGACTATGCTCGGCCCGCTTACCGGCGTAGTAGACGCAACCACTCCCGACAGCGAAGCAGGTCGCAGATTCTCCTGGATGGTCGAAGAGTTTCTTAACGACGCCCCGCGCTTTCAGCTTTATCGAGCGGAACTGGGCGCAGCACTTGCAGATTGGCAAACTTCCGGTGCTTCCCTAGAGCCTATTATCGATCGCTCACCGGCCTTAAAGGAGATCAAACCGCTCGCGAAGAACCTTTCTGATGTTGGGGAAACCGGGCTGGAAGCAGTCTCTTTTTTAAAGCTGGGCACGCCGCCAACCAGGGAATGGCGCGAGGATAATCTGGCCCTATTGGACGAGGCGGCGAAACCGTACGCCGCTCTGGAATTTGCCGTAATTCCTGGTCTTCGAAAACTGGTTATTGCCGCGGCGGAGCTACCCCGACTGAAATCAATGACCGCTGCAGAATGGAAGAAGCAAGTTACAGCGCTGGCGAGTCCGCCCAAGGACTAGTTTCACATGTTGCTCAACTACTTTCTCTGTGTCGCTCTCCTGGCTCTTGGCTCTGTGGTGAATTAATGCGACTGGACACTACCACAGAGGCATTCAGGCACGGAGGTAGCACAGAAAAACCGTTTATTAAGCTCGCGCTTTCTCTTCTGCTATCACTTGCATACTCGCCTCTATTCTTGACTACTCTCGTTGCCCAATCGCCAAGTTCACTCCAACCCATTCAGTTCGTAGATATCACTGCTTCCGCCAGGATTACCTGGAATCTCCGCGCCCTCGCGCCTGGTGTGAAATATCTGATCGAAACAATGGGCGGCGGCGGAGGGTTCATCGACTACAACCAGGATGGCCTGCTGGATATTTATCTGATTTGCTACTCGCAAACACCGCAGCCGTTGGGTGCCAGCAAATTGAGAGATTTTCTGTACCGAAATAATGGCGATGGAACTTTTACCGATGTCACTGAGAAAGCGGGAATTTCAAACAGCATGTTAGGGATGGGTCTGGCGGTGGGAGACTACGACAATGATGGTTGGCCGGATATGTATGTCACGGGGTACGGCGTTAGTAAGCTATACCGGAACAATGGTAATGGGACCTTTGTCGATGTGACCGCGAAGGCCGCCGTGAGCAACAGCCTTTGGGGGACCAGTGCAGCGTTTTTTGACTACGACAATGATGGTTATCTCGATCTTTACGTTTGCAATTACCTGAAATTTGAGCCGAATGAAAAAGTCCCCTGCACATTTTTTGAGGGCAAACCATACTGCTATATCGCACAAATGAAAGGATCTTCGAGCAGACTATTTCGCAACAATCGAAACGGCACATTTGCTGATGTCAGCGAGAAAGCCAAAATTGCTAGTCCTGGAAAGGGATTGGGAGTAATTGCGGTCGATTACAATAACGACGGACAAATGGATATCTACCAGGCCAACGACACCGTGGGGAACTTTCTCTTTCGCAATAACGGTCAAGGTGCCTTTTCAGAAGTCGCCCTGGAAGCAGGAGTGGCTTATGACCCGAACGGTCACGCTCGTGGCGGCATGGGTGTTGACGCGGAGGACATCGACGGAGACGGAAACCTGGAGTTCTTCGTCACGAACTTCTCCGCGGAAACGAATGCACTCTTTCACAATGATGGGGACGGGTTATTCACCGAAACAACCCATAAGCTGGGCCTGGGACAGATCAGCCTTCCAATGAGCGGTTTTGGGACTCGCTTCTTTGACTACAACAACGATGGGCTGGTCGACCTCTTTGTGCTTAACGGCCATCCGTTCGAACCAATTAACAAAATTTATCCGGAAACTACTTATGCTGAGCCTCCGTTTCTGTTCGAGAATACCGGCAAGGGATTTCGCGATGTTGCCCCAGATCATGGAGAGCCGCTAAAGAGACACTACGCTGGCCGTGGTCTGGCGCTGGGCGACATCGACAATGATGGTGATTCAGATCTCTTACTGATCAATGTAGGACAACCACCAGTGCTTCTGCGCAACGATGGTGGTAACAAGAATCACTGGTTGGGCATTAAACTCGTCGGTGCGAAGAGTAATCGCGACGGCATCGGCGCTAAAGTTACAGTGACGGCGGGAGGCGTGCGCAAGACAAGGCAGATGTTAGGCGGTACCAGCTACTGCTCGGCATCGGATTCCCGCTTGCTGTTCGGCTTGGGTGCAAGTCCTGGCGTTGATGATGTAGAAATAAGGTGGCCTGGCGGAAAGGTGAGCACCTTGAAGAGGGTAGTCATCAATCGGTACGTGACGATCAAAGAAGATAGCTTTGAGCTTGCGGGCAAGTAAACCTCGATCTATCAACTATATTGAGTAGGCCCCAGCTTGCCCGTTTACTTCCCTGCTACCGGTTTACTACCTTTAGAAAGGCCTTCTCCTTCAATGACCTTTATGTAGGTGTTGCTGGATACATTCGTTAGCCGATCGACCTTACCGCTGGGCCAGCGAATCTCAAGAAAGTCGATTTTACCTGCAGTGCCAAGCCCGAGAATCTCGCGCGGGTCGTGTGATGAAAGATAGCTGCCGCCGGCAGTTTTCAGACGACTCCGTTTTACGGCGCCCGATTGCCAGGTAATGATTGCTCCGGTCGCCGCGGCATTGCTTTTCGTCGCAACGAGCTGAAGTCCGACCCAGTTATTGCGACTACCGCCTTCGTTTCGCAGCAGTAGTGGAGCTTCGCCATTATTTGCAACCAGCACATCGAGATCGCCATCATTGTCAAAATCGCCAGTGGCCATCCCTCGTCCCGAAAACTCTTTTGCAAACACAGTGCCCGACACCCGACTCACGTCCTTAAAGGTGCGTCCGGTATTTTCGAACAGGAGCAGTGGTTCCCTGTATTTAACTCGCGCGTTGCGCATCTCAACAAAGTCATCCGGGTGGCCGTTGACAAGTAGCAAGTCCTGATCGCCGTCGTTATCGTAATCAAAGAATCTCAACCCCCATCCGCTTAACAATTGTGTCGCCGGGGCAATTTCTCCCGATTCATCAGTGAAGGTCATATCCTTCTGGTTGCGGTACAAACTAAAGAACTCCTGATCAATGTTGGCAACAAACAGGTCTTGCCAGCCGTCACCATCATAGTCTGCCGCGTCTACCCCCATTCCTGAGCGCGGCTTTCCTGCTTCGCTATAGGCAACACCAGCTGCCAATCCAACCTCCTCAAATTCTTTGCCGCCTTTGTTGATGAAGAGGAAGTTGGGCATTGTGTCATTCGCAACAAAGAGATCAATCCAACCATCGTTGTTAACATCTGTCGCGACCGCGCCAAACGATTTTCCGGGAAAAGCGGCGATCCCGACCTGTTTGCTTATTTCCGTGAACGTGCCGCCACCATTGTTACGAAAAAGGTGGCTCGGTCTTGGTTTGTAGTGGCGGGGAATACAATAATAAGGGCGTTTTTGATCGTCTGAGCACATGACGTTCAATGACCGATCGTAATGAACGAAGCTGGAGACGAAGAGGTCGAGCTTGCTGTCATTATCAAAGTCGAACCATACGGCGCAGGTCGACCAACCAGGCGCGGCCACACCAGCCTTATCGGTAACATCAAGGAACGTTCCCTTGCCGGTGTTGTGAAAGAGGATGTTACGCCCGTAGCTCGTGAGATAGAGATCTTGAAACCCATTGCCATCGTAGTCAGCGACGGCCACTCCCATTCCGAAGCTTCCACCAGCTATTCCAGCTTTTATTGTGACGTCGGTAAAAGTGCCGTCACGGTTGTTGCGGTAAAGAGCATTCTTGAGTCGGGTTGACGGAGTATAGAAGTCTGAACTCCCACTATTGATCAGATAAATATCCATCCAGCCATCGTTGTCGTAATCGAAGAAAGCGCATCCGGACCCTACGGTCTCTGGCAAGTGTCGCGCAGGCGATTGGGCATTGGTATGAACCCAGCTAATGCCACTTCCCTTGGTAACCTCTACAAAGGTAATAACAGAAGTCGCAAACGACTCAGATTTTGTCGGGGCATAGTAGAAAAATGGCAGACTTGCTACCAAGAGAATCGGCAAGGAGAACCTGACGATCTTTTCTTTCACAATTATTGCGCGGCGTAGATCAGCTTGCTCTTTTGAAACATTCTACTTGCTTGTGGTGTGTTACGGTGAAGGACTACGGCTGGCTCTCTTCTGGGCCTTAGCTTCATTTTTTAATCTTTCCACGATTCGCATCTCCTCCCTCGCGCGCTCGGGGTTTTTGAGGCGGGCATAAAGAACGGCAAGTTGATAGTGCGCTTTTGGCTCGTCAGGATCTAATTTCACGGCGAGGTCGAGCTGCGCCTGAGCACGCGGATAGTTCTTCAACTTTAGATAAGATGAACCGAGCGCAACGTGCGCCTCTGCATAAGAGGGGAGAATCTCAATGGCCTTATTAAAGAGGCTGATCGCCCGCTCGTCTTCGTTCTCTTCCTGGGCGATCAAACCCAAATAGTAAGTTGTTTCCGGCACGTTTGAATCCTTTTGAAGGCTTTTCTCCAACAATTCACGTGCTTCCGGATACTTCTTTTGCTGCAGCAACGTAAAGCCAAGATACAACTCGGCCTGTGAGTTACCTGACTCGATCTTGAGCGCGCGACGAAATGCCTGCTCCGCTTCAATTAGATCGGGTTTCTTGAGCCATGTAGTGCCCAGGGCAACAAAATAAGACGCCTCGTCCGGCTTGAGCTTTACAGCCTGCAACAACGCGCTATTGGCTTCCTCATAGCTCTCGGCTCGCCACGCGACTAAAGCAAATCTATAAAGAGTATCAGCCGAGTTTGCCACCGACTTCTTAGCGCGAGACAGGTAGACCGAGGCCATCTTAGCATTGCCTCTCAATTGGGCGACCTGAGCCAAACCAAGAATCGCATCCGCATTGTCGCTTTGCTGATTAAGCGCTTGGAGATAAGACTGTTCCGCTTTATCCGCGTTTTCCTTCTTAAGGTAGACATCACCGAGCGATACGAGTAGTGAAAATGCTATTGGCTTTGAAGTCTTTCTCTGTTCAAGGAGCGCGACAAATTCGTCGAGCCGGTTTTGAGCGAGCAGTAATCGGGCGAGCTTATCAATGGCTTCATCGTTGTACGGATCTAGCCTCAGCAGCTCGTTGAATTCTAAGATTGTCTTCTCGGGCCTGCCCTTGAGCAAGTGGAGTTGAGCCAAATTTAGCCGCGCTGCGATAAGACGGCCGTTACTGCGAACAGCGCGAGAAAAAAGGTCTTCAGCCTCGTCGAGGCGTCCCTGTTTAGCGCGAATCGCGCCGAGCAGGTTGAGCGCATCCGCCTGATCTGATGCTGATTTCAGGATACTGCTTAACTGCTGTTCCGCCTCCACGACCCGATTCTCACGGATCAGTGCCGCTGCACTTTCCAGGCGCCTAGTCAGATCGTTGCCAGTTTGGGCAGGGACGGTCTCCGAAGAGGCGAACAGCACTAGCAAAAACGCTGCCAGCAGTCGGGCACTCGACTGCAAGAGGAGAGACGCTCTATGTTCTGAAACATGGTACATGACTTCAAGCCATCGCGAAGTTGGGAGCTCAACGCTTACGTTGCTGTCCTTAGAACTCAAGGCAGACTCGTGGTGGCAAACTCTCTGCAAAAATGCTGAAACTCAACGAGTCGTAACAATTGCGGCAGGTTTGAAATCCTTCTGATCAATGATACCTAAACCCTCTTTAATGGTTAGTATCTTGCTCATCTTCGCGTTTTCAACCTTATCGACTACACCACTTGGCCAGCGAACCTCGATAAGATCTATCCTGGTCCGCTTCTCCAAACCAAAATGCAGTCTCAGATCGCTTTGCGAGATGTAACTATCGCCGCTGCGAACCTCGTCTATTTGAGTTAGATCGCCCGCTACGATTTTCACCCGCGCGCCAATGCCGCCGCGGTTGCTCTTCACCCCGACCAGCTTAAGCAACACTGACTTGTTCCCGTTGCCACCATCGTTGCGCAATACTGACGCTGCGCCGTCCAGATTGTTCAGCACAAGATCAACATCCCCATCATTATCGATGTCGCCAAAGGCCACTCCTCGCCCTGCCCGCTTCTCTGAGAAAGGAGCGCCGAGTTGCATTGCTAACTCTGTAAACGTTCCGTCGCGATTATTTGTGTGAACGAAATTGCGCTGAAGATAGGTTGGTATCTGTGGGTAGACATGACCGTTGGCGACGAAGAGATCTACCCACCCATCATTGTCGTAGTCAAAGAACTTCGTTCCCCAACCAACATAAGGAAGACTCACTGCAGCGATTTTCGCCGCGTACGAAACGTCGGTGAATGAATTGCGACCGTCGTTATGATAGAGCGTGTTGTAGTCGTCATCGAAATTAGTCTTGAATATGTCAAACCTGCCGTCGTGATCGTAATCACCCACGGTAACTCCCATGCTCCCCTGCTCACTGCCATTTTCATTGACTGCCGTGCCAGAATTAAATCCAATCTCTTTGAATGTCCCGTCTCCGCTGTTGTGGTAGAGGAAACTCGGTGTCGAGTCGTTCGCAACGTAAATATCAACCAGGCCGTCTTCATCAAAATCGCTGCAGATGACACCCATTCCATAGAAACCATTAGGGTCAGAAACGCCTGCCTTCTTTGTGACATCGGTAAAAGTTCCATCGCCATTGTTGTGATAAAGCGAATCACCGTCTCCGGGCAATCCTCTGGGACCACATTGAACGGGGATGCCCTTGTATTGGCAGAGTCGACTCTTACCGAATTCGGGCAGCTTCTTGAAATCGAAGGCCACGTAATTGGCGACGAACAGATCAAGCCTCCCATCATGGTCGTAATCCACGAACGAGGCGCCAGCGGACCAGCGTGGATCACCTACTCCGGCTGTTTTGGTAACATCCGAGAACGTTCCATTGCCGTTGTTTTTAAGGAGATGATTGGGACCAACACAGGTTACGTAGAGATCCTCGAAACCATCATTGTTGTAGTCCCCAACCGCAACCCCCATCCCCCAACCAATGTCTCCCACACCAGCCCTTGCTGTCACATCTGTGAACCTGCCGTCGCCGTTGTTGCGATACAGAGCGCTCCTTGTTTTCCCATTCGCCCTCAACAGATCGACGGTCAGAGAGTTCACGAAGTAGATGTCTTGATAGCCATCGTTATCATAATCAAGCAGCGCCACTCCACCGCTCATCGATTCGACAATGTATCTCTTTTCCGGTGAGGAAATGTGTTTGAAAGTAATGCCGGCCTGCTCAGTTATGTCCACGAAACTAATTCCGTTAGTTTGATTGCCGATTAACCAGGACGATGACACGAGTAGCATTAATGCTGCTGCCGCAAGCACGCGGACTGCTCTCAATGGTGGGACCGATTCTCTTTGTTCAAGACTAAGGATTCGTTTGGCTCCGAGCTTTCTCTTTTAGTTGTCTGGAGCGTTCGAGTTCAGCCTCGCCTTCAGCTTGACGGCCAGCCGCGATGTACACACGACCCAGCTGATAATGGACGTGAGCCACGTGCGGCGTTAGCTTGGCGGCGACTTCGAGACGTTTCACCGCACCCTTAATATCGCCCTGTTGAAACTGCGCCTTGCCAAGCTCAAAGTGCGCATTACTAAAATCCGGCTTGACTTCAATAACCTCTTGCATCAGCGCCATGCCTCGCTTGATCTCCTGACTGGCCAGCAAGACATAGCCGAGATGATACTTGGCCTGAACATCCGCAGGGTTTAGGGTCAGTTCACCTTCGAATTCACGTGCAGCCTCGACGAGCTTTCCCATCTTCAGGTAGACGAGGCCCGCATAGAAGTGTGCCAGCTGGGCTTTGTCGTTGAGCGCGAGGGCCGCCTGCAACTCTTCGAGCGCTTTTGTTGCGGCACCCTGCTCGTAGTAAACCCTGGCGAGTAGAATGTGAATTTGAGGGCTTTCGGCCCCCGACGCAAGCATCTGCCGGACCACTTGGTTGACGGCCTCGTTCTTTCCCTCTTTGCTGAGCGAGAGCGCTAGCGGATAGTAAAGGGCGACGTCCTTGGGTTTGGCGGCGACGACTTCAGACAAAAGCGCGGCGGCTTTGTGGTAGTCCTCCGTCATGAAGTAACTCAGACCCAATAATTGCTTCGCCAGGAGATTGGTCGGCCGGACCTTTAATTCGTTTTCCAGCGGTGGCAAAGCCTCTTTATACGATTCAGACTTGAAGTAAGCTAAACCAAGGTTGTAGTGGACACTATCTCTTTGAGGGTCCCACTTCACAGCCAAACGAAAGTGATCTGCAGCATTCCGAAAATCTTCCCGTTGTGCGCGCAGCAATCCAATGTTGTCATGAGCAGAACCAATTACCTTTGCGAAAAACGTGGCGTCACTGGTCAACACCTGCCTTTTCGGGCCTTCGGGCCCGTCCGGTTCACCGACCACACCTGCGACCCTGACGAGTTCGGGAAACTCGGTTTGCTCATTCAGGTCGGCTGCGTTAATGAAAGCTTCCGCTTTGGCCTCATCTCGCTTGAAGGCCTTGGATTTGAGATCGGCCGCAACCTGTAACTCTTTTTGGCCCTCTTCCGTGCGGCCAACTTTAATCAAAGACTGCCCGAGCCGATAATGAGCATTGGTTACCTGATAGTCGTTATGGCTCAGGCCAGGATTCAAGAAGATGGCCTTGTTGAGCACATCAATCGCCAGTTCGTGCTTTCCCAGACCCTGGTAGGTCTGCCCGAGGTAAAAGTATGGATCCGGATTACTCGGCTGGATCCGAGAGGCCTCGAGCAGGAAGTCGAGCGCAACATCCCACTTTCGCTCTATTGTTGAAACGATGCCAAGATAGTAGTTAGCGAAAAACTCTTTAGGGTGTGCGGCTAACTCAAGCTTAAACTCCGCTTCCGCGTCGCTAAGGCGACTCGCGCCGTCCTTGAGTAGATACGTAAGACCCAGATAGTAATGGACCCGCGGGAACGTTGCATCGAGTGCAGCGGCCTTTTTAAACTCTTCTATCGCTTCCGGAAGAAAGCCCGTCTCTCGAAACGCCCGACCGATAAGGACACGAAGCTGCGGTCGATTACCCAGTTCGACGATCATGCGATCGAAAATCTGCTTGGCCGGAGCGCGTTGACGCCTCTTTAGATAAGCTAGACCTAAAGTATACGCGACGTCGTAGTCTTTTGGTGCCAGCCTCATCGCGGCGAGGAGTTCGCTGGTCGACTTCTCAAACTCGCTCAGCATGAAATATGTCTTACCCAGCATGTGATACGCCGCCAAGTTTTGAGAATCGAGAGCAAGCGCCTTATTGAGAGGCTCGAGGGCCCGTTTGTATTGCCTGGTGTAGAAATAGGCAATTGCCAGATCTATTAGCGCGTTCTGAGACTCTGGCCCATACACGACCGCGGCCTCTAGCACGCCAACGGCCCCTTGATAGTTGTTCTGCGCAGAATAGATTCGTCCGAGTTTGTGGTATGACTCCGAGAGTATTGAGGCGTATTGCGCTTCCGCCCCAGCAAGATTGCCGGCTCGCCGCTGGGCTTCCGCGGCCTCATAACGTTGTCGAAATAGTTCGCCTTGAGATTGGAAGGGGATGAAGAGAAGTAGAAGCGGGAACAGGACGGAGCGAAAATACATCGTTAACCTGGCTCTTCAGTGGACTCGGCAAAAGCTTAGACGGAGGGCTGAATAAATCCTCAGCCCTCCGTCTAAGTTCAGCCTGGTTGCAGTATAGCTGCAGCGGGTCAGAAGGTAAACTTTAACCCGAATTGGATCTCGCGGTGACTTTGGGTAGCGGTGAGCTGACCAAAAGCTCCATTCTGTACCGTTCCAAACCCAGTTTGGGTTGAGTTGCCCTGAAAGTTCAAGGCTGTGTCAAACCCGACAAAGTTAGGATGGTTAAGGGCATTGAACATTTCAGCGCGGAACTGAATGCCATAGCGCTCCTTTATTCTCCAGTTCTTGTTCATCGAGAAGTCAATGTTCGTTATTGATTTCCCGCGAATCGAGCCCTTGCCAAGGCTGCCAAGCTGCCCGACACCAGGCAGCGCGAAAGCTGCTGGGTTTAGATGCCGGGTCGAATCTGGGCCATTTAGGTAGATAGGTACTCCCAGAACCAGATTAGGACGCTGAGCGACCGCGGCAGCCGTCCCAAGAGTGTTCACCCCAGATATCACATCGATAGGCGTGGCGCCGAAGTAGGAGAAGATTCCGTTGATCTGCCAGTCCCCGAGAATGTGACTTGCCGCTGACCCCCATTGCTTGAAGGTCGGCAAGACGTAGACCACATTTCCCACAAACGAGTGTCTGCGGTCAAGGTCTGCGTCGCCTCTGTCGCTTTTGTAATTGAACGGATCGCTCGTGGTGTTGGTGAAGGAGGTTAACGAAACGTCAGAAATAGCATGTCCCCAGGTGTAGGCTGCCTGGAAGGCCAGCCGTTCCGCGAACCGACGATTGAGCCACAACTGAAGCGCGTGATAGCTGGAGTTACCCGTGGATTCATCCGTGGTGATGGGCCCAAGCCCACGCAAGACCCGATTATTGGCGACCAAGGTGTCAGTGCTTTGGCCATTGCGAATGGCTTGCGCGATCGCCAATCGAGCGCCCGGTATGACATCGTTTCGAGGCACATTCCGACGCCAGATATGCAGACCGTGGTTGCCTATGTACGAGGCTTCTAAAACGGTGTTTTTAATAACCTCGCGCGAGACCGTAAGGTTCCACTGGTAACTCTCAGGCGGCTGGTAGTTCTCATCTACCGCCTCGAAGGTCGCCGTTGGACTTACGCCTGCAACCGCGTTTCGTAGCCCTGGTCCGATCGTATCCAGGCTACGGAAAGCAGGATTGCTGGCAAGCGTATCCGTCTCGCCAGACCAACCTGAATCTACGGCTGTAGTCCAGGGAGGGTTGCGGGTCAATCGGAGAAGATCTTCAATGACCTGGGCGCGGCTTAGGTAGCGTCCAAAGCCCATTCGGAGTGCAGTCTTGCCATCTCCGAAGACGTCCCACGCGAGGCCGACACGAGGCTGGAAACCCATTTTATAAGTCTTGATCAGAGAGCGGCCCAAGCCCATCTGCTCGCCTTGGTCAGCCGTGATCAGACCGGTGCGAAAGTCTGTCCCGTTATAGAGCCTCGGGATAAAATTAGTGATGCGATTCTCCTTCTCCCAGGCCGGCGGGAATCTTGAGTAGCGCATACCGATGGTGAGCGTGACAGTCGGGCGCACCTTCCATGTATCATTTACATAAAGCTCAAAGTCGCGCCAGCGGCCGTCTGCGATCTCGGTGTGATCGATCTCCGCGTAATTAACAAGTGGCAAGTCTTTGACCAGATAGTCGGCTATACAGTTCCCAGTCTTATTGCCACACCCGCTGATGGCGTAGGGCTGATTGCTGCCGGAGGCGCCACCACCCGGCTCATCCTTAATGTTATGGCTGAAGAGCGCGCCCAATTTAAGATCGTGAGAACCTACCACTTTCGAGAAGTCGTCCTTCCAAATAAAGAGATCCTGGTGATTGGACCAAGGCGCCTGGTGCCAAAGGGTGTTATAGCCGCCCGGACCCCAAAAAAGCGGCGGCGGGCCCGCTCCTACATCTCCAGCATGCGGAAAGACCGTGGGAAACTTAGACGTAATCTCCGTGTTGAGCGCCGCGGTTTCGGCGCTGTCCGTGATGAAGATATCGTTGCCCGCGCGGGAGAACTGAAACTCGTTAACGGCAGTTGGAGTCAGGGTGTTTGTCAACTTAACGGCAAAACTCCTGCTGGGCTGATCCCAATCTGACGACAAGGTCGGAAACGGAGCATCACCCCAGAAGTTGCCTGAGGCCACGCCGTGAGTCCAAGTCTCGTTGATATAACGGACCATCACGTTCATCTTGTCAGTGACGTTCACGTCAAATCGAATGAGGTCCTGGCGAGTATTAATCGGCTGCGTCCCAGCCGAGGCCCAATTCTGGCCCGCCGTGGGATTCGGTGTATTGGGATCGGGATAGAGCTTCAATAGTGACAAGCCCACAGGGCTGAGCAGAGCTGTGGGAATCTTGTTACCCGGATAGCAACCAGCATCAGTAGGGTTGGGCCCCGGAGTGGTGCACGTCAACCCGGGCCGATGCGGTAGCGGGCCGGTGAGAGATGCCAGTGGGGCGCTGAAATCGCCAACCTTTTCTGCCGCAGTAGGGACTCGACCAGTAACGACCTGTCCGCGCTTCTCACGTCGCCACTCCTCCGACCAGAAGAAGAACACTCTGTTTTTGATTATGGGACCGTTGAAATTGCCGCCGAAGTTCCTGTACTCCAATACGCCTTTTTTCTGACCGGCCCTGTTAAGAAAGAAGTCATTCGCATTTAATGCATCATCACGCAAAAAGTAAAAGCCAGTGCCGTGAAAATCATTGCCGCCGCCTTTAGTGATGAGGTTAATTACGGCCCCTTGAGCCTGGCCAAACTCTGCGCTGAAGCTGTTGCGCTCAACACGAAATTCCGCAATAGCATCTATGGACGGAAATACCAGCAAGGTTCGGTTTGATCCGACGTCCATATTGTTGACGCCATCGACGGTCCACATATTGGTGTTGGACTGGTTACCATTCACCGACATATCAACGCCCGAGTCGAGCCCGGTCCCGCCGGTCCTGAATGCGCCGCCCGCGCCTGACTGAGTAACTGGCGAAACGCCCGGCACTAAGAGCGCCAATTGGGCGTAGTTACGACCGTTCAAAGGCAGTTCAGTAACCTGCTTCTCTGCGATGAGGCTGGTGACATCACCGCTACGTGTTTCAACCGGATTTGAGTCGGTCGTAACGTTGACGACTTCGGTTACCTGACCCACTTGAAGTTCCAGGTTGACCACTTTGTTTTCACTAACATGCACTTCCACGCCGTTCGCGACCGTCTTCTTAAAACCTTGAGGGGATGTGCTGAGCGTGTACCGACCCGCAGGCAAGCTGGGTGCGGAATAAAACCCATCGTCATTTGCGGTGGCGGTGCGCACGGTCCCGGTATTCTCATCCTCAATTGTTATTTCAGCATTAGGAACGGCGGCGCCCTGTGAGTCTCGCACGGTGCCGGTGATGTTTCCAGCTGTACTCGACTGGGCATGCACGCCAACGAAAAAACCGACCCCTAGCAGGACCAGTACGACGTAAAGACCGAACTTCGCTTTCATGATTGATTCTCCTGCCGCATTCGAGCCCCTCGTCCGGTGATGGATTGACCTGATGAAGGTCAACCTCACGAAATGCTCAAAACGAATCCTGAAGCAGGGCATGGTAAGCCCTAACATTTATTCCGTGCGCCCCCAACCAACATCAGAAGCAAGAATTGGGTTCGAACCGCACAATTCTCAAAAAGCGAGTGCCTCAGTTCGCACGCCATTCCTGATGTGGGTTAGTCACACAAACAGTTAAGAGTTCTAATGTCCGGGTTGCAGTCTGGATAGAGACTATTCTTAAATGTACTCTATCTCTGTCACTATTCATCTGGAAAGTTACTGTCAGTAAGATACGGTAATAATTGCCAGGAAGAGCAAGTTCAGGCGCATATTCGCTGAGAATGCCCAGCGTTACATTGTGGATGTAACTTGTTACATCGCACATCCCCTTATAGGTTGTTGAAAACCAGCGAGTGGGCTTATAATTCCGGACAACCTCGAATTGGGATTTTGCAGCCTTTGTGAGCCACACCGAACAATAATTAGGGAAGTTATGGTCAGCCAACGTGTACTCAGTTAAGGCCTCACCTCAAGGTTTAATCCTCAAGCGTGCTCTCTCAGGTTCGTACTGTGGAAGAAATGGAACTAGGTAAGGAACAGAAGATCGAACAGCTGGAGAAGGTTCTTCAGAGCCGCACTCTGCAAAACTCGGAGAACCTCAAGGCGTTCCTCCGCTTCGTCGTGGAGAAGACCCTGGCTGACGAGGAGGCTCATCTCAAGGAGTACACAATCGCCATAGAGGTTTTTGGCCGCAAGAGTGACTATGATCCGCGCATCGACTCCGTGGTCCGTGTTCAAGCCGGAAGGTTGCGGACGAAACTACAGGAGTATTACACCGCCGAGGGGAAGAACGACCAGATCGTAATCGATCTTCCTAAGGGTCACTACC
>JBPCIQ010000278.1:0-7581 GCA_051006135.1 Pyrinomonadaceae bacterium | reverse complement strand
CATCTCCGTGTCTCCCCATCGCCCATTCCCCCCCTCCCCCATCACCCGCCTGCAACCCAACCGCCCTTAACCGCATCTTAGTGTTCGATTAAGTCTTCCTCCTCTCGCGCAGCAACGGTGATGCGCCCCGCGTCTCAAAGAGACCAACGGCGTTTTGGATGATTCGAGAGCAGGCTGTTGTCAATTCGTAGAAGTCGCTCATTAGAGTCCCGAACGTTCGTTCTTCGTCTGGTTCCGTTCCACTGAAGGCCACGCTAGTTCAAAAGCTTCTCTTTAAGCTCCGCAAACAGGAGCAGGTACAAAAACATGAAAATATACGTAGGAAATCTCTCATTCAAAACTTCGAGTGAGGACTTGCAGAAGCTTTTCTCGCAAGCAGGTACGGTCGAATCGGCCAGTGTTATTGAAGATCGCGAAACGGGTCGCTCACGCGGCTTCGGCTTTGTCGAGATGGCTTCGAAAGAGGCCGGCGAAGCAGCCATCGCGCAATTCAACGAGACGGAACTTAACGGTCGTAATCTGAAAGTGAACGAAGCCAAGCCCCGCGAACCACGCGGTGGTTTCGGTGGTGACAATGGCCGCAACGGCCACGGCTCCAGCCGTAACGCCTTTGGAGCCAGTCGTGGTCGCAATTCCGGAAGCAATTTCGGGGACAGCGATCGCAACTCGCGCTGGTAAGACAAAGTCTTATTTAACTATCTAACCAACAAAGCCACCGTAGCCCTCAACTGGGCGCGGTGGCTTTGTCCGTTTTCTTAGCTTCTAATTCCCCAATTCGAAATCCAAAATCCGAAACTCTTTTTCTGTTGCTCCGCAATCTTGGGCGCGCTATCTTCAGTCTTGACGAAAAACCAATTAGAATGAAGAAAACCTTCCAAGTCCTAAATGAAATGGTTCGAGATGGTGTGATAGAGAACCACGCCATTGCTGGAGCTATCGGTGCAACATTCTATGTTGAATCATTTGCCACCCAGGATATTGACGCTCTTGTGATGATGCCCGAAACAAAAGGCGGGCTAATCACCGAGATTCCTGGGTGGGAGTACTTGCAGAAACGAGGCTATACGGAGATACGGGATGAAAGCATCGTCGTGGCGGGTTGGCCGTTGCAGTTTATCCCCGTTAGCGATGCCCTTGAAATAGAAGCTTATCTGAACGCTGACGTCTTCTCAGTTGAGGAAACAACGGTTCGCGTTGTACTCGCCGAACACCTCGTTGCTATTATGCTGAAGCTGGGTAGAGCTAAAGACGTTGCTCGGATAGAGATGTTTGTCGCAGGACGCGGTTGACCGCGAAACGCTTTTGGACATAATCAAAAGGCACGGTTTGGAAGAAAAATTGGGAAGGTTTAAGAGCAGTTTTCAGTGATGAAGAAGTACTTTGATGCAACAGAGTTTTATCGCCGCAAGGAAGCCGGTCGTAAGGCTAAGGCGAAGCGACCGGTAGAAGAAAAAATGGCGACAGTAGCGAAGCTGCGAGATGTAGAAAAGAGTCTGGCGCCCATCCGTGCCGCGAATAAAGCCCGGCGCGCCTCGAAACAGATCAAGATCCTCATCAAGACCGCCTAGCCTCGAGGGTAGCCCCGCGATTTATCTATTATCACTTTTTCTTTGCATCCGCGTTCATCCGCGACCTCCTGTCTTAATTTCGAAATTCGCTCTCATCTGCGCGATATCTGCACTATATGGGGTTGAACACCGGCGCAAGTGATGGGCAGCGTGGGCAGAGCTACAACCCGCAACGTTCACGCAAATACAAGAATGCCTCCACGCAGGCTTTTCGTGAGGGCTTTGTGCACGGCTATGACCAGGGCTATCGGCAATACTCTCGCAACGGAAACTAGCGCCACGACAACTACAGCAACGGCGACAATGGCATCGGAAGCATTCTTGGCCGAACTTGAATCCGTAGAGTGCCTTGACTCTGCAAATAGAACCTTAAATCCAAAATGCCGCGACACCACGTCGCGGCATTCTTTGCTTTAGAGCAGTGCCAATTACTCGCCCGCTACCGAGGCTTACTGTGTAAAGACCCGAAAGGGCCGACGTTCATTTGGTTTACCACACCTATATCCCTAACTGGATCGTAAAAGCATCTGCGTGTCTCGCTCTCTCGCGCTCACGGTTTCCTCGCGGGTGCGAGCGGCCCCAGCAAGCGGGGCGGCCCAATGCGGCGAACCTCGATCTGCATGTGCTTCGTTGTCCACGTTTTTCCGCCATCCGTTGAGCGGTCGGCGGTCCAGGAAAAACGATCCGGCTGGATGTCGTAGTAGCGAATTCGCCAGCTTGAAGGGTTTTGGCTCATCACGCCGAACTTTTGCTCAATATGCATTTCTGCGCCTACCTTGTGCGCAGCGCCCAAATCCTGCAAGCCGTTTCCACTGTCCATCCCGACCAGCTCCCACCGGTCGAGTGCCCCGTTATAGGCACGCAGCGTCGTCGTCACATAGTACGTCTCGCCGCTGTCGCCGACGATGCGATACTCGTCCAGGATCTGGCCCTCGGCGAGACGGACGGCGCTCCAGTATCCGCGGCCCTTTCCTTACTCCTTACTTATCGAGGTGAACTCCCAATCGCCGAGCAGATAGTCGAATTCATTCTGGTGTGCATTGTAGGACGCCTTGATCTGCTCGGGCGTTCGCTTCGGACCGCGCTGGGCGGACAGCGTTGATGTGATTGCCAGCATCGAGGCGAGCAGAGTTCCGGCAAAAACCAAGATCCTCAAATTCATCGAGTTAACCTCCAAAAAAGTAGTCTCACTCGCAAGGGTGAATGGGAATCTTTGATGTCGCAATTTGCGATATCAAAAACTGGACGCGGGGGACGGCGGATCGGAATTTCGGATTGCGGGGGTCGAATTTAAAGCAAAATCCGCACGCGATTGCCTTGAAGAACAAGCGGGCTACTTATCACCCCTATCCTGTTTCTTCCCATCCGCGTTCATCCGCGTAAATCCGCGGCCCATTTTCTTAATTTCGAAATCCGCAATCCGAAATTCCCTCCTTACTTAACAATCGCCGCCACAAACCTGACCGAGCGCTTGTACTTCCCGTCGGACACATCGCCGTCATCCTCGTCACGCCTGTGACGATCTCTTGTCCGACCGAGAACTCTTCCAGCAGTGAACCACTCTTGGACTCCTGATACTGAGTCGGGTGAAAACATACCCAGTGAGACTCATTGTCTGGTTGGATGACGTATTCCAGTCCGCGAATTTTCTGGTCATACAGCACATTTTAAGTACCGCGCCGTTGCCTATTCGACTCATCTTTATCTCCCTCTCTCAAGCTTTCTGCCTTCTTAATCTGCGAAATCTGCGGATGCTTCTCAGACTCCCAGGAACGCCAACCCACAACTACCTTCCGTACGCTAATTCATCCATCATATCTGCGAACCGGGTCCATGAGATTCGTTTCCGGATCTTCCGCTTACCTCCATACCATGAAAGCGAACCACTGCCGATAACGAGGGTGCCAATCTTTTCCTGATCAGCGTAGATTGCTAAATCCAGAGATGAGCCCGCTCTGGTCAACTCCAAAACGTGTAAGTGTGCTTTGACGGAATGCTTCTTCTTCGCTCGTTTCTTCTTCGCCATCAAATCCTCCTGGATGAAAAATAGTCTAAACCAACACAACCCAAAACATCGTATGTGCCGGGGGCAAAATCTCACTACTCCCACGGTGAAGAAGCATGACTAATCGTATGTTTCATCGCCATGGACTGCGTGAACCATACGAACCAATCCTGGCCTCGAATGGTGTTAGCTAATCAATGACGTTCGAAATTGGCAATCCGAAATTTCCCCGCTCGCTGCCGCGCGTGGTTCACCCATAACTCATCACAGTTCTCCCAAACCCAGCTTACTGCCTTCGGCTTAGGTAATGCGCGCCTCCGCTCATTGTTCGCGGCGAGGAATTCCCAAGTCATCACAGATCTTCCGAGCAAGTTGCTTCTTGATGTTGCTTCTTGATTTCCCTATGGCGGGGGACAGTTGTGGCAGAGCCTGTAGCAGGGTTGCGGTAGACGGTGTGATTACCGCCTTCGCGAACAAGCAGGCAGCCATGAGATTCGCCATGCCGGATGAGGTCGGCGCGTTTCATTCAATGATATGCGGCGAGTGATTCCGCTGCGCGTAAAACGAAACGCTCGCGGGTAACCTTTGCGGTCGGAGTAAATTTTCTTTCAAACTCCTCGCGGTTGGCTTCGAAGATTAGTTGAATAGCCTCTGACAGGTTTTGGCGCGTCTCTTCCAATGTTTCACCTTGAGTATTCGCTCCCGGAAGTTCAGCAACATAGCCGATATAACCACCTTCTTCAGCTTCCTCGTAGACAGCAGTTAATGTGAGTTCAGTCATATGGTGACTCCGATGGCCCATGATAGCACCTGGTCAGCTTTCAGTCATCGCCCCTTCTCCCTTACCTCGTCTACCGTTTCACTTTTCCATACGTTTGAGTCTTTGAGATCAAAATTTGTGATCTCAAAGACTCGAGGCGGTAGGCGTTCAAACCTTCCGTGTTCACGGAGCCTGGGGCGATCATGTGATTGGCAATCAAAGTCGGTAGTGGGTCAGTTTGATGTCCGACATGCTTCAGCTTGTCGTTGCCTCACCACAAACTGATGAAGTTTGTCGGACAATCCTGCCGAAACTGTCCCACTACTATCAAAGTCGGTGGCTTCCCATTTCTTCAGAATCGGCGCAGAATAAGTCCTAGCTTTGCTTTGTAACTCCGATCGAAGGACAGCCTCACATGAAAGATGCATCCGCCTTAATCCCGGACGGCCTTAAAGGCGTCAACCATCCCCCTGCCGTAGAAGTTGTTGTAGCCCGCGTTACCCTGGCACCGCTGGTTGGGCGCTCCCACTATGAAGTCGCGGAAGAAGCTCCCGTCGCTGAGGTCGAAACTATCGTTGCCCAGGGCGGCGATGGGCGTGACGCCGTTCGAGCGCGATGGGCTTGGGTTAGGGACGATGAGAGTGGCGAGTAGGATGAGTCCTACTGTCTTCGTCCCACCAAGCTCACGATTGCAGCCACCAGGTCCTCTGACTCAACCGGCTTCGCGAGGTGCAGTTGATAGCCGGCTGCCAGGGCGCGCTCGCGATCTTTGGGCGTAGCATAGCCGGTTAGAGCGATGGCCGGCACGAGCCCTCCTTGCTCGGGAGGCAGTGCCCGCACCTTGCGCATCAGCTCGTAACCGTCTTCTTCCGCCATACCGATGTCGCTGATGATTATGTCGGGAGGACGCCCGCTGCAGATACTCACAGGTGACGACTCGATGCGGTCGCTGGCGGTTTCGTTGGTGACAGGTGACGCATCGACGCGGTCGCTACCGGAACTGACAGGTGACGCATCGACCCGGTCGCTACCGGTTTCGTTGGTGACAGGTGACGCTTCGACGCGGTCGCTAGCGGAACTGACAGGTGACGCATCGACCCGGTCGCTACCGCTCGCGGTTCTGACAAGAGCGCGCGTGGCTTCGGAAGACGAGGAGACGGCAGTAACGTCAGCGCCTTGGCGCTCAAGCATCATCGCGAGTAGCCGGCGTGAATCATCATCGTTTTCAACCAGGAGCACCTTGACGCCAAAGATATCAGGCATACCGGTCTGTCCTCCCGGTGTAGCGCTGCGTCTTCTTTCAATCTCTCGAGTCCTCTCCTCTGAGCGGTCGGGGTCGCGCCGATCTTCTGCTAGCGGCAGATCTACCGTGAAAGTGGACCCCTGGCCTGGTCCGCGGCTTTCAGCCATGACGTTTCCGCCATGCAACTCCACCAGATGACGCACAACGGCAAGACCCAAACCGAGCCCGCCCAGCTTGCGGGTAACTGCACCTTCAGCCTGACGAAAACGATCGAAGACGTAAGGCAGAAAGTCCGGAGCTATGCCTTCTCCTGTGTCACTCACCTTTAGACGGACATACGGTTCTACACACTCGAGACTAACAGTCACCCTCCCGCCACGTGGTGTAAACTTGATCGCATTTAAAACAAGGTTCCAGATAACCTGGCGCAAGCGATTTGAATCACCTTTCACCAGACAGCTTTCTGGCCCAGACTCCGTCTGAAGTGCGATGTGTTTAGCTTCGGCCGTGGGAAGCAGGCCATCCTTCGCCGCCTCCACAACGGACTCGAGGTTGATCGGGCGAATATCAAGGCGGAGATTGCCGGTGATAATTCGCGACACGTCCAGCAGATCATCGATGAGCCGCGCCTGCGAGCGGGCGTTACGCTCAATCGTTTCGATTGCCCGATCAAAATTAGCTCCTGCAACTTCCCGCTTCCGGAGCAGTGTGGCCCAGCCAAGAATCGACGTCAGCGGCGTGCGCAGTTCGTGGGAGAGCGTAGCCAGAAATTCGTCTTTGAGTCGATCGGATTCCTGCGCCTGACGGCGCGCGTCACGCTCGCGCACCAGAAGGGCGGTGCGTTCCTCTTCCGCAAGCTTCCGGGCAGTGACGTCGAGAACTAGAGAGAGCACAGACACGAGATTTCCGGCATCGTCCAGGAGCACGGAGTTGTACCATTCGCAATAGAGTACTGCGCCGTCCTTCGTGTAATTACGATTGCGCTGAATTCCCTGGAGTTCCTCTCCGACGCGCTGCCGGTTGGTTACCTGCTCGACTGCGTCGACGTCTTCGGCGAAAACGAAATGCCAGTCACCGACGTGCTTGCCAATCACTTCTTCGGCCTTCCAGCCAAAGAGGCGCTCGGCCGACTCAGACCAGCGCGAAACACGGAAGTCTGTGTCCCACTCGATGACGGCCAGCGGCGAATTCTCTACGTGAAACATCATGCGCTGATAAGCATCGCGGGCTGCGTCTTCCGCACGCTTGCGCTCGGTGATGTCTCGAATGATGGCGATGCCGCCGACAATCTTGTTTTGCTGGTCGCGGAGGGGTGAGTAGTAGCCCCTGAAAAAGCCTTCGCGACCCGTTTCTGGAACGGTGTACGGTCGGTTTTCAGAAACTGTGCTTTCGCCGCCCAGGGCGGCAAAGAAACATTTGTCCTCGCCTGTTTCTCTGAGGAAGGGGAAAAGGTCGAGCGCGTTTTTGCCGAGCACGTTTTCCCACGCTATACCGGAGATACGCTCCATCGCTTGATTCCAGGCGGTATAGCGGCAGCCGCGATCAAACGCGAGTATGCCGTCGACGCTGGCGTCGAGCAGGCGGGTGAGAAAGAGATCCTCTTGGAAAGTCGTCTTGTTCATAGATTGGTCAAGTTATCAGGACACTGGGAGCTGAGGGTTGCGGTACGGTTCTGATTGTAGCGCATATTCAGTGATTAGTGTTGAGCCAGATGGTAGACGCGGGGATTGGGGTGACGGGGTGATGTGGAGAGTCATGGGGAGAGGTAATCGAGTGCCAACTTTGCTCTTAATTTCGAAATCCGCAATCCGAAATTCGAAATTCCCCATCCCCCGTCTCCCCATCTCCCCATCTCCCCATCTCCGAATCTGCCCGCCGTCTGCTTCTGCCGCCTGCCTCCTGTCGCTACCGCCCGCCGGCGGGGAGCTTCTCGTTTAGGTAGCGCGTCAACAGACCGTACAGATGACGCTGCGTCCCCGGGCCTTCGGAGATGCCGTGCGATCGA
>JBPCIQ010000277.1:0-6439 GCA_051006135.1 Pyrinomonadaceae bacterium | reverse complement strand
CGCCAATACTTTCTGGCCAACAGCTAACTTCTCTGAATCGCCAAGGGGAACGACGGTCAAAGGTTCACGTGGTTTTTCCACGAGCCGAATTACTGCCAGGTCGGTATCAGGATCGCCTCCAACAACGGTTGCCGCGTAGGTTTTCTGACCGCCGAAGCTGACGGAAAGCTTTTGCGCTCGCTCTACCACATGGTAGTTAGTCAGAATGTTACCCGCCTGGTCGAGAATCGATCCCGATCCGGAGCCTTCCTGGGGCTCCACAAATCCAAGGAAGTCGCGAGCAAAGGACGTCGAGTGTATGTTGACAACACCCGGCGCAAGAGTGCGGTAGATTTCGATATTGTTCTGCTCATCTGTGGAGAGCGATGGGTCGACTATGCCTGCCGGGGCCTTTTCCGAGAATGCAGCGCTAGCCGGCTGAAAGCGGTTAGAAAACCGGTCAAACACGGCCACGGTCCCTGCCGCGAACAGTCCGGATGCCAAAGCGATGATCAAGATTTGACGTGCTGTAAGTTTGTACATAACCTTTCCTTTATTATCAGTTCACTGGCTGAACTAAGCTTTCATAGGATGCTTACCGACCTGAGGTGGGTTGCGTTTTACCCTGGTTGATACGCAACCACTACCGATTATCCTATAGACTAATCTCAAGGAAGTGCAAGCGAGTAGGAGTAGACGGTTAGCCGGCGAAATTCGTCCCAAATCTCGGCCTGAGTCGCCGCAGAATTCCGGCTGGCTTGGGGAATCGGTTTCCCCGGTGGCGAAAAACTAGAACACTAGCAGCCAAGTGCGGATCAGACGAAGAAGGCGAAGAAGACTCTCGGCAAACTACCGAAATAGGCGAGGACAGTCTCGGGCGCATACCAACCCAGCGCTGAGCATCCGGTCGCAACGTGCACCATCATCAAGGCGCAATAGATTCCCAGGACCGCCGCCATACCGCGACGGGCAAGCGGCAGGTGCGCACACCGATACAGAACGTAAGCAGCAAAGGCACCGATCGTAAGCTTCAGCGCCAGAAAGGGCGCTTCGCCCAAGTCCAGTATCCAAGCCATGATGGCATTACCTTCGGTCGCCACATTCAAACGCACCCAGATAATTGTTAGCTGTGCATCGACGCCGTTCAACGCGAACAATAGAATACTTTTGAAAAGAGTGCTCATCATTATTCCTCAGCGGCAAACGTGGTTAAACTCTTGCCCTTTTACGTTCAGACCTCCAAAACTTGAACTGGTTTGGATGTTCCGATCGTTGACGGGAGGAACGATACCTAGCTCGTTGTATTTAAGAGAAAGTCACAATCTTGCTGCCCTTCCCGAAATCGCTTACGTAGCGAATGCGCGTTTAGTGCCGCGCATTATAGACGGAAGCGCAGGTTGCGGAAAGGCAAGTCTGGAAACTACTCATAGAAGAGTTCAACGCTGAAGCAACATGAACATATCTATTGGCGAATCGATTTTCGAAGGAGCGCGAATTCTGCGGCAGGCGGGGATCTCCGAAGCACGCCGCGAAGCCGGCTCGCTGCTGGAGCACGTTATCGAACGCGACCGAACCTTCATCATTGCCCATGCGGATCATCTCATCAGCAATGAGCACCTTGAGACCTACCGTCAGATTGTGATGCGACGAGCTAAGGGCGAGCCGCTGCAATACATAACCGGTCGCCAGGCGTTCTTTGGTCTTGATTTTGAAGTAACGCCGGCTGTTCTAATTCCTCGGCCGGAAACAGAGCTACTGGTGGAGACCGCTCTCGCCATTCTCAGTCCCATTGACGAAGAGTTTGATATTTGCGACGTCGGGACTGGCTCAGGTTGCGTCGCAGTGACGCTGCTCCATGAGCGACCGCGCGCGCATGCAATCGGCATCGACATTTCAGAAACAGCGATTCAAGTTGCGCAGCGCAATGCTGCGTATCATGGAGTTGCTGAGCGCGTGCATTTTGTTGCTTCTGATATCTTTTCGGCACTGGCACGCGATGAGACAAAATTCGATTTGATTGTTTCAAATCCACCTTACATAGCCGGTTCAACACTAGAGGGATTGCAGCGTGAGGTTCGGGACCATGAGCCGCGCGGGGCACTCACCCCTGGAACTGACGGCCTTTTGATAATCCGCCGTCTCTTGTTTGAAAGCGGAACTTTCCTCAAGCAAGGTGGTCATCTACTGATTGAGATTGGCTTTGACCAGGGGGCAGAAATTGAGCGGCTGGTGGACCGGAATATCTGGCAGTTATTAGCCATCCACCAAGACTTACAGGGAATCCCTCGTGTACTCGCATTGCAGAAAACCGCCTCATAAGTCTCCCAAGCGTCCCTTGCTAAAATTCCTGCCACATTCGGCGCCCATGTGGTGTTTACCTCTCAGAACCGCAAGAAACCAAAGGCGACAAAATCTGCAGAGGGAACTTCCCCAGGAGATGACAATGATCAATAGTTGGTTAGGACGCACCGTGTTTATCGCTGCCATGTTGAGTGTGTTGAGCGTGCTGGCACTTGCCCAGGAAGGCAAGTCTCGAGGGTCGCTCAACTGCCGCGACAATTGGTACAGCGACAGGTTAGAGGGCCATTGTGAGATCAAGGAGCAGACCGTGGCAGCTGGGGGTACAATTACGGTCGACGCCAGCAAGAACGGCGGAGTATCAGTAAAAGGTTGGGATCGAAATGATGTGCTTGTGCGAGCGCGAATTCAAACGGCTGCTGCTACGCAAAGCGAAGCGGACCAACTTGCGAAGCAGATCAGAATCGAAACTGCCGGCGGCAAGATCTCTGCTGAAGGACCAGCTAATCTGGACAATTATCATTGGAGCGTCAGTTACGAGATATTTGCTCCGCGGCGATCAGATCTTTCTCTGGAGGCTTACAATGGTGGAATTTCGATCGCCGACGTTAGCGGGCGCATCGAGTTCACCGGGCATAATGGTGGCGTTGTCTTGAGGCGCGTGGGCGGAAGCGTTAAGGGCGGCACGACCAATGGAGGCTTGGTAGTGGAGCTCGCCGGCGATCGCTGGGACGGTGAAACGCTAGATGTAAAAACAACCAACGGCGGCATTGTGATGTCCGTTCCGGAAAATTATTCCGCGCACCTGGAAACGGCTACTGTTAACGGGCACCTCAGCGTAGATTTTCCCGTCACGGTACAGGGGCGGATAACCAAAGAAATCGCGGTGAACCTCGGTGCTGGTGGGCCGACCGTGCGCGCGACGACTACAAATGGCGGCGTAAAAATCAAGCGACTGGGATCTGGTTCTAACTACTAGAGTTTCAACCAGAACTAAAAACTTCAGCGGGCGCGGCAATAGTTCAGAGGTTCCTCCTGGACAGCCGCGTCCGATTTGTTTACTCGCTCTAAATCCCAGCCTTTAACCTTTCCGGCTTTTAATCTAATCTGTCCACGTCGTGGATAAATTTCACATTACGGGCGGCAACCTGCTAAAAGGCTCTATTTCGATTAGCGGCGCCAAAAATTCCGCGCTTCCCTGTATGGCGGCCGCCCTGCTCACTGCCGAGACAATCACCCTGCATAATCTTCCTTATGCGCGCGATATCATTACGCAGCGCCGGTTGCTCGAAGACCTCGGCGCGACTGTCCTGACCCCCGAACTTCGAACGCACAAGATCAACGCCTCTCACATCGAGGTTTTCGAGGCCCCCTACGAACTTGTCAAGACGATGCGGGCTTCAGTTTTGGCGCTGGGACCTTTGCTTGCTCGCTTTGGTAAGGCAAAGGTTTCGTTGCCGGGAGGGTGTGCCATTGGCACACGTCCAATTGATCTCCATCTCGCCGGATTTGAACAATTGGGTGCAGAGGTGAAACTCGAAGGTGGCAATGTCGTAGCGCGGGCACCGAAAGGCGGACGACTAATTGGCGCAGAAATTCGCTTTGAAAAGGTGACCGTGACAGGCACGGAAAACCTGCTGATGGCCGCAACGCTCGCAAAAGGCAAAACTCTCCTCCACAATTCTGCCTGCGAGCCTGAGGTCAGCGATCTGTGCGACTTACTCAACAGGATGGGTGCGCGCGTGCGAGGTGGCGGAACTCCAACAATTGAAATTGAAGGTGTTGACTCTATGGGTGGGGCCGAGCATACGATTATTCCCGATCGGATTGAAACCGGCACCTTCATCGTTGCCGCAGCGATCACTGGCGGCGAGCTGGAAATCAAGGACTGCCGACCCGATCATTTGTCCGGTGTAATTAAGAGGTTCAGCGAAGTTGGCGTTGAGATCGAGGAGCTTAATCCGAACACACTCCGCGTCAGCGGCAGAAACGAGTTAAGCTCCCGCGATGTGACTACTGAACCATACCCGCAATTCCCGACCGATATGCAAGCCCAGTATATGGCGTTGATGACACAGTCTCGCGGGCATTCAATAATCGCGGAAACAGTTTTTGAGAATCGGTTTATGCACGCATCTGAGCTGCAGCGAATGGGGGCACGAATTCAACTTAACGGGCGCATTGCCACTGTGGATGGACCTACGCCTTTGACCGGTGCACCGGTTCAGGCCTCCGATCTTCGTGCTTCCGCCTCCCTTGTCCTCGCTGGCCTGGTTGCTAGCGGCGAGACAGTTATCGATCGCGTTTATCACATTGACCGTGGCTACGAGAGGATTGAAGCTAAACTACGCGCGGTTGGTGCTGACATTGTGCGGATCAGAGACTCAGTGACGGCCGCCCTGTCCTCAGATCAATCCGCCAGCGCCGCATAACTAGCGTCGCGCCATATGATTTTCAAGTTGAACAGAGGAGCCTAATTCAAAATGCCCCAAGAGACTTGCCTGTTTTGCCAGATAAGTAGTAGTGAGATTCCAACGGACTTACTGTATCAGGACGAATTTTGCGTTGTCATTCGCGATATCAATCCGCAGGCTCCAAGTCATCTCCTGGTAATCCCGCGTGACCATATTGAATCTCTCGATGATGCCTCACACCGGGATGAACCTTTGCTGGGCCATCTTTTACGTGTCGGTGCGCGGGTCATTAATCAGGAAGGCCATTCCGAGGCAGGGTATCGAACTGTGATCAATAACGGCGCGGGCGCAGGCCAATCAGTCTTTCATCTTCACGTACACGTGCTTGGCGGTCGCGTGATGAGCTGGCCTCCAGGATGAGGCGCCCTTAACATCACTTCCGAATCGATGATTTAGTTACCCAGGTCTGAGAGGTCCTCAACAACGACAAACCTTATCTCAGTTTATTACTCCTCAGCGCCTTCCTGAACGATCTTATGTTCGTTTGCCAATTGTCGAAGGGCT
This sequence comes from Pyrinomonadaceae bacterium, assembly GCA_051006135.1. GTDB lineage: Bacteria > Acidobacteriota > Blastocatellia > Pyrinomonadales > Pyrinomonadaceae > PSRF01. The sequence continues at coordinate 1,184 of JBPCIQ010000277.1, read as the reverse complement.
ACAACGAAATCGCGTGATGTGCGCTCGATTCGATCGGCAGCCGTTTCGAGTGCTTCTGCGTCAAGCTCGGTGCACATCCCGATGGCCGCGAGAGCGTTTTCTATCTGTTGAATTAAGCGGTTAGCCTCTTTTTCAGCTCCCTGTTCAGCGTACGTCGATTGTCGAGTTCCGGCGGGTGGTAACATCATTTTATCCTGACCTTGTTGGGTATAAGACTTTGAGGCCTTAACGGTGCCTCATTCTCCTGGCAAAGCGCAATTTTCACTGATAGCGAAGCCGCAGAATTCGTGGGATGATTGCATATTTTCTCAGGCACCATACTATGCGGCATGTGATGTCATACCGCAGTGAGGCCACTTAAGCAAGGGAGCAACGGCCTTTTGTCAGGCCCATTCCACCCAACGTAAAACAACGGCTTCAGGCGTGACAAAGTCCTTTTTTGCCTTTGACGTTGAAGTCTGTTATCACAGTTTCTAGTGAGGCATAAGCCGGAGAAAGAAGCATTCACAACTGCCGAGTGGAGATTCGTCCAATCGCACCGTACACCCGCACGGGTTCAGCGCTTCCTTACTCCGTTACCTTACAACTGGGAACGTGGGGGCGGCACGCTTCGTTCCTTTCGCGAAGTGCTCAAAAAGCAGCAGGCCCACTGCCTCGAGGCGGCGTTGGTGGCAACGGTGGTGCTGGAACAGCACGGGTTTCCGCCGCTTCTTTTGAGTCTCGAATCCCAGGACAAACTCGACCACGTAGTGTTTGTGTTCCGGCAGAATGGGCTGTGGGGTTCAATTGGCCGTTCTCGCGACGTGGGCCTCCACGGCCGGCTTCCTGTGTTTCGCAGGTTGCGCGATCTGGCCTGGAGTTACTTTGACACTTATATCGACTTCTCCGGAAGAATCACGGGTTATGGTCTCGGCAATCTTTATGATTTGGGCAACTATGACTGGCGTTTCTCCGCAAGAAACGTTTGGAAGGTAGAAGAGTACCTGCGCGTGATACCACACCGATCGATTGTCTCGTCGGATCGGAGATACGAACAATGGCACGCTCGCTACAAGGAGTTTAAAAAGAAGCACCCCAACAAGTCGCCCGTTTACTATGATAATCGCCATCAATGGATGCGTTAGCACCGGCTGAGAAGGCCGCGGAAATCCGGTAACCATAGGAAGTACAGGCAATTATGTCAC
>JBPCIQ010000276.1:0-6149 GCA_051006135.1 Pyrinomonadaceae bacterium | reverse complement strand
GTGCCGAAGGGGGGATTCAGAGCGATTTCAGAATATCACGCATTTTAGGGACTGTTGCATTTTATTGAAGATTCCGCACATTTTTTGGTCTACACCGTTTACACTTTCTCCACTCTCAGCAATCTTTTGTGCCTTAGTTGTGACAGGCAGTTCAACGGCGATGAAGATCTTGCCCACCTCAGAAAGCCAACTTCACAGCTAATTGCGTCGAGCGCGGGCCGCCCATCTGGTAGAGCGGACTGAAGCCAGTTTCGATACCGCCGCTACCAAGACTTTGTCCCAGCATGTTCACTGACTCGCCGAAGGTCGCACTCTCGAAAAGGCTGTCAGGATCACCAAAGTTGGGATGATTGAAAAGATTGAACAAGTCAGCGCGTAATTGCAGGTTGTATCGCTCTGTAAGTTTGAACCGGCGACGAAGTGAGAAATCCAACTGGGAGACCGGAAATCCACGCAGGCTGTTGCGTCCCAACGCTCCCTGTTGATTTGGCAGTGGCGCGACGAACGCGCTGCGGTTGATCCGTCTTCCGCCTGCGACCGTTGGGTCGTCAAGATAAAGTGGAACACCGGCAACCAGGTTGGGGCGCTTCACCGCCGCGACACCAAAGAGACGGTTGAAGAATACAGGGTTCACCGGTGTGGCCGTGCGTGCTCTGAAGATCGCATCAGCGGACCAGTTGCGTAATAGTATTCCGGCGAAGTTGTTATCAATCCTCTTTGGCAAATCGTAGGTGAGTGCGGCAGTGAAAGTATGGCGGACATCGAAGTCAGATGATCCGCGATCAATTCTCGGGTCCGTTCTAGTCACAGGCAAATTGAATGCAAAGTCCGAGGAAGAGATATCAATCGAATGCGACATGGCGTAGGAACCCATCGCCTGCAGGCCCCGCGAAAGCCGACGCATGAACTGTAGCTGCAGCGCGTGGTAGTCTGAAGTGGCGGTATTTCTTGTAACCCTCACCATCCCGAAACTGGGGTTAGCGTTTGCTAATATCTCCTGTCGCAATAGACGACGACCGAGGGCGGCAACGTATGAGGCGGAGAAAGTTTGATGCACGCCAAGCGCCCGCTCGACGGCGACGTTCCACTGATAAGTTCGCGGTAATTCGAGATCAGGCTCAGATACGAAGAATAGGCGAAACGGCGGATTGAGACTAAACGTTGGTGGAGCAGCCTGGTCAGGAGCGAGCGGGAATGGCACCCCCCTTAGAGTCTTCGTCGCAGTGTTCGCTAAGCTGTTAATGGCATTGCCGGCCATTCCCGTTCCCAAGTCGTAGAAAACACCGAATCCTCCTCGAACCACCGTCTCGCGGCCGCGCCCTTGCGACAAGAGGTATGCTACCCCAAGGCGCGGCGCGAAGTTGTCATAGGAAGTCTTCCATAACGGCGCGCCTCGAGGAGCCAGAGTCAACGTAGCTGGGTTATCAAGCCCTACCACTGTGAGCGCATTATTACCGTTCTGCTCCGTTGGGGGAGTATTGATCTCCCAGCGCAGGCCGTAAGTAAGCGTGAGCCTGGTTGTGGCCCTCCACGTGTCCTGCCCAAAAGCGGAAAAATTGTGAAAGAGGGGAAACAGGCGGCCGTTAGTGGAACTTATCGTGACCCCTGAAGCGATTCCTGTCACTAAGCTGTTCAGGTCGTCAAAGTTGGCCTGCTGGCTGTACCCAGCACCACCGGAAATCGGAAAGAGCCTCCGATAATCAACCCCGAATCTCAGTTGGTGCTGACCGGTGACCAGCGACAGGTTGTCGACCAAATTGATCTGGCGCTGATAGTTGTCCGCGTTCTTCCCAACCGAATAGAGCGCGTTGCTAACGACAAAACTGAAATTCGCATCTTGCCGTGAGGTGAAGGCAGGAAAGAGAAGCGAATCCGGTGGAGGAACTGCGCCACCAAACCCGTCAAGTGCGGAATACGTACCAGCCCTCGCCCGGCTATAGTTAGCCCGAAAATCGTTAGTGATTCGCGTCGTCAGAACCTGCGTTGCACCGACCGTGAGGGTCTGCGTTCTAAAAAGCGTTCTATTCAAATTAGCTAGACTCCGCTCGGTGATTGCGGAAGGAGCATGGCTATACCTGCCGAAGAGGGTCAGCTTGTTGTTCACGATGTGATCCACACGAATGCTGGTGGCATCCACGTTGGACGGGTTCGCAAAACTCGCAGCGAACTCCGCAAACCCGTTTCCCAGGTCGCGGCCGTTCGGAACAGGGAACGCGTTTAGAAACGGCCGTAGCTGAGGCGCGGCGCTTTGACGAGTGCTGGTCGCGGGAACCGCGAGAATGGCGACCTGAGGCTGACGCACGCGCAGCCCTTCATACGAGAAAAAGAAGAACGCACGATTCTTGATAATCGGGCCTCCGAACACGCCTCCAAAATCGTTCTGCCGCAACGGCGGTTTCTTAAGATTCTGGCTATTCGCAAACCAATTATTAGCGTCGAGCGCCTCATTGCGAAAATATTCGAAAAGCGAACCGTGAAACTCGTTCGTGCCCGAGCGGGTAACGATCAATACCTGAGCGCCAGGCGTTCGGCCAAACTCCGGAGCGTAGGTAGAAGTCTGTATGCAGAATTCTTGCAAGGCGTCAATCGAGACCAGATTATTCGTGGCGCCCAGAGCGCTGAATGCGGGAACGGTGCCCCCGCCGGTTTGGTTGAGCAAGACGCCGCCGCCCATGCCGATGTTCGCTCCGACGCCATCAATGACAAAATAATTGGCATTGCTCCGCTGGCCGTTGACGCTGAATTGACCTTGATTCGCATAGTCCGCTTTCGTCAAGACAACGCCGGGAGTTAGTTCAATCAACGTGCTGAAGCTTCTTCCGTTGAGCGGAAGATTCTCCACGAATTGACGATCAACGAGCGTGCTCACTGCTGCAGATTCAGTCTTAACCAGTGACGCGCCATGGATTGTAATCGTTTCGCTTACCTGACCGACCTTTAGTTCAATCCGCAACGAGCGTTGTTCGTTGACATTCAGCACGACATCCTTGATTTCCATCGTGGCAAATCCTTGATGCTGGGCCGTCACGGTATAGCGACCAGGGGAAAGCTGCGAGACGGCAAAGTAGCCACCGCGGTTGGTCATCGATCGCCTTTGCAGCCCTGTGTCGGTACTGATGATCGTAATGTTCACGTCCGAGACGACGGCGCCGTTCTCATCCAAAACCGTTCCGCTTAGTGAGGCGGTCGCCGATTGCGCGCGGGCAGTCAGCATTCCAAGCAAGTCACCATGCGGCGCCAAACCGAGTGCGATCCCCACAAAAACGATGATCAGTACGGTTAAGAAGTGTGGTGGTCTGACTCCATGTCTTAAAGCATTCATAGCTTGCTCCTGAAACTGAGACCTCGCTAACGGTCCCTGGTGGTGACCTGTGGGTAATTTGATCAGTACACTCCACCGGAGCAGTCAGCGGTTGAGATCTTGCATCAAGACGAGTTCGCGGGCAGTGAAACCTCGCGACACTAACAACCTGTCATCTCTCGACCAATCGAACCCCTGGATCGTTTCGGATTTGAAGTCAGTCAACTGTTTTGGCGGGCCACCGTCTAAAGCCTGGCTCCAAATATTCGAGATGTCATTCCGTGTGACACAGTAGATCAGTGCCTGTCCGTCGGACGTCCACAGCATGGGCAGGTCTTTTGCTACCCCTGGCAAGGCGTCCATGAACTTTACCGGCTCTCCTCCGCCAAATGGAATGACAGCTATCTTCACAGGTAAATTTGGTGAGAGCCACCACCAGCAGGCAACCACTGTCCCGTCAGGCGACACGTCCGGCCAGGATGAAACTTCTTTAGTAAACTGCATAGGCTCGCCTCCATCAATGGATACTTTCCATATTGTTATCTTGCCGGAGGCGCTAGACATATAAAAGACCCATCGGTCATCTGGCGAACACTGGGGGCCAAACTCATCCTCGCCATGCGTCAACTGTACGGGATCACTCCCATCAATATTCATTCGCCAGATATGGCGATTTTCCTGGGAGGGGGAGCTGGAAGTGAAAACAACATAGCGGCCATCGGGTGAAACTGTGGGCAGTTGATTGTAGCGACCATCAGCGGTCAGTTGCTTCTGCCCGGTCCCATCTGCATCCATCATCCAAATCTCCCGATCGCCGCTTGCATCTGATGGAAAGACGATCTTGCCGTCGGGAGTCCACGCAAGTCGTTGGTAACGGTGATTGCCGCCGAAGGTGATCTGTTTAATCTGGCCGGGATCCCCTGCGGATGTAGTCCACAGGTTGACCCGCTGTTCAAATCGCGAAGCGACAAGCTTACTGGAGTCTGCTGTCAGACTTATGCTGTTGTAGTTGCTCGGATAATTGCTTGGGTCATTGGTAATTCTTCGGGAGTTACCTTCAGGATAGGATACATGCCACAGTAGCGCCCCTTCTCCCTTTTCCGTGGCGGCCATTATCAAGCCGCTGTTATCCGATAGCCACGCCACCTGTAGGACTTTGAACCATTTCCCGTTAGTGAGCAGTTTCTCGGTGCCATCGTCAACGCTTACCGCGGCCACATTCATAAAGGTGAGGCGTTCATCCGGATGTTGGTCAAGGACAGCGCAGGCGATTAGCTTTCCATCAGGAGACCACGAAGGCCCGACGGGGGAAAAGAAATTAGGAGACCGACGGCTCCCAAGCAATCTTTCTTCGGTCCCATCAGTGTTGGCTATAAACAACCCGCTTTCTTCCTTGGTTATCTCTCGCACGAAGGCGAAACGCTTACCATCGGGAGAAAATGTGATCGGACTACCGACGTTCGCCAAGACCTTTTGAGAATCGCCCCCTGACACGGAGACTTGATAAAGCGCGTAATTCTTATCGTCCTTTCCCCACATCACGTAGTACAAGTAGCTTCCATCGCGCGAGAAGGTAAGCCCGGAAAACCAGGCATCAGTCGGCGGGACAAGGACTGTATTGCTGTTTGTGGCTGTCGGCCTTAGCAACAGGCTCTGCTTATCTCCATCAACCACAAAATGGGCGACGTACCTGCCATCGGGTGAAATCGCGGCCAATCTGGATTTGTCGGTTTCGACGAGCTGAGACATTGTCACGTCTTGAAATGCCGCTTTCGCACGCCAGGCTTTCTTCGCGCTATAGAAGAATCCGGCGGCCACAACTATGGCGATCAATAACGTCGCACCCGCCTGCAGCTTATGCTGTGTGACCACGCTGACTACCTGCTGCGTGATTGACTGGCTAGGAGCCGCTGTTGAAGCTTCTGATCTCAGTGGGTGGGCGGTCGTTCTCGATATGCCAATGGTTGACTCAACGCGTCGAATGCCACCGAGCGTTTGTTCAATTTCCAGCTCATGTCTCAGCTCCCTGAGCGCAGCTATCAAGTCATTTATCGTCTGGTAGCGCTCCGCTTGGTTCTTGGCCAGGACCTTGCTCACAATGTGCTCTAATTCAACTGGTAGTTCTGGCGCACACTGCGATAGAGGCGTGGGTTCGTCTTTTAATATCGACTTGATCAGATCCCCGGCAGCCTCGCCTTTGAATGGGACGCGGCCTGTCAGCATCTCATAGAGCACTACGCCTAAGCTGAAAATGTCACTGCGCGCATCTACCGATAGTCCGCGCGCTTGTTCAGGTGACATGTATTTCACAGTGCCCATCACCAGTCCAGATGAGATATCCAATTGATCTGCCACTCGCGCGTGCGGTGTTCGATCATTTTGCTCCGTGAGTTTGGCCAGTCCGAAATCAAGCACCTTCACGTAGCCATCAGGCCGAATCATGATGTTCTCAGGCTTGATATCGCGATGCACTATGCCCGCCTGGTGCGCCGCTGCCAGAGCGCTGGCTGCCTGGATTGTTATCTCCAATGCTTCGCCTACGCTCAGCCCGCTACGCTTCATACGGTGGCGAAGCGTCTCGCCATCGACAAACTCAGTAGCGATGAACTGCTGGCCATTTACCTCGACGAGTTCGTAAATCGTCAGGATGTTCGGATGATTCAGTGCTGAGGCAGCCTGCGCCTCTTGCTGAAAGCGTCGCACGCGGTCTTTGTGTCTGGTGTAATCAGCCGGCAAGAGTTTCAGAGCCATCCGGCGGTTGAGCCTCTCGTCCTTGGCCAGATAAACCTCTCCCATGCCACCTCTGCCAATCAAGGTGACGATCTCGTAATGAAGGATGTGCTGGCCC
>JBPCIQ010000275.1:0-14976 GCA_051006135.1 Pyrinomonadaceae bacterium | reverse complement strand
GCTGACGATCCAGTCGAAACCTTCGGGACAAGCTTCGCGAACGCTATTATGTACAAGCGTCTGCAAAGCAGATGAGTAGAATTCTTTGTTATCGTACAGAGGGAGGCTCTCGGCAGCCTTTAGTAGTTGACCTGCCAGCGCGGGCGAGACTTCGATTCTTCCCGTTTCCGGAAACGGCGCGAACATCTTGGGTCTGCTCCAATCCCCTGAGGTATTTGGCGCTCGAAAACACTTCCACCTGTTACACTGATTGCGGCCAGTCTAGGGCACAGTTTTCGACGCTGTCAACTGGGTGTGATCTGTTCCTGGTCGTGCAAAGATTCAGAGCGCCTTCTAACAATCTCGACAGGGGTTAGATCACATCTTCCTCCGGATAATGCAGCAATGCTGCATTTCACCGTTGACCGGAGGACGGATCGCCGCGCGCGGGAACTCTCGCTGTAAGAATTCCACGGTACACTTCTGCACTTCGTTGGCCCAGACGCCATTACCATTGATATACAGCTCCGTGCCATCTACAAGGGCGCACCACGCCGCGCCGCGACTTGCTCCAACAGGCAATCAACAGCGACACTGGGATTCGTTTCATGCTCTTTTTCCAAACGCCATTTCAGGTTGTTTCCCTCATAGGTTTCGGGCCAGGCGGTGAAGTGAGGATCGATGAAGGTAAAGGCCAGCGCGCCGCCAGGCGCGAGACGTGCCTGTAATTGCTCGACCAGCTCTTTCATTTCCTCTCGAGTGGTGTGGATGAACACGGAATAGGCCAGGATCATGCCGAACTCGATCCCCAAATCTGGAATCGGCAGGCCGTCAATGCCCTCGGGGTTGAATGAACAGTTGTAATGATTGAAATGAACCCAATGAGCCTGAGGAAACCTCTGGCGTCCCTCTTCTAGAGCTTCCTGGATGACATCTACGCAGTAGTAATCTTCAGGACGTATTGCGCAGTCGGGATCCAGCAAAAGATTTCCTACATTACCGCCAAAATCGAGCACCGCCTGACCGCTCCAATCGGGATAGTTTAGTTGTCGGTTGTAGTAGGCAAACTGGCCCGACTTGCCTAATTGAGAACGAAGCGCTCGCTGCCCAGCCGAACCTCGCCATAGATGAACCTCTTCCATGATTCAACCTCATCGTGCGCGATTGCGTATCGCGTACTGTTCAAACTTTGCTAATTGAGCGAGTTGACGAGCGTTTTCGTCACGAAAGCGCCCGAGCTCGGCGACTAAATCGGTGTCAAGTCCGGTGGGCCAATGCGACCGCTCCATGACTGTGAGTCGATCACGTAGCAAACCAACTTCCTGTTCCCGGGTGAAAGGCTTCCCCGGGACCCAGCGGCCGAGTCGCGCACCGTCGTCTAAACACCGAACCCAGGTCCAGACTTCCGGCAACACGACGACTCGGCACAGACGGTAGACACGCATCTGGAATTCCCAATCCTCGCACCAAAGGAGATCCTCGGCAAACAAAGTCCCTTCTATATGGGCTAACGCTTTACGACGCAGGGTCATCGAAGACATCTGCACGCCATTCATACTGTTAGTCCATAGCCACTGGCATTCACTCACCCAGCGCACTTGTCCCTGGGCGGCTGCAAGCAGACCGATTAGCGCGAAACGACTGCGATCGTCAGCTTGTCCCTCCACGAAGCGCAGGCTATCCGACACCACTGCCTCCGCATCCGGGAACTGCCCCAACACGCGGAGTTCCGCATCCAGCTTCCCAGGTAGCCAGAGGTCGTCGGAGTCGAGAAAAGCCAGCAGTTCCCCGCTCGCCAAGCGTACACCGGCGTTTCGCGCCGCGCCTACGCCTCGGCGGCTTGGCAGGCGAAGCAAATAGATGCGGGAGCCAAAATTCCGCGTGAGCATGTTCGCAGTGTCGTCAGTAGAGCCGTCATCAACGACAATGACCTCAACTTGCCCAATTCGTTGGCTTAAGGCGCTTTCAACTGCCTCGCATACCAGCCGAGCCCGATTCCAAGTCGGGATCACAACAGATAGGAGCGGGGTGGTCACATTGAAGTCCTTCGCAACTTGAGAGAAACAACAGAGGCTTCCGACACCGGATCCGCTGGCGTCAAATTCACCTGCCGTCAGACAGCGGCGAACAATATCTGGCTATCGCTGACGCAGTACGCAGCGACTGCCTCCTCAAACGTTGCCATAGGCGGTTTATCAATGACCTCGAAGTGGTGGTGATCCGTGGGGCCATTGCCGCGCACCCATACAACGGCTCTGCGGCCGCTGTAGACTTCCGGAGTAGAGTAGCTTGCGGATAATCCGATTCGCGACTCCCTTGATAGATTCGAGTTTGAACCGTGAAGAATTACTGGGTGATGAATGCTCATTTCCCCGGAACGCATCACGAGATCAAACCGTGCATCAAGCTCTGGTGGAACGCTCGTGATCCTACCGGAGAGCTCGTCCCCGTGCACCCGGGACCAACTCTGTACCTGAGCTGACGTGTTGGTGCCGTGAAGGGCGTCCAGATCAGGGTTTGATTCATGTTCAAGGAGGCCAAAGCGATGCGATCCGGGCACCACTCGCAGACAACCGTTTTCTACAGTGGCGGCGGTTACCCCAAGCCAGATGGCCGGTGCGTGACCGTCTTCCAGTCTTTCCTTGATGCCATCCTGATGCCATCCGACGTAAGAAGCGCTCCTCCCGTACTTGTAAAACAACCTGGTCGATTTGAGCAAGATGTTGGGACCGAGGAGTTGTCCCAGACAATCCAGCAAGCGCGGATGCGTGCTCAGCTCCCAAGCCCAGCGAAAAAATAGGTGAACTGCGTCAAGCCGCGTTACACGACCGCCAATGGCCTGGCAGGTCTTCTCAACTTCGACGCGGTAGTGGTTAACTTCCTCCTCCGATAGGATCGGGATCGAGTGAAGAAACCCCAATTGCTCGTAGTCCGCCAACTGCTGGTTAGTAAGGATGCGACCATCGCCTCTGGTCATGTACTTTTCTGCACCTGGTTCATTTGCGCTAAGTGTAAGGAAATTGTTGAACAATCGTCAATGGAAACCAAACGGCGCACGTCTAAGCCGTTGAGGCGTAAGCACAATCGTAATACAATTCTGACACCGTCAACATTTCCGCCAATCCGAACGGTTTTCACTTTCTAGCAAACAGTTCTTGGGAAGCTCGATGGAATTGGAAAATATGACCAAAGCTATAGCAAACCGAACCACCGGAGGACTAAACGAGGCATTCCCATTTAAGATATGCATTAATCTCGATAGAAGGCCAAATCGCTGGCAACAGATGCATCGCAAATTCGATCAGCATGGAATTCACTCAGTGCGCCGGTTTGCGGCGTTGGACGGAGACAATATGAACCTCCCGGCGAACTGGATCCATACGCCAGGCGCCTATGGATGCTTACTCAGCCATTTGCAGGTCGTTCGCGAGGCCCGTCGACTTGGTGTGTCTAGCGTGCTTATCTTTGAAGATGATGTTGTTTTTGATGATCATCTAGAGAAGAAGTTTAGCATCTATATTGACCAATTGCCGCCTGATTGGGACATGTTGTTTTTCGGCGCCCTACATAAGGATGAGCCGATCAAGGTCGCTGATAATATTGCGCGTATCACACAGGCGAATTCGACCTATGCTTATGTCCTGAGGGAGACGGTGTTTGACGATTTCATCGAATTGAATCGCAAATCCGAAGAGGAATTGGACAACAACAGTCTTGTTCTGCAACAACGATTCAAATGCTACTGCTTCATGCCGCATTTAGCCTGGGTAGAAACTGATTACTCGGATGCCCAGCAACGCCTGGTGCACCATTGGTATTTACAGGAATCGTTAGTGTTATTTGGGCCCCAAGTGGATCGCCTCTTGAGCGAGACGACAATTGTCTTCGCACACGGAGATCACACTGGGGTCGGACGCGCTACCGAGAATCTGATGTATCTGGTGCATTATTTTGACAAGTTTTTTTCACCATACATTGCCATGATTGTAGTCGAGCAAGGCGCTCAACCCACTATTAATCCCGCGACTTTACCCACAAACTGCAAATATGTTTTTTTGCGAGATGAGAGTCTCTTTGATAGAGAACGGTGCTTTATTACGGGGATTAGCGGCTCTAATCCGAGCAGGAATTTTGTCATCCTCTCAGACAACGACATCTATTTAGAAACTCTGGATATCCGAGCTAATCTGAGGATGTGCGAGCGGTACGATTGGGTCACCGGGTTTAGTAAGATTATTGACTTGACCAACGAAGACTCTCTCCGCCTTCGTAACACGAAGACCACGCGAGGGATCGACATCACGAAAACCACTTCGCTAAGCAATGAGCACCAGGGTTATTGTCGCTTTTTTAGTCGTGAGGCGATTCAGATTCTGAGGGGATGGGACGAAGGAGATTTGGAAAAAGCGGGGCCCCTTCTGTCATTACAGGCAACACAGCTTCGAGTATTTCAATCTCCCAATCACGCTTTGCGTTTGCAGCCAGATCGCACTTGCAAAACACGCTAAAGCCATAACCGCAGAGCGGGGCGGAATTGCGAAACAAAAGCGTTCGCAAACCTCACGATCACGCTCCGAAGTTCTTGCTGATCGCCGACAGAAAGGCGATTTTGTCGATACCGTAGTAGTGATGGACCACCTCCGTCGCTGGGGGTCCGGGTTTTTCACCGCCCTGGAGGACGTGTTCGCGCGAGAGGAATCCGTGAGTCAGTCCGGGGATTTGGCCCAAGGTTAACCAAAGCGCCACCTGTTCGAGGAACCAGAGGTTGCTTGACGGAAATGGCAGTTCCGATATTTCTGGTTCCTCCGCCAGATCTTGCTCAAGAAGCTCTACCAGGCCCGGCCACAACTTCTCGCGGGTCTGCGGGTTGCGGGCCATACAGGCTGTAAAGCGGAATATATAAGACAGAAACATGTCGCTTCTTTTCGCGATCTCGGTCCAGAGCCCATGATTAAGCACGCACACCCCAATATTGTAGGGATTGACCTCGCCTGCGCCTTCTCGTCGCGCGAGCGTGAAGAGTGCGTCCTCGTCCACGTAGGAGGGGTCATAACCGTAGTGACTCGCTTTCGATGCCGGTTCTTCTCGAGCATAGAATTGACGTTCCGAGTAACGCTCAAACAGCAGGCCAACGTCGTCAGAGAAAAACGTGTCGCAGTCGGTCTGAAGGATCTGTGAAGGGGCCAGCGCCTCAAGCTCCGAAAAGTTAAGCCACTTGTGGAGCACGGGATAGTGGGCAAGGGTTCGAAATGCTCGAGGACGGATTTGTCTGATGGTATCGACGTACGCACCCCTATGATGGATGCTGACCGCATGATCTTCGAGATCAGCAATGGAGCGGGAAGGATGTTCACCGTAAAGGAACACATGGATGGCTACGTTCTTGTTGTAGGTACGCAGGCTTCTCACGCTGTAGATCAGCTGCTCGTGGTAGTCCGTCTTCTGCGGCGGACCGCTAGCGGAGAGGGAGTAGGTGACGATATTCATTGAATCTATTCCCCGCGGTCCTGCCGCGGGTACCTTAGCGATGGGGTTTCCCAAAGGGGAGAGGCGCAGCTCTCCCCTTTGGTCGCCCCCCGGGGTTGCATACCCCGTGGTGGCGAAATCTAAATTGACTATGCAGATTCACGTGTGAGAGTACCCGTTCAACCATGCTCCGGACTGGCTATCTTTTCGCTGCCGACATCAAAAAGAAACGAGTGTCTCTCAAGGAACGCTCTATTGTTTTCTATAGCTTCCATATGCGCATCAAACTCATACCCCTCGTAGGCCTTTTCAGCCAGCATCATCTCTCTTTTTTTGTCCTTCCACTTTGAGCTCGCCGCGGTGTTGGGTTTGATCCGAACATAACCTCTGACAAGCGTATCCCAGTCAAGGAGTCGCTCTACGAATACCTGGTCGAATAACGCTCGCAGCTCTGGATCGCTCGACAACTCGTGCTGAGTCTTTTTGTAAGCTTTTTTCAAGGCTATCCTTGCCAGGTCTTGCCCGCGCTGATAAAGGTTATCGCTGGTCCGATAAATGCGCCGCAGGTGCCCAACTGTGCCGAGGGCGGAGGCCGATCTGCCCCAGATATAAGTTTCGTCTAATGTCATACCTGGGAGCGCATCCTGGGCGTAAAAGTCTCTGTCCTGAGGGCCCGGAATTACGACAGCGTCATGATCCATGAAGATGATTTTTACTTTCCACTGGCCGGCCTCCCAAAAACTCTTCAAGCCAACGTTTCTGGCGACAAATGACTCCCCCCGAGAGTAACCTCTGACCGCCAATAATGTTCCCCAAAGCCTTCCGATTTCCTGCAATAGAGATATATAGATCCCATCGGCTCTGGCGCGGTTCTCCGGTAAGCAAAACGCCGCCGCCAGATACTGCTTATGGCTTTTATACCTGACATCTGGCGGTTGGCAGACTCCCAGGACTTCCTCCATAATTGCATCTGCTAACCTCCGCGCATCGTGCCTTGAGTAAGCAAGGCTTAAGCCCTCTTCGAAGTACAGTCGGGGTCCCTCACTTGAAAGGTACGCAGCAAGCTTATCCAGTCGAAAGGAGCTCGTACCGCTGAGAATTGCTTGCGCGGGAGAAACAACTGCTATGAATTGCGCGGTAAGTCCTAAATCGCCGGGTAGGTCAGGTAGTTTCGCATAGCCTTCGGCCTTAAACGCGGCAACACCGTCGGCCATCGCTTGCCGCATCTCGCGAAATCCTTCTTTAAAAACTCGTGGTTCCGTGAAATAGGTGAGTGTCTGCACCTGTGCGCCGCCTGCCGGAATCGAGTATATGGTCGATCTGGAGGTGTAGTTGGCTATCGGCGCTTCTGTAGCATGCACGAGGCGATAAATGAGGCTGAGCTTGGCAGCGGCTTTGGCTTCATACCGCAGGAGCCATTGCATATTCCCCCCGTCGAGCCGATGAGACGGTGCCACCCCATATCCATCGCGTGCGTAAACGACGTTCAGACCGAGTGGGCCTTTCCTGCCCGCCCTCTTAATTTCGAACTCGATATCGCTTCCGGGCGGCTTAATAGTGAGGACAACCGTTGTTAGAGGATACTCAACGAGGGAGTTGATTTCAGAGGTGGTAACCTCAGACACCCAGTAGATACGTGACGACGCACAGAGTTTCTTGAGGATACACGCCTCAAAATCGGGCAAGCGGCTTATGGCTCGTTCTACCTCAGCCTCCACGAATAAAGGTTGTGAAGTGTCCAGGTCTTTCGCTCCATCCGTAACGAGTAACTGGCTAAGGATTTCGTCGACGACCTCTTCAGCTGTGAACAAATAGCGTGCAAGAGATAACTTGCAATCGCGACGGGACAAGTCTATGAAGTCGCGTAATCCCGCGTCCGAGGTTCTCCGCCCTCTGATCTTTGCGTGAATGCGATTCAGTCTTTGGAGTTTGCGTCGAAACTCGCGAATGAACTGGCGAAGATCGGTTGTTGAGTATCCCTCCTTCAGCACCGAACTCACCATCCCTGCGTTGAGTTCCGGTGCCTCCTTAAGATTCAGCCTGGTGAGTAGAAAATCGAAATCATCCAAATTGTCGGGATGAATCTTCAATATCTGATGCTCGAGCATCAGTACAGCCAGCCGCCTGATATTCCAGGCGTTCCCAGTTCTCTGTTGTGCAGCGGTAAGGAGTTTCAGACAAAGGCATTTGCTGTAGGTCTTATGCCGAAGGAATTCATCAAATAAACCATACGCCTGAGAGACGTGGTCAAACTGAGTTGTGAGAAGACTGAGTAGGCGATCTTGCCCTGAAATGCTCGACGACCTTCCAAGATCGTTCATAATCTCGGATTTTAAGGCTCCCGGAGATAAGCATAGTGATCTATTGATGGGAATACACAGCCCTCTCTAGGCCGGTCTACCGACCTGGATTTATGTCCGCCATCCACTCGGCCGCGCGTAGGAGTGCGGTAAGAGGTGTTTTCTTACCGCACTCTTCCGTATCACACTCTAGCGTCTACGAAAAAAACCTTGTTTGCTACCGCCGAGAGGCTTGCCACCAGGAGGCGGAGCCGGAGGCTTGCCCATTGGAGCCGGAGGCTTGCCCATTGGAGCCGGAGGCCTGCCACCGTACGGATAACCGCCTCCGCCGCCACCGCCCTTACCCCCCTTACCCGCCCTTACCGCCCTTACCTTTCCCTTTTCCAGCAGGCGGTACGATTCCAAGTGCGATGATCAAGGCGTTAAGTAACTCTACAGCACAGTACTTCTTGAGTATGACCCCGACTACTTCATCGGACCTGTAATCACCATAGTAGGGATAATAAGGCATAGGCCCATGGGGCTTGCCCATTGGAGCCGGAGGCTTGCCCCTTGGAGCCGGAGGCTTGCCGGGAACCGGAGGCCTGCCGGGAACGCGTGGTTTGCCAGTTGGAACCGGAGTTATGCCAGGAACGCCGCCCCGACCTGGTACGATATTCTTGTCCGCCATACTTTCCTCCCTAGAGCTGAAAATAAGTACTTATGCTTCTCCGGTCCGCCAGGCCACCACGATGCACTTCAGCCTGTCGCGACCACCTAATGTATTGAAGTCTGTATTGAAGTCCAGGACAATCTCCGACCAACCGTCGAGATACTAATTAGACGGCTGCCTGATAAAACGATTCAGGTCCTTCTGCCGGGGAGCCTGCGGGGGAGCGACAAACTCTCGCTGCGGCGCTGCGCCCGGCACTACCCTTCGTTGCGGCACTAGGCCCGGCACTACTGGTTTGCAGGCAGCATTGGGCTTGGGCTGCATTCCTTTGCCATCACCAACCCGGAAGATACCCCAGGCGCCCTGTGTCGCCTGAAAGGGCTGGAATACTGTGTACAGGTAGTCGCCGGGCTTTCCACCTTCACCACCGGCCTTGTCTACCACCAGGTCGAAATGATCTGTCGAGCCATGATTGTCGCGCGAGCCTATCCACTGCGAGAGACTATTATCACCCATTTCCCTGGAATCGTTCTTATAGGGATTTCGCTGCCAAACATGACCATGCAGTGAGAAGACTTGAGACGTGCCCGTTCCAAACGGATGCATTAAGCGAAATCTGGCCTTGTCCCCAACCTCAGCCGTGAAGATCGGGGTTTGGGGATCCTTCTGCGCCTGCTGTATTAACTGGTTCGACAGCATGCACGAGAAGTCTATAGTAGCGTTACCTGTATAGCGAAAGGCCTGTGGCTCCGTTCGGTAATTGACCGCGCCTCTGTTCTCGTTTGACATTTTCATGGAATCACTGATCATCAACGCAAGCTCACGAAACTTCGTCTTATTCGGCAATGTGATCGTTGCTGAAGCGCGAGTGGTAGGTGGATCAGCGGATGGATTGCAATCCTTCAGGCTTCCTGTGTCACCACACCGCCAGCTCGAACCCTGCGGTTCGATAATCATCGCCCCGAAGAGGCCGTTGATGTGTTGATACACAGGGTCAGACGGGAACAGATTGAGCGAACCGAATTCGACCGGAGTATAGACCAGCTTTCCGCCAGCGTCTCTATCAATCTTACCGGCGTACCATTGATACTTGATGGTCTTATCGAATCCCACTACCTGGTCCGGCTGGCCCTGCCTGTTCCAACCTACGTTCATGCCACTGCTGCGAGCGGCATCGTAGCTAAGGAGTTGGGGATGTAGGCCAACGACGCCAGACATCTTCGACTTGAAGAGCGGCTTTTTATCATCGACAAGGCGAGGGGCATTGAACGGCGGCGCCATCAAGAATTTCTGCTGAAACACTTGCGCCGATGGATCAAGCGCGTTAGTTAAATTGACCTCAATACAGTCCCCGGCGTTAGCCCGCAGGATAAGCGGTTCGACGGGCACGCCGGCCTTTAACCTACCTTCATTCAAACCTTCATCCAAATCCTCTGTGTGGACATAGATGACCCCATTCTCACTGCGAAGCGTCGGCTCGCGACTATTAAACACAATTTGCCCCCTCGGAGGACTAGAGCCCGGCACCGGAGTGATATTCGCCAGGGCCTTCTGCGCGGTCACGGCGGTAACGTTAAAGACTCGTTTCACCGCGGGCGGAGGTAAGATCGCAGGACAGGTCGCATAGGTCACATTCGCGGCCGGCCCGATGGGATTGTTCGGAAGTGGCTGCAATTTGTTCGCGATTTCGGTAGGGTCATAGGAGCGGAAGAGGCCCCACATACCATTCGCAATGCCACTATCGTCCAAGCTCGGACTGTACAAGTAATCGACGCAATTCGCCTGCGACATGCCATCCGGGCATTTGCGACCGTTGTTGGGCGCTGAGGAAGATGGTACCCGAAAGAGCAACTCGAAATGTTCGGAGAGTCCCATCGCCTGAGCGCTGCGATAGCCGGAATTCTTCCACGACGGCTCCGAAAACCAGGTCGGGCCCTCGAGGTTAAACTGATGGGCAAGCAAATGTGCCCCGATCAGTACGCGAACCTGCACGTTATCGTTCTGATAGGCGCGCATCAAAGGAGTCGCCGGGTCACCGTTCGGAGGCCAGGTGGGGTTGGGCGCTTGCTTCAAGGCCGAGTCGTAGGCGTACGACATGTCATTAGCCGGCCCCACCCGCCACGCGATTGGGTCGTTGCGCTAGTTAACTGACTGCGTGCCAGGCGAAGTGAAATTGCCAGTGGTAACCAGCTCCGGTCGTGCCTTAGTCGGGCTGCCCGACGGAGCGTTAATGGCGTACGCCGGGTCTATCCACCCTATCTTCGGGTCAGCGCTCGGTTGTGTTTTCGGGGGATTCGTGCCACCTATTGTGGCCCAGGCGTATGCGAGTTGCAGATCCTGAAACTCGAGCAGGAATTCACGATAACTATCCTTGGTGTTACTCGTAATTATTCTGGCTTCCCAACTCGTTGGCCCACCATCGGACCGCGAGCCGAATGGCGTCGCGCCATCGTTGGATGTCCAAGTTGAACCCATTGGCTCGACCACTAGTCCGGCATAAAGACCTACCTGTTGATGTGTGGATGGTCCAAAGTGATCGTGAGTAAAGACTGTTCGCAATGTGCGGTCGACGCCTGAATTGTCCACCAGAGGATCGAGGTACCAACGCTGGACAGTGGTCTGCGCACCCTGCCATTGCGACGCGCACTGTGCTGGAGGCTGAGGTCCGGCACAGATTTGGGCCGGAGGCGGTTTAAGCGCCGGTGGACCGGCCGCGCATCCCGGACAAGGCGTCCAGGATCCACCAGGCTTGTTAATAGCAGTAATTATTTCCTGCACTTCTTCCGTGGCAAACGTGCCGTCTTCATAGTTGAAGCCGTTACCCGCCCCGTCGGAAGACGTCACATCAAACTTCACGAGGTGAATGTGCTGACCCAAAATGTCGGTGGGTGTGCGCACCTGGAAATCATCAACCTGATAGTAGTTGGGGACCAGATTGGTATGCCAGTACTCGATTATGTCTCCCGAATTACCACGGAAGAATAACGGTTCAGTCTTGCGGGTTTTGGCAATAGTTGGAGCAACGTCATCCCACAAGGTGAGTATGCGTTGTTGCGGAAAGTGCCAGTCCCTCTTGTTGAATTTCACATCCATTTCAATAGCCGCAGCCTTGTAAACACGCACTACTCCAACTGCGTTGCCATCGTCATCGACCGCCGGATCTGCGAAAGGAGCGCCCATCTGCGGACCTAAAGGCAGGCCGTTCACAATGAAGCCGGTGGGCGGTTTCTGTTGAATGGCTGGCGGCGACGGGCACGAGCCTGGTGTTCCGTCCGGGAACGATGTCGGGTAACACCGCTCGCTGAAGAAGCTGATGGCCACCTTCTCCACAGGGGTTCCATCTTCTGCAAGTTCGGTGGCTTTTATCGTTTCCAGATCCTTACTCCAGTCCAATAAATCATGACTCTCAAACTTGACCGAGCCTCCAGTAACGACGTGGCGCGGCAAGCCGCCGTCCATGAAGCCACCGGCTCCGTCCGGCGCGAAATCAAGCGGTGGATGCGGTGGGCGGGCGCCCGCGACCCCCGGAATAAAGAACGGGAAGCCGGGATTCTCGGTTACATTCGTTCCGCTCGGATCGGGCGTTGCGGGAGTTCCGTAAACGATCTGTCCCTGATCGATGAAGACCGGTGACGGCAACGGAGCCATGGGGATCGTCGGCAACGGCACGATCGCAGGGATGGGCGTCCCCGCCTTGATTTCACCGTCCGGCAGCGCACGCGTGCCGCTCACAGGAATTCCATCCTTGAGTTGCGAGCCGGCTTCAAACACGTCATGGGTCCGCCACATCGACCACATGCCCGCGGCGAAGTGCGGGTAGAGGTGGCAGTGGAAGATCGAGTCTCCCACCACCTTGTTCCGATTGCCGCTGCCGTTATAGGTCATCTCCAACGTGTAGCTGGCGCCAGGGCTAATCATCTGACTATCCAGGTAGCTTCCCTGAGCGCTGTTGGGTGACTGCAGCCACTGGTGTGCATGCTGGTGATGGATATGCGTCACATCACTTCCCCCATGAAGAATCCTGAACTTGACGTGATCGTTGATGTAGCTGTGATAGACGTTGGAAGGGTCGTCAGGGAAAAACGCTTTCGTGGCTTTTGGAAGCGGAGTAAGTGTATAAGGGAAACCTGATGCTGGTGTCCTTGCATTCGCGCAGCTCGGATTGGGCGATGTGGGCGGGTTCGTACTACCTTCAAGGTCTTCCGTCGTACACAGTGGCGGCGGGGGCTGTATACTAGCGTTAGCCGGCGTATCGACCAGCATCGCAGGATCGCCCACCGACCACGCGCTCAGGAAAAACTCTTCAAACTTACAATCTACGCAATCCCCCATCGGGCCCACGCCAACCCGGTTAGCGTAAATTTCTGCTCCGATGCCGCCGGTGCCGTAATTGATGGCGAAAGCATCCTGGCCAGCCTGGGTCATATCCGCCAGACTTTGTTGTGCGGGTGTTGGATTGGCCGGTGCATTAGCCAAAATGGGAAACGCCTGCGTCGCAACCGCACCCAGCGCCCCGTGATAGATAATCGTAAACTCGCGATAGGGCTGTTTGCGATCCGGCGAAGCCGGGTTCTGGCAAAACAGCGGATCGATTTTTCCACCCGGGGGTGCTGCGCCGTTGTTCTTTGCGTTGCACGGTGGGTCGGGCTTGTTCGGGTTACCATTGGCGCCAGGGAACCTTCCAGCCTTCGGGCCGGTGATCATAGCGGTCAGATCGGTGTGCACGATGTTCAAGTTCGTATCGAGCATCTTCAGGATCGGAGTATTCGGGGGAATCGTAGTCCCATCAGGATACGTGGAGCCGGCCGGATACAAAGCGTTGTAGTTAACTACAGGATGCCCATCGGCAGTCATAATCGGATTTCCGTTGGCGTCTTTCTTGGTAGCCAAATTCAAATCTTTTTGTGTCACTTGGCTGCGATACCATTTGGCTCCAGCGGGCTGGACGTTGACGGCCCCAAAGAGTCCGTTCGTGAGTTGGTTGCCATTGGAACTGGTGTCACCCATGGTGTAAAGCAGAAAGGTTCCTTCTGCCTTGGCGAAAAGCGTGTACGTTTGTGTCGCCGGAGGCATGTTAGGAGAAACGGGAGAAGCGCTGGCCAGGCTAGAATTGTTTTTGCCGACGAACGATCCGTCGTCACCACTGCCTGTGACCCATTCCAGGCCTTGAACGTGGATTGACACCTCGGACGTAGTGCCCGTAGGTGTAGCAGGAGCAGGCGGAACGTTAAAGCTGCTCTTTGGTATGGAATTCTTAAGCGTGATCGCCAGGCAGTCTCCGACATTTGCGCGCAACACTATTGGACGTGGTCTTTTATCTGCTCGCAGTTGATTACCTAACCCTGCTACCGTGTCGCGCTTGAGCGCAAAAACCAACCCATTGGGAAGTGCCGCTCCCAAGCGGTTCAGCATGATCGGTTGGGCCAGGGCCACCACGGCGGCTTTGATCGTTCGCTTACAGGCGGACGGACGGGCTGTGGTTTGAGCACCTACCGGCCCAGAGATGAATAGGAATGAGAGAAACAGAACCAGGGCGCTGACGAAGCGTGCCGAGGATACTCTTACGGCCAAGCCTATTTTCTCCGATTCGCTGAGCCCCGAACCAAAGCGAAGCTAACGAGGGTAACAGCTCTCGTTAGTAGATTAAGAGTCTGAAATATAGTCCAGTGAGAAAAACCGGTAAACGCCCTGTATACCTCGACGGTTAAAGCGTATCTTCTTGGTTTTTATGTCCTGATCGTTAAAGCATAGGTCTTCAAACTTTTTAAGTCAAGCACGTATTTTTGCTGAGAAGCTAACCATTCAGCCCGTTTGTTTCGATGTATGAATAATGAGTTACAGTGGGGGTACTGTCCGAGCTCGGCCTGTAACATGTAGAATCGACGGGTACGACGCTAACGCCGAGGAGATTTGGTCGCTTCGGAGTAAAGGTCAAGGCAGTATTCTAGACGGCTGGTTTCATGATGGAGACTTATGGGGAACAAGTCCTGCGCGCGTAGTCAAGTCCGCGAGACAAAATCTCGTCTCGCGACCCTTTACATCCAGCTGCTCATAATGGTTGTGTCCCTTCTAGCGACACCGGCAGGCTCAAGCGGCTTGTCCGCCCCAAGCGATCGGTCCCGCCAACCACAAGAATATTCGCGAGAGGGCGTAGCGGTCGAATTCACGATTGAACCCGTCGCAGCAAGAAAAGGAAGAGCCTCTGAACTATTGGAAGGCACAGAGGCGACGATACGGTTCAAAATCACCGACACTAACGCGGGTAAAGCCCTCAGTAACCTTCGTCCTGCGGCGTGGATCGATCAGCGCGAGGCCGAAAAAACTTCGGATCCAAGGGCGTGCCGCGAGAAGGTTCAATCGTTTCTGCAACCGAGCTTCAATAAGCGCCCGGACATCGACCTCAATGCCTACTTCATTCTGGCCCTGAATCACGAACCCAACATTTCAGTCATAGATCCACTGTCGGGTTTCGGGGGAACCAAACTCTATGCCCTGGTCCCCTTGTCCGGCGCTGGAGAAGATTGGGTCATGAGCGCCGACGAAAAAAGGCTCTATGTCTCCATGCCGCTCGTTAATCAA
>JBPCIQ010000274.1:0-14625 GCA_051006135.1 Pyrinomonadaceae bacterium | reverse complement strand
GCATAATATTCATTCATGTGCCAGCAGCATGGATGGGAATGATGCTGTATGTATTGATGGCAATTTATGCGGCCATTGGTTGGGCTTTCAATGCCCGGTTGGCGTCAATGATGGCCTCTTCCCTATCAATTACCGGGGCGATGTTCACGTTTCTTTCGCTCGTGAGTGGTTCGCTATGGGGAAAGCCAACGTGGGGGACATGGTGGGTTTGGGATGCGCGCCTGACCTCGACCCTGATTCTCCTGTTTCTTTACATTGGCTTCATTTCCTTGCAGGCTGCAATTGATGATCCCAGAAGGGCCGACTTGGCCGGCGCAGTCCTGGCGATCGTCGGTGTGATCAATGTTCCCATTATTTACTTTTCGGTTCAGTGGTGGAACACGTTGCATCAGGGAGCCACCATCAGACTGCTGAACAAGCCCACCATGGCGCCACCGATGCTGGCTGCTATGCTGATCATGCTTGCGGCATGTTGGCTTTATTCAATTGCCGTGGTGCTGGTCCGCTTGAGGTGCATCATCCTTGAGCGCGAGCAGAATGCCGCCCGCCTCGCTGAAGTAGGAGCTTGAAAGAGATGACATGGTCAGAATTCTTTTCGATGGGCGGGTACGGCTTTTACGTCTGGGGTTCCTATCTGCTTACATTGCTGGCGCTGGGGGGCGAAGTTGTTTTCCTACTGAGGCGCAAGAAGTCACTGCTCGCACGCACGCATGCAAGATCAAAGTTTTAGGAGTTAATGATTGTTCTAGGGGTTAATGATTAATGAAACGACGTCACAAGAGATTTGGCTTCATTGTTGCCGGACTGATGGCTGTGGGAATTGCAGCCGCGCTTGCCCTCAATGCTTTTCAGGAGAACCTTGTTTTCTTCTTCAGCCCTTCGCAAGTGGCGGCTAAGGAAGCGCCCATAGGGAGGACATTCAGAGTGGGCGGACTGGTTCAGGAGGGTACCGTAAAGCGCGACACCGATGGACTGACCGTCAGGTTTACGGTGACAGACACTGCGCAAAGTATTCCGGTAGTTTATAAAGGAATTCTTCCGGATTTATTTAAGGAAGGAAAGGGTTGTGTAGCGCAGGGTAAGGTCGGTGCCGATGGCGTCTTTTATGCCGACGAAGTGCTAGCCAAACACGACGAGAACTACATGCCTCCGGAAGCGGGGCAGGCCATCGATAATGCGAAGGCTGCGAAGACTGTGGTTGAGTATTAAAAGGAATTCCATGATCCCGGAAATCGGACAATTCGCATTAATCATTGCGCTCATGTTGGCGCTGACGCAGGCGATCCTGCCGCTGATCGGAGCGAGTCGCGGGAATCACGCTTGGGTCGCAGTGGCTGCCCCGGCCGGTCAGGCGCAGTTCATTTTTGTAGCGATCGCCTTCTGCTGTCTGGCCTATTCATTTATCACCAACGATTTCTCGGTGCTGAATGTCGCTACCAACTCCAACTCCAGGTTGCCTCTTCATTACCGGCTGGCGGCCACCTGGGGATCCCACGAAGGCTCGCTGTTGCTCTGGAGTCTGATGCTTGCGCTCTGGACTGTGGCGGTGTCGCTCTTCAGCAAACACCTTCCTGATGAGATGGTCGCGCGGGTCTTGAGCGTAATGGGCGTGGTCAGCATAGGCTTCCTCTTATTCATGCTGCTGACCTCGAATCCGTTTGATCGCTTAATCCCCGCCGCTCCGGATGGTCGTGATCTTAATCCCCTGCTCCAGGATCCGGCAATGGTTGTCCACCCACCCATGCTCTACATGGGTTACGTGGGGTTCTCCGTCGCCTTCGCCTTCGCTATCGCCGCTTTGATAGGCGGGCGTTTGGACGCGACCTGGGCCCGCTGGTCGCGGCCCTGGACTACAGTGGCATGGATGTTTCTAACCTGCGGTATCGCGCTCGGGAGTTGGTGGGCTTATTACGAGCTTGGCTGGGGTGGTTGGTGGTTTTGGGACCCGGTGGAGAATGCTTCGTTTATGCCCTGGCTCGTGGGGACAGCTCTGATCCATTCCCTGGCGGTTACAGAAAAGCGAGGTGGCTTCAAAAACTGGACTGTGCTGCTCGCTATTACTGCCTTTTCATTGAGTCTGCTTGGTACATTCCTCGTGCGGTCGGGCGTGCTGACTTCCGTACACGCGTTTGCTACCGATCCTAAGCGTGGCATCTTTATTCTTGCCTTTCTAACGGTTGTCATTGGCGGATCACTATTGCTTTATGCCTGGCGTGCCCGACAGGTAGGACTTGGCAGCAGTTTCGACGTTGTGTCGCGAGAGTCGCTGCTGCTTTCAAACAATGTCTTATTGACCGTCGCCGCCGGTTCCGTGCTGCTGGGTACTCTTTATCCTCTGATCATCGATGCGCTGGGGATGGGCAAGCTATCTGTTGGACCACCCTACTTCAACTCGGTTTTCGTGCCTCTCATGGTTCCCGCAGTTTTCCTGATGGGTGTCGGGCCCATTGCTCGTTGGAAGAAGGCAAGTTTGCCGGAGTTGGCTGTGCGTTTACGCTGGGCTTTCCTGGCCAGCGTGGTAACAGCGCTGATCCTACCCTTTGTTTTTGGACAATGGCGCCCCCTGGTTAGTCTCGGCTTGTTATTGGCGTTGTGGATCGTCACAACGGCGGGATTGAATATCTGGGATCGAGTTAAAGGCACCTCGGGGCAACTTAGTGTTTGGCAGAAATTACGAATGCAAAGCCGTAGCTACTACGGAATGCAACTAGCGCACATTGGCGTAGCAGTATTTATCATAGGCGTGACTATGGTTACCGGCTACCAGGAAGAGAAAGATGTGCGCATGCAAAATGGAGATACTGTCACCGTTAGCGGTTACGATTTTCGTTATAACGGCGTAGTAGACGTTGCCGGTCCCAACTACAGGGCAGCACGCGCCGAAATTGAAGTTACCAAAAACGGTAAATTTCACCGCTTGATGTACCCGGAAAAGCGTTCTTATCTGGTTTCGGAAAACGCCATGACTGAGACCGCAATCGATACTGGCTTGTTTCGCGACCTTTACGTTTCCCTGGGTGAACCGGTGGGCGGCAACGCGTGGACCGTGCGCGTGCACTATAAACCATTTGTGAGTTGGATCTGGGGTGGCGCGGTCTTGATGGCATTGGGAGGCGGGCTGGCAGTTAGCGATCGCCGTTACGCATTGGCGGCGCGCAAACAGCGCGATTTAATTGAAAGGTCGAAGCACGAGACAGCGCCTGCGTTGGCCGGAGCTGCTGCGAAGGCTGAGGCCAGCAACTAATGCGTTCGCGAGAAAAGGGTGGTTTCGTTTAGTTGGGAGGTTCACACATGAGTCGTTTTGCGATCCCCTTGGGAATGTTTGTCGTGCTGATTGGCTTCCTCGCAGTAGGCCTGGCCCATGATCCGCGCGAAGTGCCTTCGCCACTTATCAACAAGCCGGCTCCGGTTTTTCAGCTGGCGCAGCTCCATGAACCGACTAAAACTTTTTCCGCCCAGGAGATGCGCGGAAAGGTCTGGCTACTAAACGTCTGGGCCTCCTGGTGCCTATCCTGCCGCGAAGAACATCCTGTGCTAATTGAACTTGCGCGTTCCGGAGCCCTACCCGTTTATGGACTGAACTACAAAGATCAACGAGAAGATGCACTCGCCTGGCTCAATGAGTTTGGTAATCCCTATGTCTTGAGCTCCAGGGACACCGACGGTCGCGTCGGCATTGACTACGGCGTTTACGGTGTGCCGGAAACCTATTTAATTGATCGAGAAGGAATCATTCGCTTCAAGCAGATTGGCCCTGTGACTCCAGACGTTTTGCGAAACACGATTCTTCCACTCAGCAAGGAATTGAGTAAATGAAGCGTGTCGCAGTTTCCTCGCTCCTTCTTTGTTCCCTGTTCTTCAGTGTCGTAGCGCAACAAGCGCGGCCCGTCGCTGACGATCCTGAACTCGAAAAACGCGTATTGAACCTCTCCAAGGAGTTGCGTTGTCTGGTATGCCAGAACGAAACGCTTGCTGACTCGCGGGCCGATCTTGCCATCGACCTGAGAAACGAGGTCCGCGAGCAAATGAAAGCTGGCAAAAGCGACAAAGAGATCATCGCCTTTCTTACTGCGCGCTACGGAGACTTCGTCCTTTATCGGCCACCCGTGAGACCCACCACTTACCTGCTCTGGTTTGGTCCTTTTGCTCTCCTGGTAGCTGGACTTGCCGTTCTCTACCGCTACGTGAAAACGCGACGCACTTTGATCAGTGAACAACCACTGTCTCCAGATGAGCGTCGCCGGGCGGAAGAAATCTTAAAAGTAGAGCCTGAGAAGGAAACCGCATGATCATTTTCTGGCTTATGTGCGCGGTCTTTGTCGCAATTGCGCTGGCCTTCGTGTTGCCTCCGCTATTGCAAGGGTCCGGCAAGAAACCCGATGAGCGTGGACGACCGGAAGCCAACATCGCTGTATATCGGGATCAAATAGCCGAACTCGAGGCCGACCAACGCAACGGCATCATTAGCCGTGAGCAGTATGAGCAGGATCGCGACGAACTTGAGCGCCGTTTATTGGAAGACGTGGCGACGCCGGACGAACCAAGTACGAGGTCCGCAAAACCAGTAAAGGCAGGCCGCGGAGTCGTCTACGCAGTCGCTCTGGGAGTTCCTATTGTTGCGCTTTCTTTGTATTTTCGCGTGGGCAATCCCGATGCCATTTCAGCGTCCGCGACGGCTCGCTCGCAACCGACAGGTCCAGTAAGTCAGCAAGGCGCCGGGCAGCGTTCACAGCAACAAATCGAGGCCAATGTCGCAGCACTTGCTAAACGTCTCGAACAAAACCCCAATGACGCGGAGGGCTGGATAATGCTCGCACGGTCATATGGCTCGCTGGAAAAATACGGCGATGCAAGTGCCGCCTACGCGAAAGCCACAGCGTTGAAGAGTAACGATGCCGATCTGTTAGCCGACTACGCCTTCGCTCTCGCCATGGCTAACGGCCAGCAACTACAAGGTGAACCTACTGAGCTAATCGACAAAGCTTTGAAGCTCGATCCCGAAAGTCCTAAAGCACTTGAACTAGCGGGCAGCGCTGCGTTTCAGGCAAAGGACTACGGGCGAGCAGTCACCTATTGGCAGAAGCTTCTGAAGAAAGCGCCCGCCAATTCAGAGGTCGCAAAGTCTCTCTCGGAAAGAATCAGCGAAGCGCAAACGCTACTGTCCCAACGTTGATGGGTCGTTGTATGTATCTTGTTGGAATTGATCGACTGAACTCCGATGCCCGTTGGAATCGATTTCAATTCACCAAGGATTACTACCGTTGTCCGGCTCACTGCGGTGTCATTACGTCAGTACCACCACGCGGTAGCGGGTGGGTAATCGATGCGCATCTCTGGCCGTGGGGACCCACCCGCTTCCGCGTGGTGGTACTGACCTCATGGCATTCGTCCGCAATTCACTCAGAACACTTTGCTTAACAAATGACAAGAGAAAACCTTTTATTCGCAATCATAGGTATTTTGCTCGGTTTCATCGTCGGCTTCCTGTTCGCCAGTTCGATGAGCCAACGAACCAGCCCGGCGACGACCGCGGCAGTGACTGCCAACCAGAATCTGCCCGCAGATCACCCCCAAATTCCATCAGGTGACACGCAGAATCCACAGCAAACATTCGCGGAGGTCCAGGCGGCGATCGGCAAAGCCCGCAGTGAGCCGAACAACTTCGAAGCGCAAATGAAGGCCGCCGAGCTTTTCTATCAGATTCAACGCTACGATCAGGCACTCGAATTTCTCCTGAAGGCAAACCAGCTCAAGCCGGATAGTTTCGAGGCCGTAGTGGCGCTCGGTCAGGTCAACCTCGACGCCGAACACTACGATACGGCTGAGAAGTGGTATAAAGCTGCTCTGTTGAAAAAACCTGATGACACGAGGGTGCTGGCGAGTTTAGCTTTCACGACACTGCAAAAGGGAGATGCGAGGGAAGCCGAAAAGGCGATTGCGAGTTTAGAGAAGATCGATCCCAGCAATGAGGACTTAAAGGAATTTCGGGAGAGGCTTGAAAAATTGAAATCCGGTGAGAAAGCGAAGTAGCTTTTTTAGATCTCCGGTAGAACGGAACTAAGGCTCGATCGCCATTCGCACAACCTCAGCCATCCGAATCCTTTCAGTCTTCCCTTCTTTACCTACGACGACAATCTGATTGTTCTCAACTGTTACGCGTCTAATCGTGCTCATGAAGCGCTCGACACGTGTTCCATCCTGCATCTCAATGATCAAGCGCGGACCAGTCTGAGGCTCGGGTTCGACGGGCGATGGTGCAGCGCTGGGGGTTGCGCCACGCCTTCCTTTCCGGCGGGCCGTAGTGGCAGGTTTAGCCTCAGGTTCCGGAGCTACCGGAGCTGCCACCACTTCCGTTTCTGTATTGCTGACCGCTTTCTCTTCTTCTGCCTCCCTGGCTGGCGGCGACGGAGATCTTCTGCGTCCACTCGGTGCGCGTCCCCTTCTGCGGGGTGTCGGTGCCGGCTTTTCCGCTTCGACCGTTCGCTCAGGAGTTGCGGTTGCCACCGGCACGTCTGACGGGGTTGGCTCCGGTGTCGGCGTAGCGGCAACCTCCTCAGGCGGCGGTGGTGGTTCGTTAATGCGCGCCCCCACCGAAGAAACGCGTCTGCCATTCTTGCGCCGCGTGGTAACTCTTGCCGCGGCAGATTCTTCGACCGGCGTTTCAGTTCCGGCAATAAGAGCTTCTCCAGCTATCGGCTCAAACGATCCTCCAAACCGTATTTCATAGATCCCTTCATCATCGCTGGGAGTACGAGCTTCGACGCGCAGAACTAAATCCTGCCGCTTGCGCAGATAAATAGATTTGGTAATTGGCGAAGAGCTTTCGGCGTAAAGGGTGAATTTCAGCAGCGGTCGCAAGTTTCCGGCAGTGAAGACATCAACATCGCCATTCAGGTTTTTCCCTTGAACAGTAATCAAAACATCACCCGGGACTCCGGTGAAGGCATAGAAGTGGTCTGTCAAACGAGAATCGCCCAGATCTCTAGCCGCAATAGTACCCACGACCTGGTCCGTACGCACCGGTGCGGGAGCGCTGATGTCTAATGATTGCCCCCGGGAGATGGGCGCAACGAACCACGTGACTAGCACCAACCCCAGGGTAAAAACCACTTGCTTCATCAATGTGAGAGAAGCTTGCATTGAAAGTCTTCGAGGACCGTATAAGCAAGAACCAAGAAATAGACTTCATCCTTGCAACTTGTACTTCAGAGAGAATATCAGATTTGCGGGCCGAATCGAATGAGACCCAAATTCGGTAGTAGTTCGTTTCGCCGCAAACGGTCCAAGGCAGCTTATGCGATCGTCGGTACGGCCTTTTCTCATTTTCTGCTTTGTGTTAGCTTGCTGCATCGCGGTTCTCCCTTCTTTGTTTGATGCCAATCCGATTCTCATGAGTCCGCAGGATGAACCGCCACCCTTCCTAACTCTCGACTAAACTTGGACAGTGCCCGCCAGCAGTCGCTTAGGCAAGCGAACCAAAGTGGCAAATGAGCCACTCACAGGATCAACCAAAGAAAGAAAATCGCACATCATCGATAAGCAAACCTATTCAATAAAGACCGCGCGCACGTTTCATAGTTTTATGCTGAGCCAGAAAGATGGGCTACGCGAGTTAGCCAAGGGCGAGCCGCTGTGAAAAAGACGAACGCGGCCAGTTTAGAAGCCGGGTGCCAAAGGGGGGACTCAAATTCATTGCCCTAATTTTTAAAGGCAAGTAAACGATCCACTAAATCTCACTAAGTAACACTAATCTTTCTTTGTGAAATTTCGTGTGATTTCGTGGATCGGTTTTGATCATCCATGAAGCGAAAGCGCTAGACCTCAAATTAGGCCATTACCTATGCGCCTAAAGCTGAGCTGAACACATCGTGAACGTCATGTTACACATCCCGGTCGGCCGCGAGGATCGTAAGATTTGCCTCAGTTTAGCCTTGATGGGCTGGATTGGAAGGTTGGGTAGTCGTCGTGTTTGGATAAGACCAAAGAATCTTATTATCGGGTGTCCGAATTTTTTCCTTTTCGATGTAGACTTGATACTTCTATGACAACAGCCGCAACCAAGTTGAAGCCTAAGGCCCGCGCCAAAGCGGACGCGAGAATGGTATTGCCCCGAAAGCTGCGTCACCAAAAGCACTTGCTCTTTAATCGCGAGCTCAGCTGGATAGAGTTTAATCGTCGCGTGTTGGATGAGGCCCTTGATCAAAGACATCCTTTGCTTGAGCGACTCAAATTTCTCGCGATCTTTTCAGCCAACCTCGACGAGTTCTTTATGGTGCGTGTTTCGGGGTTACAGGAAGCTTTGGAGGCAGGGTTCACTGAAGGATCCCCGGACGGTATGACGCCGAGCGAACAGCTAAAGGAGATTAGTAAACGTCTGCGACCGTTAATTGAAATGCAGACTCGGTGTTTGGAAGATCAATTGCTGCCTGCTCTTGAGGCGGAGGGAATTCTGATCAGGCCTTATCGAGAGCTGAAGCGGCGAGAGAAGAAGATTGCCGACGATTATTTTGCTGAAAATCTCTTCCCTATCCTGACGCCTCAAGCTGTGGATCCCGGTCACCCTTTTCCTTACGTGTCCAATCTCAGTTTAAACCTCTGTCTCATGGTGGGCCCGCCGGAAGCTAAGGTAGGGTCCGAATCGCCAGGGGCTATCGCCGGGGCACGATTCGCGCGGATCAAGCTTCCGCCGATCGTTCCGCGCCTGGTACCCCTGGATCAAAAAAGCACCAGATTTACACTCTTGGGAAGCTTGATCGCTGCCAATATCCAAACACTGTTTCCAAAGATGCGGACCGGCAAGTGTCACCTGTTTCGCGTTACCCGTGACGCCGATTTCGACATTAAAGAAGATGAAGCCGGCGATCTGCTGCGAACCATGCAACAGCACGTGCGTCAAAAGCGCTTGGGTGAGGCAGTGCGACTTGAGGTTGCAGCGACGATGCCGGCCGACATGGTCTCATATCTGACTCAGTCGCTTGGTTTGAACACTGAGGATGTGTACGTGATCAACGGTCCTCTCAATATTCCAGACCTAATGCAATTGTATGATCTGGATCGACCGGAGTTGAAAGACCGCCCACTGCAGTTAACGACTCCGGCATCTCTGAGCGAACTGCCGAACGTATTCGATGTCATTAAGCGACATGATGTCATATTGCATCACCCTTACACAGCATACAGTACGGTTACGGATTTCATTAAGACCGCGGCGACTGATCCGGACGTAGTAGCAATCAAGATCTGCCTCTACCGCACCGGGCGCAATTCGCCGATTGTGAAGGCGCTAATTGATGCGATTGAGAGCGGCAAGCAAGTTGCGGCACTGGTGGAATTGAAGGCGCGCTTCGACGAAGAGAGTAACGTCGAGTGGGCACGGAGGTTAGAACAAGCAGGTGTACACGTTGTCTATGGAATGGTTGGGCTGAAGACCCATTGTAAACTGACTTTGGTTGTGCGTCGCGAGGGTAAAATACTCCGGCGTTATGTCCATCTGGCTACCGGCAATTACAACTCGACCACTTCGCGGATTTATACCGACATCGGTATCCTGTCCGCCGATGAGGAGATTGCAACAGACGCTACAAATCTCTTCAACTCGTTAACAGGATTTTCGCACTTCACGAACTATGATTGCTTGCTCGTGGCTCCGATAAACCTCCGCAAGCGCTTTATTAAATTGATTCAGCGCGAAACCGCGCACGCAAAAGCTGGACGCCTCGCACGAATCATCGCCAAAATTAACAGTCTTACCGACCTTGCCATCGTGCGCGCTCTCTATGTTGCCTCTCAGGCTGGAGTGTCGATCGATCTGATAGTCCGCGGTATATGCATGCTTCGTCCAGGGTTACCCGGTGTTTCCACGAACATTCGAGTGCGGAGCATTGTGGGTCGGTTTCTTGAACACAGTCGCGTCTTTTACTTTAGCAACAATGGGCACGAGGAGGTCTTTATCGGCAGCGCCGATTGGATGTATCGCAATCTGAGCCGCCGCGTGGAAGTGATCGTCCCAATCAAGGATGCACAGTTGAGGGCTTATCTCAAAAACACAGTGCTGGATGCGTATCTCAAAGACAACGTCAACGCACGTGAACTTCGATCGGATGGCAAATATGAGCGCATTAAGCCCCTTGAAGATCAAAAACGCTTCGATAGCCAGCTTGAGTTGGAGAATGCAGGATTCAACTCGGTCCGGTTGTGAAGATCGTCAAACCTTATTCACACGATTCTTGGAAGGCTTCTACCAGGTTCTTACTTTTGACGGCAGGCCTAAGCAGGCATCAGACCTCGAAGTTCCGCTGACTCTTCACCCAGCCACTGCGGATTCTCGGCGGTGCCATCAAAAATTGACGACGTCTTAAACGGCTCAAAGCGACCGGTCGCCGCAGCTTCACGGGTTCCTCGCAAGCAACGCATCCCGTTCATCATTGTCAAGTGGATGAAGCGATTCAACTGCTGAAAATGCCTGGTCAAGGAATTCCATGCTGTCAATGCCCGTGATAACGACAGAAGTGGGAAGACTCAGGGCGTAGTGCAGACACTCTATTGGCGTTACGGTCTTCGACTTCAAGAGAATGCCGTTCGCCATGCTCTTCATTCCGAGTATACCTACCTCAAGCTTCAACAATTCCGGCACAACCAACTTCTCAAAGCTGCGATAATGCGCATCCATGACATTCAAGGGCATTTGAGCGGTATCGAACTTGAATCCCTTCTCTTTGGCTACCTCGAGCATGTGCAGGTGTATATGCGGATCCTTGTGACCTGTGAACCCGATGTAGCGAATCTTGCCGGCGGTGCGTGCTTCAACGAGCGCTGCGTTTGCTCCCTGGTCATCAAAGATGCGGTGCGGATCTTCAAACCGGATGATCTCATGGTGCTGGACCAGATCGATGTAGTCAACGCGCAAACGCCGTAGTGATTCGTCCAGTTGCCTGGCAGCTTCCTTCCTGGAACGTCCATCAATCTTAGTCATCACAAAGGCGCGGTCGCGGTAACCATCGCGAAGTGCTTTGCCCATGCGTAACTCACTCGCACCGTCGTTGTAATCCCAACAGTTGTCCAGGAAGTTGATGCCGCGATCGATGGCCGAACGAACAATGCGCAACGCTAACCGTTCATCAACGTGTTTGAGCCCGAGGTGCCAGCCACCAACTCCGATGGCCGACACCTTTTCTCCCGTGCTGCCGAGGGTCCGATAAATCATTTTCACACCTCCCTTGTAGCCTCGCTCTTCTTAGCGTTGAGAATAGACCGGGATGGATGCGATTTGTCAAAAGCTAAACGAATCTCCGTGGCTAGAACCGGCTTAAATTTGCCCGTCGTCTTGGTGCTCAGAATTTTGTCGTAACAAACGACCCGCATAAGCTGCACCTCTGGCCGGAAGGTTCGATTTCATCCTGGACACCGTGTCAACTCCACATAACGTTAATTTTTACCTCGATCTACTCCGCCGCGAAGGGTGTTGGCACTCGTCGGCCTGCCGGAGAAGCCTTTGGAGTTTAAGGTCAAAAAATTAAAGAGGCTTACGAGCGGACGGTCGAGGGTGACGTTCATTACCGTTTTGTTATTGATATGAAGTCGCTGTGACCAATCAGCGTGCATGACAGGACAAGGCACTTTAGCGCATAGTCTGTACGTCCAGTTGCTGCGGAAATTCATACGAAGTAAGGAACCAGCCAGCATATGTCTCAATGTTTTTCTGACTCTCAGGCCAATGCCATTTATGGGCGCTCAAGATGACTTCTTTAGCCAAACAAAAGAAATTCTACGTCGTCGCCCTGCATTCGCGCAGCGCAGCTCTGAAATGACAGAACGCGGCGAAAGGAAAACAAAACCATTTATTGTGCCGTCGGCAGCATCGTGTACTGGCTTTCTGTTACCTGTGCAGTCGCTCCTTCAAGTTCTGCGATGCAACCTTCAAGTCTTGCGATGCAAGAAGCCGGGGTGGTTAGCCGTCAGGTGAGCGGCGTCGTCTTAGATGTAAACCGCGCGCCTGTCGCCGACGCAGACATACTCCTTAAGGTAGCCTCGCGCACCCTCGCGCGCACGACGACCACAGAGGATGGAAGCTTTAGGTTCCAGACGGAGGCTTCCCGCGTAGAGAGATTCATGGCGCTGATCGTGAGCGCACCCGGTTTCGCTACTGTCGCGCGACGGCTGGACGCAAGCGAAGAAAGCGTTACCGGGCTGGAGATCGTATTGGAACCGGCGGGAGTCGTGGCCGAGGTTACTGTAACTGCGACGCGCACATTGACACGATTGGACGAGACGGCGGCGAGCGTCGTCGTGCTCCGACGCCCAGACTTAGAAGCGACAGCCGCCGTCACGATTGACGACGCGCTCCGGCAAGTGCCGGGCTTCAGTTTGTTCCGCCGTTCGGGCAGTCGCTACGCAAATCCAACGGCGCAGGGCGTGAGCCTTCGTGGTGTGGGCGCGTCGGGCGCGAGTCGCGCGCTCGTCGTCGTTGACGGCGTTCCCTTGACCGACCCGTTCGGCGGCTGGGTCTACTGGGGGCGCGTGCCCCGGACGGCAGTGAACCGCATTGAAGTTCTACGCGGTGCGGCGTCCGACTTGTACGGCACGGGCGCGCTCGGCGGCGTAATCAACATCAACCGGCGCACGGCAAGCGAGCCGTCACTTTCATTCGAGACCTCATACGGTAGTCAGTCGAGTGGCGAAGCCTCGCTGTTCGTCGCGGGGCGCAAGGATCGCTGGGGCGCTTCGCTCGGAGCCGAAGGATTTCGCACAGACGGCTACATCCTCGTCGACCGGGGCGAGCGCGGCCCGGTTGACACTCCGGCACCCTCGCGGCGTACAGGCAGCGATTTGACGCTGGAAAGGTTCTTCGACAAAACGGATGCGCGCGTCTTCGCGCGTGCTTCGTACTACGGAGAATCGCGTGGCAACGGCACCAGGCTGCAAATTAACCGGACCGGCATTCGTCAGTTCAGCGCGGGCGGAGACGGGCCACTCCCGCTCGTCGGCAACTTCACCGCTCGCATCTACGGTGGCACACAAACCTATGACCAAACCTTCTCGGCCGTTTTCGCGGATCGCGCGAGTGAAACGCTGACGCGCGCGCAGCGTGTACCCGCGCAAAGCGTCGGCGCGACAACGCAAGCGTCGCGCGCGCTCGGCAGCCGCAACACGTTCGTCGCCGGATTCGACCTGCGTTCGGTGCGGGGCACGAGCGACGAAATCATTTACGCGGGAGGCAGGGCCGCGTCACTTGTCGGGGCGGTCGGGCGCGAACGAAGCGTCGCCGTATTTGCCAGCGATATCCTTCGCGCCCTTGATCGCAGCGACCGCCTGATATTCACCTTCGGCGTGCGCTTCGACCGATGGCGAAACTATCGTGCTTCGGCAACCGCGCGCTCGCTCACTTCCTCCGTCGTCACCGTTCGGGAGTTTAGGGATGTGGATGAGGCGGCAGTCAGCCCCCGCGCTTCCGCCCTGTTCCGCGCGACTGGCAATCTGTCCTTCGTCGCTTCGGTTGGTCGCGCTTTTCGTCAACCGACGCTCAACGAACTCTACCGCGACTTCCGCGTCGGTAATGTCCTGACGATGGCGAATGAGAACTTGCGCGCCGAACGACTAACAGGCGGCGAGGCGGGGACGGTCTTCACCTTCTTCGGCCGCCGGTTGACGTCGCGCACAATTGTGTTCCTTTCAGAGATCACGCGTCCCATCGCCAACGTGACTTTGAACGTGACCCCGTCGCTCATCACGCGCCAGCGGCAGAACCTGGGACGCACACGAACGCGCGGTTTTGAGGCGGAGGCGGAAGCGCGATTCAGCAATCTATTCTCAGTCTCCGGCGGTTATCTCTTCGCGGACGCACGCGTGACGGAATTTCCCGCCGCGCGCGCTCTCCAAGGTTTATCTCTGCCACAAGTGCCGCGCCATCAATTGACATTTCAAACTGCTTACGCAAACCCGTCGCTCGCCACCATCGCCCTACAGGGGCGCGCCTCGAGCTCACAGTTTGATGACGACCAAAACCAGTTCCGGTTGCGTCGTTACTTCACGCTCGATGCGCTCGTCTCGCGCCGCCTCGGCTCGCCGGTGGAAGTGTTTATCGCCGCAGAAAATCTTACGAACACGCGGATCGAAACAGGTCGCACGCCGGTTCTGACCGTCGGCCCCCCGCTGTTAGTCCGGGTCGGAGTCCGTTTACGCTTCGGCTCAGAGTGAAATAAGAACGCCTCACGTTCATCTCTGATAAGAAATCCTCCAAATCGTATTCGCGCCATCGTCGGTCACGAACAGCGATCCATCTCTCCCCACAGCCACCCCAACCGGGCGCCCCCACACGTCTCCCTGTGGCGTGACAAACCCCGTCATAAAATCTTCGTACTCTCCTGATGGAATCCCGTTGCGCACAGGAACTCGAATCACTTTATAGCCTGTGCGCCGGGCGCGATTCCAAGACCCATGCTGGGCGGCGAAAGCGCTATTGACGTATTCCTCAGGGAACTGCTGCCCCGCGTAAAAAACCATCTCCAATGAGGCCGTATGCGACTGCAAAAGCACATCTGGGATGAGCACCTTGTTGCGCAGTTCGGGATGTGCCCCCGGATGGCGCGGGTCCTGGTTTGGGCCCAGGTAAAACCAGGGCCAACCATA
>JBPCIQ010000273.1:0-22807 GCA_051006135.1 Pyrinomonadaceae bacterium | reverse complement strand
CCCTCTCACTACTGACCTCCGCTATGGAAATGCACCTTCGCGGTAGCAGCGATTTTCAGAAGGTTTATCGAACCGGAAAACGTTACGAGGGCAACCTTCTAACCGCCTTTGTGTTACCAAATTCCTTGACCCATCATCGCCTGGGAATTACTGCTTCCCGAAAGGCTCTCGGAAATGCGGTAGATCGCAACCGCGCAAAGCGCTTGCTTCGGGAAACGTTCCGGGTCACGAGTACTCATTTGGATCACTTACAACAGAGATATGATTGGGTCCTGAACGCCAGGAGGACACTTTTATACCCGGAAAGTCGGAAACGACTTGAGGAGTTTGAGAAGATTATTGCCTCTGTGGCTAAAGAGGAAATCGCTGACTTTGGGGTTGAATCGCCACGAGTGTGAAAAGATTTCTGATTTCATTTCTTAGGTTGTATAAGCTAGCTCTGTCGCCTCTGCTTCCGCCTTCGTGTAGATTTGTACCCACCTGTTCAGAGTATGCCATGGAAGCCATAGATCGTTATGGAACCCTCCGTGGAGGTTCGCTCGCTATACGCAGGTTAGCGCGTTGTCATCCGTTCAATCGTGGTGGTTATGATCCTGTGAAGTAGGATTCCAAAGCTTGGGATACGTGTCTAAGGTTTAAGATGCAACAGAAGCGTTTATTACTCGCACTACTAATCTCCACGGCAATTCTCTTTTCGTGGAGCTATCTCTTCCCAGTAAACCCGCCCAAGGAAAACAAACCTGAAGAAACCGCGGCCACCAGCGCTCCAACACCCTCGCCTACAGCAGAGCCGCAACCGTCTGCGCAGCCAACGGCAATTCCCGTCGTGGGAGCCGGAGATCAAGTCGCGCGAAGAACGGTGGTTATCAAGACGCCTCTCTACGAGGCAAAGTTTGATACTCAGGGTGCAGCGGTCGTTAGCTGGATAATCAATAAAAACAAGGACACTGGCCGCGATATCTATTCTGTGGCGGGAAACAAAAATCATCAGGTTCCGCTTGAGTTGGTTTCCCCGGAAGGGCTGAAGAGACGTGACTTGCCGCTCCAACTCGCAACCGGTGATAGCGAGCTGGATGCGGTGCTGGCTACGAGCAACTATAAGATCGAAGGAATTGAAGGAATAGACACTTCCAGCGGCGACGTTACGGTCGACCTCACTGGGAACCAAAAGAGATCTATTGTGTTTGCGCTCAATAGCGGTGGCGCCGGATTGGTTGTTACCAAGCGAATTGAGTTCGATGCGGACAGCTACAGCAGTGATGTGGCAATCACAATTAAGCGTGGGGATCAGCTTGTTCCCCAGGCGAAGTTAAAGATTGGACCAAGTATAGGTGACCAGGGTATTGAGCATCATACCTTCTATTCGGTGGCGCCTGAAGCGATAGCCGCCGTCGGCGATACAGTCGAGCGCCACGCGGCGGCCGCAATCAATGAGAATGGCAGTAGTCCAGATCGACTTGTTGTTGCGGGGCCTGTCGATTGGGCAGGTGTTGGCGATACCTACTTCGCGATGGTGGCAATACCTTCCAAGAGGGGAGAGGGTCTTGAGTATCGCACGGTTCAGTATGACCACCGGGGTAACGGTCAGCCGGTAAGGAGATATCTCCTTTCGGCTCTTGTGCCAATCCCAACTGATGGCTCTCGGACCGTTGTTTACGTCGGTCCCAAGGATCACTACATATTGACGCAGACGAGCGTTGCACTTAGCGCCGAGGTTGGCCGGCCTATCGATCTGGAAGGACTAATCGATTTTGGGTGGTTTAGCTGGTTGTCTAGACCTATTGCCATCCCAATTCTACGATCCATAAAGTGGCTCCAGAGCATGACCAACAGCTATGGAGTTGCGATCATTCTCTTCACGATAGTTATTTATTCGATGTTCTTCCCTTTGAAATGGCGTTCCTCAAAGGCCATGAAGAAGGCCCAGAAGCTTGCGCCTAAAATGAAAGAGCTGCAAGAAAAGATCAAGGGGTTAAAGCAGAGCGACCCGAGATTGAAGGAGTTGCAAAAGGAACAGTTACTGCTGATGAAGGAGGGCAATCCATTAGGTGGTTGCTTGCCTCTTCTGATTCAGATGCCCTTTTTGTTTGCTCTCTACCGCGCCATAACGATCTCTCTTGATTTCCGCCAAGCGACTTTTCTCTGGTTGCCAGATCTGTCCGGCGGCGACCCATTACATATACTCGAATTCCTCATGGCCGGCACCATGATCGTTTTGCAGTTAATCACGCCTGCACCTTCAGCGGATCCTCTGCAACGAAAAATGATGGCTATTGGGATGCCCCTGTTCATGCTTTATGTATTGTGGGGAGCGCCGTCAGGCTTGTTACTTTATTGGCTGGTGGGAAACATTGTAGGATTCAGCCAGCAGTTTGTCATTAACCGCTGGACAAGTTCCGAAGGTGATGAGCAGCCGCCAACAGAAAAACGCGCCGAAGGCACACAAAAGAAAGTTGCCACCTCGAGAGCTTGATACTTTTGAAGTTAGCGGAGTTTCAATAGAAACATGAAAGAGACTTGCGAAGAAGCCAAGAGCTTTCTTGAGTTACTCTTCCAAAAATCAGGACTCGGTCTACGCGTTTCGATCCAAAACGCCCAAAACCAGTGCGTATTGGATCTAGACGGTCCGGATGCCGACCTGCTGCTAAGCGATGGAGGGGAACTCCTCGAGGCTGTACAGCATCTGGTTAACCAGGCGTTTGGCAGAGCGCTACCGAAAAACCAGCGACTCGTCTGTGATGTGCACGGCTTTCGCGCAACTCGGGAAGCCGAACTGCGCGCGATGGCGTTGCATGCCGCAGGGCAAGTACGGTCGACCGGTATGGCTTTTACTTTTGGGTCAATGAACGCAAACGAGCGGCGAATCATTCACCTGACTCTTAGCGAGAATGAAGATCTTCACACAGAGTCTATCGGTGATGGATCTGAGCGTAGACTCAAAGTCACCTTGAAGAGCCACCTCTAGTAAGGGAGCATTCCTGGATCGAAGTCACTCAAGTAACTGCTGGATGAGCGGGGATGGACACAATCGTAGCATTAGCAACGCCTCCCGGCCGAAGCGCTATCGGCGTGATACGTTTGAGTGGACCCACTTCATTGGAGATCGCAAGATCTCTAATCGGGGAACATGAGTTCTCGCCAGAACCCGCGCGCGCTCTTTTGAAGACCGTAGGGCACCGCGAGAGTAATGAAGTGTTAGACCGCTCCCTCCTCACCTTTTTCCAAAAACCGAATTCGTATACTGGTGAAGATCTTGTGGAGATCAGTTGCCACGGGTCTCCTGTTGTCCTGCGACAAGTTATTGATCGGATACTAATGTTAGGCGCTCGCCTGGCTGGTCCGGGAGAGTTCACTCTTCGGGCGATGAACAATGGAAAGTTGAACTTAAGTCAGGCTGAAGGCATCCGCGACTTAATAAACGCTCAGACAGATGCTGCAGCTCGACAGGCTGCACGGCAATTAAACGGCGAACTATCGGCGCGGCTGGGAACGGTGAAGGGAAAACTCGTCCGGATCATAGTTCAACTGGAGTCGGCGATCGAGTTCGTCGAGGATGACCTTCCCGAACTACAGTGGCAGCAGATTAGAAAGGCTTTGGCCGACCTGATTTCGGATCTCCAACGCCTCGCTTCCACATTCAACGTCGGACACTTCTTGCGGGATGGTTTGAAAGTAACCATAATTGGTCGACCGAATGTCGGTAAGTCCAGTCTGTTCAACAGGTTACTGAGCTTCGACCGAGCCATCGTGACAGAACTACCTGGCACCACTCGCGACTCTCTGACAGAATCGATCAGTCTTCAGGGAATACCAATTTTGTTGACGGACACTGCTGGTCTTCGCGAGTCATCCGACATGATTGAGAGTATTGGGGTTGAACGCACGCGCCAAGCTATGGCGGACGCTGATCTTCTCTTAGTGGTCGTAGATGGTTCCGTTGATCTGGCTGCTGAAGATCATGAAGTGTTGTCGCACGCGGAGGGTGCCCGGCACATCGTGGCTCGCAATAAGTCCGACCTTGCATCTTTCCCTAATTGTGTGAGCGGAAAGCATAGCGCCATCAACGTTTCGGCGTTCACAGGGTCGGGACTGGATGATCTACGGGCTGCCATACTTCAACCCTTTGGTAGTGTTGATACTGCAGAGAGCACTGTCTTAATTACTGACTCTCGTCATTTCGATCTGTTGCGTCGCGCCATTCAAGGGCTTGAATCGTCTACTGTGTTGTGGGATGAAAACGCGAGCGAGGAATTGACTCTAGTTGGCCTCAATAACGCCCTCCAATTTCTGGGCGAGATAACGGGTGAAACTACCACGGAAGAGATCTTGTCCCAAATATTCGCGACCTTCTGTATTGGAAAATAGTCATGGCATTTGACGAAATCTTTGATGTGATAGTGATTGGGGGTGGACACGCTGGATGTGAAGCCGCCTCCGCCGCAGCTCGACTAGGGGCCCAAACCACTTTGGTAACGATGAACCTTGATCTGATCGGCCAGATGTCTTGTAACCCCGCTATTGGTGGGATCGCTAAGGGCCATCTCGTCCGGGAAATAGATGCGCTTGGCGGAATAATGGGCCGGGTCGCCGACCGAGCGGGCATTCAGTTTAGGCTACTCAATCGGTCCAGGGGCCGAGCCGTGCAATCACCTCGCGCCCAGGCAGACCGCTCGTTGTACCGTAAGGAAATGCGGCGAACATTGGAAGGAACGCCAAATCTACACCTGCGGCAGGGAATGGTGATCAATTTGATCATCCGTCAACACAAAGTAGCCGGGATCGAAATGCAGGACGGTCGGACGATCGCTGCTCCCGCCGTAGTGATCGCAGCAGGGACCTTTCTGAACGGCCTAGTGCATACAGGTCGGCGTACTTACAGCGCCGGCCGAGCCGGTGAACCTCCATCGATTGAATTGGCCGAAGCATTAAAGGACTTGGGCTTTCCCGTCGGTCGTTTGAAAACAGGTACGCCGCCGCGCTTAGACGGTCGGACGATTCATTGGGATGCGTTTGAGCCGCAGCTGGCGGACGAGCGGCCAGTCCCGTTTTCATTTGCGACTGATCGAATTGAGCAAAGCCAAATAACTTGTTATGTAGGCCACACAAATCCGGACGTGCACTCCGCGATCAGAGAGAACTTGCAAGAGTCTCCGCTGTACTCTGGGAAGATCAAGGGTATCGGACCGCGGTACTGTCCTTCCATAGAGGATAAGGTGGTGAGGTTTGGTGAGAAAGATCGTCACCAGCTTTTCCTGGAACCCGAGGGTCATGACACTAATGAGGTTTATCTCAATGGTTTCTCCACGTCGCTGCCGGCAGATCTTCAGCAGGACTTGGTCAGACTGATCCCGGGGTTGCATGAAGCAAGAGTGATCCGGCCCGGGTACGCAATAGAGTATGACTTTGTCGATCCCAGGGAACTAGGCCCGGACCTTCAGGCAATCCGAATTAGGGGCCTGTTCCACGCTGGACAGATAAATGGAACCACGGGGTATGAGGAAGCCGCTTGTCAGGGGCTGGTGGCGGGTATTAACGCTG
Source organism: Pyrinomonadaceae bacterium (assembly GCA_051006135.1). GTDB lineage: Bacteria > Acidobacteriota > Blastocatellia > Pyrinomonadales > Pyrinomonadaceae > PSRF01. The sequence goes on along the minus strand of JBPCIQ010000273.1, from coordinate 17,269 downwards.
CGCTGGCGGTTCAGGGTCGCAAGACTTTTCGACTCCGTCGCGAGGAATCCTATATTGGTGTTCTGATCGAGGATTTGATCACACAGGGCGTCGACGAACCTTATCGAGTTTTTACGTCGCGGGCAGAGAACCGACTCGCTTTGCGTTATGACAACGCGGATGAGCGACTGGAACCTTATGGACGCGAGCTGGGCATAGTGGGAGATCACGATTGGGAGCGTTTTAATTCGCGAAGAGACCGTATATCACGTATGAGTTCGTTATTGGATCAAACTCGCCTTAAGCGGTCCGATCCGGCATATGCCGCAGTGAGTTCAACTCTTGGAGTGGATCTGGGCGACTCTTTGACTCTCGCGCAACTGGGAAAGCGGGCGGGCGTAAATTCAGAGACAATCCGATCGCTCTTGCCGGCTGAATTTGGTGTGCACGGCGATGAGAGTGAGTTAGAGTCCGCGTTGGCTGATTCGCTGTATGCCGGCTATATCGAAGTGCAGCAAGCAGCGCGGGAGCGATTACACCAACATGATGGCCTGCGAATTCCGCGAGACTTTGATTTCCGCGGAATGAGTGGCTTATCTCATGAAATGGTGGAGCGGTTAGAACGCGCGCGACCGTTGACGTTCGGCCAAGCCAGAAAGGTCCGGGGTCTTACCGCCGCCGCGCTTTCAAACCTCCTGGTGAGACTTAGCATTCGGCCGCGGGCGGCTTAAATGTTTCACGTGTCCCCTTGGGCGAGCATTACACCTGAAACACAGGGCAGAGCGCTCGTTAATACTGCGACCATAGCGCTTCCTCACAGCTGTATGGTAGCTTGGCGGCGGATTTACGGAAAAGAGACGACCGTTCAACATGGCCAAGATAATCGCGGTTGCCAATCAGAAGGGCGGTGTGGGTAAGACTACTACAGCAATTAACTTAGCTGCAGCGTTGGCAATCTCCGGAATTCGTGTTTTGCTCGTCGATGCCGACCCTCAGGGGAATGCGACATCTGGTATCGGCATTGCCCGGGGGAGTTTCCGGAAGAGCCTCTACCATGTAATCGTCCTGGCCGAACCCCTGCAGAACGTCGTTTTGGCCACGGAGATACCTTCACTAAAAATAGCCCCAGCAAATAAGGACTTGACTGGCGCGGAAGTAGAGTTAGTCGACATGGACCGGAGGGAGTTCAGACTCCGCGATGCACTTGGTGCTCTAGACGCAGAATATGACTTCATTATAATCGATTGTCCTCCTTCCCTTGGGCTTTTAACTTTAAATGCTCTCACAGCCGCGAGGTTCTTGTTGGTACCCATTCAGGCTGAGTATTACGCCTTAGAGGGTGTGACGGAACTTTTTGACACGCTCGCCCGCATCCGGCGACTTCATAACCCCAGTCTCACTGTTCTAGGACTTCTTCTGACTATGTATGATGAGCGGACGAACTTGTCAGCAGCAGTCGCCTCAGACCTGAGAGATTTTTACGGTCAGCAAGTCTATCAGACGGTAATTCCTCGGAATGTCCGCCTTGCGGAGGCTCCAAGTTATGGAAAACCCATTATTCTCTATGATATGCATTCGAAGGGCTCGGAAGCTTATTCTCAACTAGCCAAGGAGATTCTTGCTCATGACACGAAAGGCATTGGGCCGGGGACTGGGAGCACTGCTGTCGGCTGAGCAACGGAGTAGCGCTGGGGCGGAGGAGCCATATGAGATTGAAATAAATCTTATAGAACCCGGGCCTATGCAGCCCCGAACGCGCTTCGACCAAACGAAACTTGAGGCGCTCTCAAAATCAATAACCGAGAATGGAGTCGTGCAGCCGGTGCTGGTACGACGCCAAGGTACCCGCTATGAGCTAATTGCAGGTGAGAGACGTTGGCGAGCAGCGCAATTGGCAGGATTAACACGCATCCCGGCGGTGGTGCGAGAGGTAGCTGATGACAAAGTGCTGGAACTCGCCTTGGTCGAAAATCTTCAGCGTGAAGATCTGGATCCCATCGAAGAAGCGCAGGCCTATAAGAAGCTTGTCGAAACAATTGGGCTCACCCAGGAGTCCATTGCAGAACGGGTGGGTCGGGACAGGTCATATATAACTAACTATCTTAGACTTTTGCGCCTGCCACTAGATATTCAAACGCTGGTTCGGGACGGAAAGTTATCCACGGGTCACGGTCGTACACTTTTGGGAATTCGTGATATCGATGAACAGCGACAGCTTTCCAAAAAAATAATCCAATCAAACCTTTCTGTCAGAGCCACGGAGCGCCTGGTGAAACACCTCGCCGGAACCACGCGAGTGAGCAGAAAGGCAAGGGTGCGACCGACCGTTGATCCCAATATCCGCTCAGCCGAGACCAGGTTAAGGCGCGAGCTAGGAACGAAAGTCAGAATCTTCGAGCAGGAAGGCAGTGCGAGCGGCAGAATTGAAATAGAGTTTTATAGCTTGAGCGATTTAGAGCGAATCTACAGGCTGTTAGCCCCAGCCGCAAACTCGCCCGGCACGTAGTTCGCTGTATGTAGTACAACCGCCCCCCCCCCTCAGTGAGTCTGTACAAGATACAATGGCTATAGTGGGGTTCATTTCTGATGCGCTTTCAGAGTGTTTTCGGCTAGAACGCCGAGTTGCTGGGCGGAGTTGATCCAAACTTGCCCGCTTTTTGAGGTCATGTTAAGCTCGGCGACTTTCTAACACTTACGAGAACGGGGTTACTGTTCCATGGGAAATGTTTTGTTTGCCCTTGCTGAAGGTTCGATCCAACTAGTGCCTGATGGCACCCTCGTTGTACACGGGCTGATTATTTTGATAATGGTGGCAGTGTTGAATGTAACGCTTTTCAAGCCGATCAACCGAATCCTCGCAGAGCGCGATCTGCAAACACGTGGGCGATTGGAGGAGGCTCGGCTAACCTTAAGGGAGGTTGATAAAAAGATTAAGGATTACGAGCGCACTTTGCGGGAGGCGCGTGCCGAGGGATACAAACTCCTGGAACAGCAGAGAGTGGAGGCATTGCGCCAGAGGGAAGCGAGACTGTCATCCGTTAAGGAAGAGGTCGGCAATTTCCTAGAGGCCGAAAAGAGGGGTATTGCTCAACAAGCTGATGATGTTCGTATCACGCTTGCGTCAGAGGCCCGACGACTTGCGTTGCAGATAAGTTCCCGCATTCTTGGCCGGCCCTTGAGTAAGTAGACCTTGCGGACGCGTAACGGAAAATGTTTTTGGCTGCGATGGAATTGGCTGAGGTCACAATCTTGAGCATTGAAAGTGGCACTGCCTGGTGGAACTATCCGGGCTTTGAATTATGGAAGTTTGTAAACCTGCTGGTTTTCGTGGCTGGAGCCATCTATTTGCATAATCGTTTTGGCAGTAAAGTGAGCAAAGCCCTGAAATCGCGGCGGGAATCCATCAAGCGTGAGTTGCTAAAAGCTCGGGAAGAGCGAGATGAGGCATTGGCGAAGCTTGCTGAGGTAGAGGCGCGTCTTGAGCGACTGGATAGCGAGATTTCAACTATTCGGGAACGATCGAAGGCCGAGGCGGATGCTGAGCGGGAGCGCATGGAACGTTCAACAAACGTAGAAATGGCAAAACTGCGACAGCAGGCTCAGCGCGAAATTGAGGTCGCAGCGAAGGTAGCAACTCAGGAGCTGCGTCGATTCGCGGCCCGCGAAAGTTTATCTCTAGCGGAGGAAGCTATCCGGAGGGACATTCGACCGGAAGACGATAAGCGGCTCATCAGTCTTAATGTCGAGGAGCTAGGGAGGACTAGCAGTTGAGTTCACATACAGTGGCGCGACGATATGCCTTGGCGCTCGCGGATGCGATTACAGGAGCAGAAGAGCAACGGGCGGTCCAGAATGAGTTAACTTTCTGGGCGGAAATTATCGAATCGAACCCTCAACTCCAGCAGGTCCTTGCAGATCCAACTATCCCCTATGAGCCAAAGCGAACTGTCCTTGATGAGATTATCCGGCGAACAAAGATTCGCCAGTCCGCCGCCAATTTTCTTAAGTTACTGTTGAAGAACCAAAGGCTCACCGAACTTGGCGAGATCATCAAGAGATTTGCGACCGTAGTCGATGAGCGATCAGGCGTGGTCGCTGTCGGGGTAACAACCGCGCGACCCGTCTCAGAAGACACCAAGACCGATTTACAACGCCGGCTTGGTGCGATCACGGGCAAAGATGTGCGTCTGACCTTTGCAACCGACGAAGCGCTTTTGGGTGGAATGGTTACCCGAATTGGCTCTACCGTGTACGACGGTTCAATCCGTAATCAGCTTGAGCAAATGGAGAATCGGCTTGTGGGGAGTTGAAGAGCTAGCTACGAAACTTTTCTAGCGCCGAAGTTCTCATTGGAAAATATCTGAGGAAACCTGATGGAACCAATTAGAGCAAACGAAATAAACGAAATCATTCGTAAGCAGATTGAGAATTTCGAAGTTGGCGTGACGGTTATGGAAGTCGGCACGGTTATCAAGGTTGGTGATGGAATAGCCGAGATCCATGGACTCGAGAAAGTCATGGCTGGCGAACTGCTAGAGTTTCCACATGCTGTACGGGGCTTGGCGTTAAACCTCGAAGAAGACAAAGTCGGAGCCGTACTGTTCGGTGAATTCCAGGCAATCAAAGAAGGCGACGTGGTTAAGCGCACCGGTCGTATTATGCAAGTGCCGGTGGGAGATGCCCTTGTCGGTCGCGTAGTAGATGCGCTTGGCAATCCAGTTGACGATGGTGGCCCGGTTATTACGGAAAATTACAATCCAATAGAACGTATCGCTCCCGGAGTCGTCGATCGGCAACCGGTGAGGGAGCCTCTGCAAACCGGACTCAAAGCAATTGATGCGATGGTTCCAATTGGTAGGGGCCAACGAGAGTTGATCATTGGCGATCGGCAGACCGGCAAGACCGCGGTTGCCGTCGATACGATCATCAATCAAAAAGGTAAGGACGTTGTCTGCATTTATGTCGCAATAGGGCAGAAAGCATCAACCGTTGCACAGGTAGTCAAGACACTGCAGGACTTCGGTGCAATGGAATACACGATCGTGGTGAAAGCCACCGCTTCGGACCCGGCGGCGATGCAATTCCTCGCTCCTTACTCGGGAGCGGCTATGGGTGAATACTTTCGCGACGGCGGCAGGCACGCGCTGACAATCTATGATGATCTGTCAAAGCAAGCCGCGGCTTATCGCGAGATCTCCTTACTGCTACGACGGCCGCCCGGGCGTGAGGCTTACCCCGGCGATGTGTTTTACTTGCACTCGCGCTTGCTCGAGCGCGCCGCGAAGCTCTCCGATGCGAAGGGGGGCGGTTCGTTAACGAGCCTTCCGATCATTGAAACGCAGGCGGGCGACATTTCCGCCTACATCCCGACTAACGTGATCTCAATTACCGATGGACAGATATTTTTAGAAGCTGATTTGTTCAACAGTGGTATTCGTCCGGCCATCAATGTAGGCAACAGTGTTTCGCGAGTAGGCGGTTCTGCTCAGGTTAAGGCGATGAAGCAGGTCGCGGGAACGCTCCGAATCGACCTTGCACAGTTCAGAGAGTTGCAGGCGTTTGCTCAGTTCGGCTCGGACCTTGATAAAGCCACGCAATCGCAGTTGGCACGAGGGCAGCGCCTGGTTGAGATCCTGAAACAGCCCCAGTACCGCCCGATGGACATTGAGAACCAGATTCTCGTTATTTGGGCCGCAAGTAACGGTTTTACAGACGACATTGCTGTCGAGGACGTTCGCGCCTTCGAGGCGGAGCTGCTGAAGTTTATCGAGAATTCCCACCCTGGTCTCTTGCAAAGCATTCGCGACAAGAAGAGTTTGACTGACGAGATCAAAGCAGATCTCCAGCAAGCCATGAAAGACTTCCGGGATCTTTGGAACGAAAGAAACGAGACTGTAAGTGCCACTACTCCTCCGACTGAGCCTGTGACTGTCGGTGGATAGAATCGTTGCCCAGTCTGACGCCGTATGCCCAATCTCCTAGACATCCGTCGCCGTATTAAGTCGGTTAAGAATACGCAGCAAATAACAAAGGCCATGAAGATGGTCTCTGCCGCAAAGCTCAAGCGCGCGCAGGACCGCGTCGTCACGGCTCGCCCGTTCGCGAACAAGATGATGGAAGTTCTCGGCGAACTCGCTGGCAGAACCGACGAGAATTTCCATCACCCCCTGCTGGATCCGCGTGGCGATGAACGGTATCTGGTTGTTCTAATCACTGCTGACAAGGGACTCTGCGGCGCTTTCAATACAAACCTGATCAAAGCTGCCCAAGTTTTCATTCGGGATAATTCAGGCAAGCAGCTTGACGTCCTGGCGGTAGGGCGCAAGGGAAGAGATTTCTATCGACGAAGAGGCGCGACGTTGACGGGCGAATACATCGGGCTTACGGGCAAGGGCCGCGTAGAATTCTCCGAGGCACTTGAAGTTGCGCGTGACGTGATCAACCGTTTTACCGAAGACCAGAAGATCGACAAGGCTTTCGTGATTTATAATGAGTTTAAGTCGGTAATGGCGCAAAGAGTCGTGATTGAACAACTCCTGCCCGTGTCTCGCGGAACAAATACGGAAGAGTCAAATGCATCGGGCCAACCCCAGAACCTTGTCGACTATATTTACGAACAACCTCCCGCGGAAATCTTCAGTCGACTACTTCCACGATTGGTAGAGACGCAAATATTTCGGGCGCTGCTCGAGTCAGTTGCTTCTGAACAAGGGGCACGGATGACAGCGATGGATTCGGCATCAAAGAACGCAAGCGAACTGATCGATTCGTTGACGCTGAACATGAATCGCGTAAGACAGGCGGCGATCACTAACGAGATTATCGAAGTCGTTTCGGGCTCCGCAGCACTTTAGCCTGCCAGGGAGTGAAGTTCGGCACTTGAGATGGGAAGCAGCTGGTGCGGCTTCCCATTATGTTTTTAGCATCGCGTTTGCGCAAAAGGGTAAAAATTCTGAATGGAAGCTCAAGCTGCGCGGGAGCGCTTGTGGCGCTATGCCCCACTCATCCTCTGGATGGCTTTCATCGCCTCAGCGTCCAGCGTCGAGTTCTCAGCTGAACATACCTCAAAGATTATACGACCCCTACTTCTCTGGCTTTTCCCGAACATTAGTGAGGAAACCATCGGCGTTGTTCATTTCTTGACGCGCAAGGCTGCCCACTTCACGGAGTTTGCAGTACTGGGCTTGCTGTCAGCTCGAGCTTTCGCTGTTTCGTCGCGGCAAATTCTGCGACGATGGTGGTTCTTTGCTGGGATACTCCTGGTTATACTTTGGGCGCTGTTAGATGAGTTTCACCAGAGCTTTGTGCCATCCCGGACCGCATCCCTTTACGACAGCCTTATCGACATCGCGGGTGGGCTAACGGCGCTGGTAGGCTATGCATATGCGCATGCTCACGCCGGAAAAGTAGAGGCGGACCAGTAGAAAGGAGAGAAGCAGAATTGCCGTCCGCTCTTCCTTAGCGGCCCGCTTTATGCAATATTTCCAAGGTGGGATCGCCGGAACACGGGAACCGCGAACCCTCTAAGAAGGCACCCCCACTAGCATGGAGCGCAAAGGAGGCGCAACACCGATGGGAATTCTTGACGCCATCCGCTCTCAATTCATAGAGGTAATCGAATGGTTGGACGATTCGGGCAACACGCTGCTCTACCGTTTTCCCGTTCACAATCAGGAGATTAAGAACGGCGCCCGCCTCACAGTGCGCGAATCGCAAACCGCCGTTTTCGTTTATCAAGGGCAGATTGCGGACGTTTTCCCTCCAGGTCTTTACACTATTGATGGGGGCAATACACCCATCCTCACCAAGCTCGGAGCCTGGAAACACGGCTTCAATTCGCCATTCAAAGCTGAAGTCTATTTCGTAAGCACCAAACAGTTCACCGATCTGAAATGGGGAACGCCCAATCCGGTAATGATGAGAGACGCAGACTTCGGCATGGTCCGTCTGAGAGCTTTCGGGATCTATTCCATGCGTGTTGCAGATCCGAGCGCTTTCATAAGAGAGATTGCCGGCACGAATGCGCACTTCGTAACCGAAGATATCGAAGGCCAGCTTAAGCGCACACTAGTGAGTGGATTTAGCGACGCTCTCGCCGAGTCGAAGATTGCGGCTCTGGATCTAGCTTCCAACTACAATGAGTTGGGCACGTTTACTGGCGGCAAGCTGAAAGGAGAATTTTCGTCGTTTGGTCTTGAGCTGACGAAGTTTATAGTGGAAAACATCTCGCTTCCGCCCGAAGTTGAAGTGGCTATGGACAAACGCACTTCGATGGGTGTGATCGGCAATGTCGAACGCTATGCTCATTTTCAGGCGGCAGACGCAATGCGCGACGCGGCACAAAACAGTTCTGGCGGCGCCGGAACCGGGGCAGGGCTCGGAGCGGGGTTCGCAATCGGAAATGCTATGGCCGGAGCAATGACTAATGCGATGAATCCAGGAACGAGCGATCGGGATGAAGCTGGGAAGGGCAAATGTCCGAAGTGCGGTGCGTCGAATGCCCTGTCCGGAAACTTCTGTAATGAGTGCGGCGAAAAACTTGGAGGTGGAGAGCACACATCGTGTGTGAAATGTGGTGCGCGACTTCAGGCGGGCGCGAGATTCTGCAGCCAATGTGGCACCAGGCAGGAAAAGCTAAGGTGCTCTCATTGTCAGGCGGAGATTAGTCCTGAAACTAAGTTCTGCAATGAGTGTGGCACACAGGTTAATGCGACAACGCCTCTGAACCCCGCGGGCTAGGCCGGGGCAAAACAAGAACCACTTACGGGCTGAACATCGAAAGGTGTACGGCCCTTTTTACCTACGAGTGGATTAGCCGCTTGATAATGGACCCGGACAAATCCTGTCTAGTGTTGTGGACGAATAACTCCTCGTTCGTTTCGCCGAATAATCTCTGGCAATGTTATGCTGTCCCCTCCCCGTCTTTATCTAAAACCAGGCTTCTATTAGAAGTCGACCGCAAAATGTTGAACCGATCACAGCGAGTGCGTCGCGTCGTTATTACAGGCATTGGGTGCGTGACGCCCATTGGGATCGGGCGGCAGGCTTTCTGGGCTGCATTGGTACGTGGGGAAAGTGGAATTCGGAGAATCACATCGTTTGACGTGACGGAATCGGCGGTAAAGATTGCTGCGGAAGTTCCGGGCTTCAACTGGGAGGCCCAACTAAATCCGAAGGATCGGAAACACGTGCCACGAACTGTGCCGTTAGCGCTTGCAGCAGCCAGAGAAGCCTTAGAAGATGCGAACATTTTCCCCAATGACCTGAACTTGGAACAGCGCCGAGCCATCGGCGTGATGCTGGGAACCGGCGGTGGCGGCCTGGCATTTACCGAGCAGCAATACGAATACTGGTACGTTGGTCCAACCTACAAAGCCAGCGTCTACACGATTCCTTCTTCCACCCACGGGGGCCTTTCGAGCGAATTATCGATGGCGTTTGGCGTGAGAGGTCTTTCGCACGTAGTCTCCACAGGATGCACCAGTTCAACTGACGCGATCGCGTATGCCGCTGAGCACATCGCTCTTGGCCGGCAGGACGTGATTATTTCCGGCGGCGTTGACGCACCAATCGCCCCCGGCATTCTTGCAGCATTCAATCTGATGACAGTGCTGACAAGACAATGGAACGATGAGCCGCATCGTGCTTCTCGACCGTTTGAACGCAACCGATCGGGAATAACATTGGGCGAAGGCGCGTGGATCTATGTCCTGGAAGAGTTTGAACATGCTCGGAAGCGTGGCGCTAAAATCTACGCGGAGATCACCGGATATGGGGCGACTTGTGATGCATATCACCGGGTGCGTTTGGAAGAAAGCGGCGATGAACCGGCGCGCGCCATGCGACTGGCGCTGGCAGACGCGGGCCGCCAGCCTAAAGACATCGACTACGTCAATCTTCACGGCACTTCCACGTTGCTAAACGATCGGATTGAAACCAGTGCGGTCAAATTAGCCTTTGACGGCCAGGCAGCTCGAATTCCTATGTCAGCGACCAAATCGCAGATCGGTCATCCCCAGGGCGCCAGCGGCGCTGCAGGCTTAGCAGCAGCGCTGTGTGCGATGCACGAGAGAATGATTCCCCCCACAATCAATCTGGACGAGCCCGATCCGGATTGCGATCTCGATTACGTGCCTAACCAGGCGCGCGAAGCCGACGTGCGAGTAGCGCTATGCAATTGCATTGGTTTCGGCTCGAAGAATAGCGCGCTGGTAATTGAAAAGGGCTAAGGCCGTCAGGCGGACGACAAACGCTTTCTCTCAAGAGTCACTAACTAACGATTTGCGCACTTATGTTTGCACGCTTTGGCCTGCGCAGTAGCGAGCTTGAACATCTCGACAAGGGCGATTATACGCCGGAAGAATATGAGGGCTGCATTGTCGAACTGCAGTGGGTTAATAACTGGTTAGGAGACACGAGAGCGTTACGCCAGACGTTGCTGAACGAAATCGAGCAGTCGGGCATTCACAGCTTCTCTGTGCTCGACGTGGGCGCAGGATCAGGTGAACTCTTACGCGGGGCTGCGGATTGGGCCAGAAGGAAAAAGTGCGATGCGAGTTTTGTAGGAGTGGAGTTGAACGCACGATCAGCCCAAGCGATTGCCCAAGAATCGAGCAACTTTTGCGAGATCAGCGCGGTTCGTGGCGATGCGTTACGCCTTCCTTTTGCCGATGGCACTTTTGATTATGCAATCTGCTCGCTGCTGACGCATCACTTTAAAGACCTTCAGGTTGTGGCACTCTTGCGTGAACTGAGCCGCGTTACGCGCCGGCGGATTTTCGTCATCGATCTTCACCGTCATCCAGTTGCGTATTATTTCTACACCACTGTGGGACGCCTCTTCCTGCACAATCGTTTGCTCCGCGAAGATGGTGCGCTGTCGATCCTGCGAAGCTTTAAACCGGACGAACTGCTCAAGCTGGCAGAAGCAGCCGGACTGGAAGAAGTCAAAGTGGATCGAAAGTTTCCGTATCGGCTGGTACTTAGCGCACGACAGCGCAATGTGGAAGAAAGGCTGTTTCACTTCAAAGGCGGCGGACAATCTGAAAAGCTAACCGCCTATCCTGGATCGGCCCAATGACTTCACTAACTTCACTCGCCGATTCTTATGATGTTGCGATAGCCGGCGCTGGGCCTGCCGGAACGAGCGCCGCGATTCACCTGGCCGAGCATGGCGCGCGCGTCCTGATCGTCGAGCAGAAGAGTTTTCCGCGCGCAAAACTTTGCGGCGAGTTCATTTCTCCCGAGTGCCTGTCACACTTCGAGCGCCTCGGTGTCGCTAGTCAGATGATCTCCGCTGGCGGTGCCAGTCTCAACCGAACAGTTTTTTATTCATGCAGCGGTCACAGCATCAGTGTTCCCAGCGAGTGGTTTGGGCACGAAAGGAGCGCGCTTGGTCTCAGTCGCGCGGAGATGGACCAGAAACTCTTACAGCGAGCCCGGAGCGTCGGCGTCGTCGTTTTCGAGGCAAGCCAAGTCACGGATTTGGTTCTGGATCGAGGAGTGGTGCGCGGGATTCGAGTGAAATCGGGGAACGAAACCCGCACCTATTATGCGCATGTGACCATTGATGCGACCGGTCAGGGTCGTGCCCTGGTGAGACGACTCAAGCAGGTGGGCCACGCGCCTAAGGTCCGGGCCAAGCCGCACCTCGTTGCTTTTAAAGCACACCTGGCGAACGCCGGAGTCGATGCCGGAGCCTGCGAGATCTATTCTTATCCGGGTGGTTATGGGGGGTTGAGCAGTATTGAAGGTGGACTCAGCAACTTCTGTTTTATTGCTTCAGCGAAAGATGTACGCCGCTGCGACTCGAATCCGATGACGGTTATCCGCAGAACCGTTTTAAAAAACTCGCGCGCCGCGAAGACGCTTTCGCACGCACAGCCTGACACGGACTGGCTAAGCGTTTCGCTGGGAACTTTCGGGCGGAGAAGTCTCGTGCCGGCCGAGCGACTACTGACAATTGGTGATGCGTCCGCCTTTATAGACCCTTTTACAGGCAGCGGTATGCTGATGGCTCTGCAGAGTGGAGAGGTCGCTGCCAGGACAATTCTCGAATATCTTGGCAGACTGCAGGAACCTGGCTCGTTCGACTCTCTTGCCAGCGAGTATCGCTCGCGTTATGCGAAAAACTTTGACTCGCGGTTTCGAATTTCGCGCCTCCTACGTCACGCCGCTTACGCTCCGCGGCTCGCCGAAGCTGCCATACTGTGCTTCGGTGCCAGCACATTGCTACGGCGAAAACTCGCGCTCTCTACGCGCGGCGCGTCGGACTAGTTACCCTCGAGGGTTCGCAAGTCGAGGAAGCTTCAGCCGAAGGGGGTTCTGCTCGAACGTCGAATGCGCCGAGTGTACCTAATATGCCTTGCCACAAGCGCGCTTTTGGGGTAAAAAGACTGAGCGTTTTCGGTTTGAATGCTCCCGATAGACTCTCTGCAGGGGGCGTGGCTGATGTAAGGCGACCTAAGCACTCCCCAAAAAACTTGAGACATTCAGCAGTTGTATCGATCTGTTCCAATATCCAGTCAAAAGCGAAAAATCACGCGGCAACTCACTGCGGCAACTCACTAAGGTGCTTATGCCAACCGTCGACTTACGCGGGTCGCCGGGTTTTTTTCTAAGCTTAAGGAGAATACTATGATCGTAGCATCCCTCAGACAGTGGTCTTCCGCCCCGGTTCGGGTAGTTTTCATTTTTGTCGCTACTGTTCTTTGCGCGAGCGTGGCTTTGGGCCAGTCTCAATCAAATGCAGCTGACTTGAATGGATTTGTGCGTGACCCGCAGGGTGCGATTGTCGTCGGTGCCAGTGTAACCGCCCGAAACCCGGCAACTAATTTCTCGCGCACTGCGACCACTAATGATGAAGGCTACTATCGGATTCTGAGCCTGCCGCCGGGAGACTACGAGGTAACGGTCGAGGCTCCAACTTACAAGAAGTCTGTTGTGCCTTCATATACATTGACTGTCGGTGCTCGCGCTGACCTTGACGTCAAGCTGGAGATTGGTGCGATCAGCGAAATTGTCAACATCACCGGCGAGGACCAGCCAGTTATAGAAACAGGGCGTACCACGATGGCTAATACCATTGAGCAGCAACGGATCAATAGTCTGCCAATTAATCAGCGTGATTATCTTGGGTTTGCTACTACCATATCGACTGTCAATCGCGGCAACGATCGCCCAATCGGGCCAGCGCCTTCCTCGGGCTTAAATATCGGTGGGCAGCGCGGACGTTCCACTCTCGTGCAGGTCGACGGAGCTGATAACACTGATAACTCGGTTAATGCTTCACGCTCCACTGTTTCACAGGAGGCAGTGCAAGAGTTTCAAGTAGCCACTAATTCTTACGCGGCGGAATTCGGGCGTGCCACCGGCGGTATCATCAACGTGGTTACCAAAGCCGGCACGAACGATTTTCACGGGAACATCTTTGGCTTCTTGCGCCATAGAAGTTTTCAGGCTCGCAATGCGTTTGCGCCAATCGCTGATCCGCCTTTCACGCGAGCTCAGTATGGCGCAACGTTCGGAGGTCCGATCCAGAAAGATAAGACGTTTTTCTTCACCGCCTTTGAGCAACGGCGGCGCCAGGAGTCAGGGTTTTTTACGAGCAACGCGGCGGCAGGATTGACCGCGAGTGTCACCATTCCCGCCGGAATCCTTCCCGTAGCCCAAACGTTCAATAATCTAACGCCGGCTCAAGCGAGTTTCATTGGTGGTGAGTTAGCCAGCGGCGACGCTGCGCGCATTGGACGCGCGGTGGGCTATGCTCATTTCGCCTCCGTGGGCGCACAAATTGGTCTCAATGGAACAAGCAGCCTGGTGAATTTTCTTCCAGGGGTCGGGATTCCCCAGGGCAGTGTCGTTGGCCCGCGTTTCCTCCTGGCAGGCACACCAGTTCCTACTCTTGCTAACAATGGTCTTCTACCTGGGTTTACTACGGTTAATGGCGATGGCCAGCCGGTGGGATTTCGTGCCCTCAACCAACTGTTGCGCATCTTCCCCATTTCCGAAGCGACAACGTTCTTCTCGGTGCGCGGCGATCACAACTTTAATGACAGTCACCACCTCACCCTCCGGTTTGGTTATAATCCAAGTGATCTGACGGGCATTCAGGATGAATCGCAAAACCAGACGTTGGGCCAAAATGACTTTTCGCGTACAGGCATTCAAACGCTGAAGGACACCGCATTTGTCGCCTCGCTCAATTCTACCCTCTCGCCTTCATTGATCAATGAGGCCCGCTTTAACTTCGGCAATCGTGATGCGACTTTCGATTCGCAAATCACAGGCGGCCCGGCTTTGCAGATTTCTGGGGCGGCGTTTATTGGTCCAAATCCATTTTCGCCCGTCGATCGCACTGAGCGGCGGTTTCAACTCGCTGACAATCTTAGTTGGGCTGTGGGCAATCACTCATTCAAATTCGGCGGGGACCTTAATTTCATCAACGTGGATGCGAGCTTCCAACTCAACTTCCCCGGGCTTTTCAATTTCGGTGATCTCTCAGCTGGTACGCTTGCGGCGGGCTTTATCCCGGGCCTGTCGCCGTTGGCGCCTTCGTTAACGCCTGTGCAATCTTACGGTATGGGAATTCCCGGTGTTTTCATCCAGGGTTTTGGCAATCCCATCAGTTCTATCAAAAACCGTCCGCTGGCCTTTTTTGCACAAGACTCCTGGAAAGTGCGACCTAACGTCACGCTCAATTATGGCCTTCGTTACGACGTCGAGTTAACAGACACTCTCGCTCCGATCCCATTCACTGATCCGCTTACCGGCATACAGCTGTCTGCCGCCGATTTTTTGGCTGCGCAGAACTCGCTGGGCGTGCAGCAGGGTTTTCCGCGTGACACGAACAACATTGCACCTCGCCTCGGAGTGGCCTGGGACATTAACAATGATGGTAAAACGGTGGTCCGCGCGGCCTATGGTCTCTTCTACGATCACCCGCTGCTGGCTATAGCTTTCAACTCAGATATTGCAGATGGCGCTCAGCAGCAGCAGTACACGAACGTTTTGCCGGGCAGTCCCCTCCCAACGGCCTCGTTCAATACTGTCCAGATCTTTCAGGGCACCGTGTGCTCCACGGCTACCACTTCGCCTTTCTGCCCGGCGGGGTTGACCACACCAGGCGTAGCGAGGACCGCACAATACTTGCCTGGTCGTTTGCGCTTCAACGATCAAACGTTCGTAGGCTTTGGGCCACTACTTCCCTTTACCCTGAATGTGGCTCAAGACTTTCAGTATGCGTATGCGAATCAGGCCAACCTGACCATCGAACACCAGGTGGGTACCAACACGTCGGTGTCGGCGAGCTATATTTTTGTCGGCGCGCATCATCTGCCGCACCCACAGGATATAAACTCACCCCAGACAGATTTTCTGATCGAGAACTTCAGGCGCTTCGCTGGAGCCAACCCACTGTCGAACGCACAAGCTCTCTTTTTTGGCCTGCCGATGGCTTGTCCGGGCGCCGGCTGTCCTCCAGGATATACAGTAATTATTCCCGGCCTGGTCGGTCGCAATGGTTTAGGTCAAGGTGTAGTTAGTCCGGTTGCAGCCAATTTCTTCCGTCCTAGCGGTCCAAATTATTTCTTTATTGCCTCAGCAACGGGCGGGGCCGTGACAAAGCCCGTGTTTGATGGCGCGTTAGCGGCGGCTAACAGCTTGCGAACGCCCGGACTGATCTCACCCTTCGCGGATGTCAGCGCGCAGCTTTCGGACGGCAACTCCAATTACAATGCATTGAATCTGGAAGTGAAGAGACGCTTCTCAAACAACTTCCAGTTTCTCGCTTCTTACGCCTGGTCTCATTCGATTGATGACTCGTCAGACTTGCAGACGCTCTTGAAGCCACAGAACAATCGCAACTTTCGCGCAGAGCGCTCCGACTCGTTGTTTGATCAGCGCCATCGCTTCGTTTTTAGCGGCGTTTTGGCATCGCCGGTGGCATGGCGATCGGAGAGCGGGGCACGCCGTTTCCTCGCCGACTTTAGCGTGGCGCCGATCCTGGAACTCTCCTCCGGGCGTCCCTTCAACATAATCACAGGCAACGATACGAATGGCGACTTGCAAAGCTCGAACGATCGTCCGAGTGTCGATGCCAATGGAGTTCTCTTCGCTCCAACGGCCACACCCTTCACGAGTGGGAGCCTGGGGCGCAATTTGGGCATTACGCATAGTTATGCGGCGCTGGACCTACGCGTCACGAAGGCCGTGCGTTTGGGCGAACGGTTGCGCCTGGACATCATTGCCGAAGGCTTTAATCTCTTTAACCGTTTCAACGAAGCTGCTGCCTCTCCATTTTTCTCAGATGTAAACACCTTTGGGCAACGGGCGTCAAACGGGCGTTACTATAGCCGTCCAACGGCTTCGTATGATCCGCGACAGTTTCAATTTGGATTGAAGCTCAGCTTCTAGCAGACCTTTGAAAAAACTGATCTGGTGGTTGGCGTTGTAGCATTGGAGGGGTGAGGGAGCAGATGTTTGGGCTTTCTGCTGACGGCCTGCGCTAGCCAGGATGATGGACGCCGGCCCCGCAATCAGCGCGCGCTTTACGTCGCTGGTCGAGATGTCCCGATAAATCCTGAAAAAAGTTAGCATTCCAGATAGACAACCTAACGAGACTGATACAACCGGCCACCGACTTCCTGCGACGTACTGAAAATTTGATGAATGCACGCTTAGTCGCCCGGGTGTGTGACGTGGTCATGCTTCTTCATGACTCAACTGCCCGTCGGGCCGGCTCCGTTCAGCCTACCTCAAACAACCGCATCGGCGGACCGACGCCTGCTACCAGAAACGTGATCTCCGGCAGCAGAAAAGTTGCGGGCAGCGGCGGAGAGGGCGTGTCGGTCTTGGAGAGTTCCGGAAACCTCATCCAGAATAATTTCATCGGCACCAATGCGAGCGGCAACGCCGCCTTACCAAACGCCAGCTCCGGCGTTCTCATTTCCGAAAGTTCAAACAACATGGTTGGCGGCGTCGATACAGCGGCACTCAATGTCGTCTCCGGCAACAGCAGCAGCGGCGTCCTCATCACCGGCGGCGGCGCCACGTTTAATCAAATCCTGGGCAACTATATCGGGACCAATGCGGCGGGTACGGCGGCCGTACCTAATACCTCAAGCGGCGTATCAATAACGAATAGGGCCCGCAACAATCGGATCGGGAGCACAGTCCCTTCCGCAGGCAACATCATCGCTTTCAATCTGACCGAGGAGACAGTGGTCTTCACTGGCGCGGCGGCGAATTTCACAATCTCAGGCACAGTGGCAGATGAAGGAGGCAATAGCAT